>NZ_SMJZ01000010.1 GCF_004348345.1 Nonomuraea longispora
GGGCCTTTCCGCTCGACTTGCATGTGTTAAGCACGCCGCCAGCGTTCGTCCTGAGCCAGGATCAAACTCTCCAAAAAAGGTCTGAACCCAACCAACAAAAAGGAATCCGTCAACACCAGCCACAAAAGGGCCGATGGACGGGGTTGTGCATCATGCACTGGCTTTTAACACACTGTTGAGTTCTCAAGAAACGCACGCATACATCCCCACCGAGATTCCACTGAACCCAGCTCGGAGGCGTCTTCTTCGCTTACTTTACTTTATCAGCCGACCGATTTCTCCGTCAAACCCGAGGGCTTGTAAAGAACCGACCAACCTTTTTAGGATGACGCACCCCGCTTCCGGGGCAGCCCCCGTAACGTACCGTGCCATCCGAGGCGTGTCGAAACAACCGATTTTTCGGCGATCATGACGCACCCGCGGACGGCTCAGGCCTGAGCGCGCCGAAACGGCTCGGCCGAGCGACTGGTCCTGTCAAAGGGCTTACCCTGGGGCCCGTCCACCTGATCGGTGTCCGGCTCACACCCGGGGCGAACTGAAAGAGTAGGTCACGACCCGCGACACGTCAAGTCGTCCCGTCCGACCAGCGTGGCGGGCGGTCTCGTATCAGAAGTCGCGCTGGTGACGGCCTCGACCATCGGAACAGCGGCGTGGCGGCTCCTCGGTGCCGCATTCGGCCCTGGTCCTCGTTCGATGAGCACCCGCCAGACCGTCAACGGCCTCCACCGCCGCGCGGCCGCTTGAGGTGAGCCCGGTCTCCAGGACGTTGCGGCGCCAAGGACGCGGCGCGCGTTCGACCAGGCCGCGTTCCTCCGGGTTCTTGAGCAGCACCGCGGTCATGGGCTGCGCGCGACGACGCGGCGTCCAAAGTGCCGGGGGTGTCGGGCAGCGCGAGGAGCGCCGCGGTCAGCCGGGCCGGCCCAACGAAGCCTTGTTCAGTGCCTGTGCCCGGTGTCCGCCCGAGCCGTTCGTCGGCAGAAGCTCCCCTGGGCAGGGAGAACACGGGTGTTGATCCGTATGGGCGTTACGAAGCCGACACCCGCCATCCGGGAGCAGGGCGCTCAACGGTGGATCGTGACCTTCTCGGCGAGGGCCCGCACCTGCTCTGGCGACTCGAACAGCTCCGCCGACATCCCCGCCTCTCGCGCGCCGACGACGTTCGCCAGGTTGTCGTCGAGGAAGAGGATGTTTTGCGGGGTCGTGCCGATCCGCTCCGCACACAGTTCGTACGCCCGCCGCCCCGGCTTGGCCGCCCCGATCCGGCACGAGAACGTCACCGAGGCGAACCGCCCCAGCAAGTCACCGTGACGCGATTCCCAGTAGGGCACCAGTTCCCCGATGATGTTGGACAGCAGGCCCAGCCGGTGTCCCTGATCCGCCAGTTCGTGCACGACCTGGACCATCGACTCGTCCACGTCGGACCAGCTGTCGAGGTCGGCGTCGATGAGCGCGGGCACGTCGGCGAAGCGGGTGCCCAGCCGGCCGGCCACCGCGCCCCAGTACGCGGCGCCGTCCTGGCCTTCGTCGTAGGGCGGCCGGCAGGCCCAGTACGCCTCCCAGAAGGATTCCTCAGGTACGCCCGCCAGTTCGACGAGCCGCCGCCGCTTCTCCGGGGCCTGGGTGCGAGCGATTACGCCATAAAGGTCGAACACCATCACATTGGCCATGCGTCTGACCCTACGACGCGTATCCTGCCCCGGTGACCACTGCTGCCACGCTCGCTCCCCCTGCGCGTCCCGCCGCGCGTGTCCGCACGTCAGCGCCCTGGTGGATGGCATCCCTCGCCGGGATCACGGCATTCTCCGGCACCGGCTCGGCCACTCTCAACGGCGATGAGCTCGCCACCGTCAGCGCCGCCTCCCGGTCGCTGGCCGGGATGTGGCAGCTGGCTCAGCACATCGACGGCCATTTTCTGCCGTACTACCTGTTCATGCACTTCTGGGTGAAGGCGGGCACGGCGGAGGTGTGGTTGCGGTTCCCGTCGGCGGTGGCGATCGCCGTGGCGGCCTGGTTCCTGGCCGATCTGGGCCGGCGGCTGCACAGCGTCCGGGCCGGCGTCATCGGTGCGGCCGTCTTCGCGATCCTGCCCACGGTGTCCTACTACGGAGCCTTCGCCAGGTCTTATGCCTTCGCCGCGGCGGCGGTCGTCCTGTCATTCTGGGCGTTGCACCGGGCGCTCGAACGGCCGGCCGGCCGGCGGTGGGTGCTTTACGGGGTGGCGGTCGCGCTGGTGTGCTCGACGCACCTGTTCGCGGTGCTGGTGCTGCCCGCTCAGCTGTTCCTGGCCCGGCGCGGTGTGCTGACGCGCATGGCCGCGGCGCTGGCCGCAGGGTGTGTTCCCGCCGTGGTGCTGGGGCTCATCGGGTACGGCGAGCGCCACGCCATCAGCTGGATCCCGCAGCGGGGACCGGAGGTGTGGCTGAAGTTCCCGAAGATGGCGGCGGGGACGACCGGGCTCGGCGTGCTGCTGTTCGCGCTGGCCGTGGCAGGGGCGGCGCTGCTGTGGGCGGCGGCGCGCGGGCGCGACCCGGGCGCGGCCGGCGGTCCGTGGCCGTTCGCGCTGGCCGGGTGGCTGCTGCTGCCGCCGGTGCTGCTGCTCGCGGTGTCCCACCTGGTGACGCCGGTCTACGTCGACCGCTACCTGTTCGTCACCGCTCCCGCGCTGGCGCTGCTGGCCGGGATGGCCGTGGCCGCTCTCCCCCGGTTCCACGTGGTGGCCGCCGCGGTGGTCGTGCTGCTGGGGTGCGGGTTGTCGATCCAGGAGCATGCGGACGTACGCGAAGAGAACGGGCGTTTCGAGAACATCCCGTGGGCGCTGCGCGTGATCAAGGCCGAGCCCGACGATGCCATCGTGTACGGGCAGAGCCAGCTGCGCTCGGGCTTCGACTACTATGCCGACTCCCTGATGCCGGTCGACGTGCTCAGGACGGGTGACGCCCCCGATCCCGGAGGGTTCGGCTATCCGGAGCGCTCCGATGTCTCGGCGGCGCTGCGACAGCACGATCGGGTGTGGGTCGTCTGGCGCGGGACCAAGAAGTCGGGGCTGGAGGGCGACGGCATCGACCGGGTCGAAGAGGTGCGTCAGGCGGGCTTCGAGCTCGACCTCGCCAAGCACTCGGGCGACCTGCCAGGGCTGACGGTGACATTGTTCGCCCGCCAGTGAACGCCGCGGCAGGACAGGCGGGCCCTGCGTGACGCGGAGGGCCCGCCTCCCGCGGCCGTTCAGCCGACCTCGACGCCGCCGATCGACTTCTTGCCGCGGCGCAGGACCATGTAGCGCCCCGCCAGCAGGTCATCGGAGGTCGGCACGTAGGACTCGTCGGTGATCTTCAGGTTGTTGAGGTAGGCCCCGCCCTCCTTGACCGCCCGCCTGGCGGCCGACTTCGACTCCACGAGACCGCTGTCGGACAGCAGGTCGACGAACGACGCTCCGAGCGAGTCGACCTTGGCCTTCGGGACCTCGGCGAGCGCGGCGCCGAGCGTGGTGGCGGGAAGCTCCTCCAGCGCGCCCTGCCCGAAAAGCGCCTTCGAGGCGGCCACGACCGCGTCGAGCTCGCGCCTGCCGTGAAGGAGCTCGGTGAGATCCTCGGCCAGCGCGCGCTGGGCCTCGCGGGCGAACGGGCGTTCGGCGACGGCCTTCTCCAGCTCCTCGATCTCCTCGCGGCTCTTGAACGTGAACACCTTGAGGTAGTGGATCACGTCGCGGTCGTCGGAGTTGAGGAAGTACTGGTAGAAGGCGTAGGGCGAGGTCATCTCGGGGTCGAGCCACAGGGCGCCGCCCGCCGTCTTGCCGAACTTCGTACCGTCGGCCTTCGTGATCAGCGGCAGGGTGAGCGCGTGGACGTGCGCGCCCTCGATGCGGCGGACCAGGTCGGCGCCCGCCGTGATGTTGCCCCACTGGTCGCTGCCGCCGATCTGCAGCGTGCAGCCGTAGCGGCGGTAGAGCTCCAGGTAGTCGTAGGACTGCAGGATCTGGTAGCTGAACTCGGTGTAGCTCAGGCCCTCACCCGACAGGCGCGCGGACACGGCCTCCCTGGCCAGCATGCGGTTGACCGGGAAGTGTTTGCCGATGTCGCGCAGAAAGTCGATCGCGGTCAGCTCGCCGGTCCAGTCGAGGTTGCTCACCATGAGCGCGGCGTTCTGCTGCGCGTCGAAGTCGAGGAAACGGCCGACCTGACCGCGCAGGCGGTCCACCCACTCCGCGACGACGTCGCTGGAGTTGAGCGCACGCTCGGTGTTGCGCCCGCTGGGGTCGCCGATCAGGCCGGTCGCGCCGCCGACGAGGCCGATCGGGCGGTGCCCGGCGAGCTGGAAGCGGCGCAGCGTCAGCAGCGGCACGAAGTGGCCGACGTGCAGCGAAGGAGCGGTGGGGTCAAAACCGGAATAGACCGTGATCGGTCCCTTGGCCATGGACGCGCGCAGGGCGTCGAGGTCGGTGGACTGCGCGATCAGGCCTCGCCACGCGAGGTCATCGAGAATGTCGGTCACGGTGCCGGCTTTCCAGTAGACGGGTTGACATCGATTCGGTACAAGCGTGCCTGATCGCTCGGGCAGGCCGCCACTTGGATACGCTTCGTGTCCATGTGGAGGGTCCGTCGCGAGCTGGCTGTTTTGAAGATCTTAGGGGCTCTGGCATGCGCCGGGCTCGGCCTTTACTGGTGGGCGGGGGCCGACGTTGGCGGCATGATCCTGGCCGTTCCCGCCACCGTGCTGATCGGCGCGATGGGCCTGCGCGACCTGCTCGTTCCCGTACGGCTGGCGGCCGACGACAGCGGGATCACCGTGGTGCACGGATTCGCGGGCAGGCGGCACGTGCCGTGGGAGGCGATCTGGGACATCAAGGTCGACGTACGCCGGCGGTGGGGCCTGCGCAGCGAGATGCTGGAGATCGACACCGGCGATTTCCTGCACATCTTCAGCTCTCACGAGCTGGGCGCCTCCCCCACGGAGGTGGCCGCGGCGTTGCGGCGCCGCGGCACGTGAGCGCGGTAGGGCGAGACGGTCGGGTCGCCGTCGATCCAGAACCGCCACGGCGTCTCCTTGGCCGTCGAGATGCCGGTGCGGGGGCCCGACCTGATGGCGGCCGGCTCCGCGGGGCTTCCCTCCAGCATGATGACCGAGCCGTGCGGGACACCGGTGAGCCGGTGGTCCTGCGTCGACAGCGCCTCCGTGTCGCCCTGCGCGCCCGGCCGGATCGCGTCGATGCCGTTGTGCTCGCGCAGCAGGCCGAGGGCGACCGTGAGCCTGGCCGGCCCGCGGGCGAGATCACGGTCCGCGACCCGCCGGCCGCCTCCCGCGGAGGCCTGACCGCCCATACGGCGGGCGCGGGCGACGTCGAGGCCCGCCACCACCTCGCCCGCCCGCAGCAGCACCGCCGAGCCCGAGCCGTCCGGCAGGCACACGAGGTTGGCACAGAAGTGCATGCCGTAGGTGAAGTAGACGTAGACGTGACCGGGCGGGCCGAACATGACGGCGTTCCGTGGGGTCCTGCCGCGATAGGTGTGGGCCGCGGGGTCCTCTCCTGGGCCGCCGTACGCCTCGACCTCGGTGAGGCGCACGGCGACGGGGCCGTGCACGAGGACGCGCCCGAGCAGGTCGGGCGCCACCTCGGGCGACGGCCGGTCGAAGAAGCTCCGCGGCAGCGGGGCGGAGCTCAGCTGCCCGCCGCCCATGCCGCCTGCGCGTCGACGGACTCGCGGAGCGCGACGAGCTGGTCGCGTACGCGGTCGGGTGCGGTGCCGCCGTGGGCCTTGCGCGCGGCCAGCGCGCCCGGCACGCTGAGCACGTCGCGGACGTCCGGCGTCAGGTGCGGCGACACCTTGGCCAGTTCGTCGTCGGTCAGCTCGCCCAGGTCCTTGTCGTTGACCTGGCACCACACGACGAGGTGTCCGACCGCCTCGTGCGCCTCGCGGAAGGCGACCCCGCGGCGTACGAGCAGTTCGGCCAGGTCGGTGGCCAGCGCGAACCCGTCGGGGGCGGAGGCCTCCATGCGGGCGGTGTTGACCCGCATCGTGGCCACCAGGCCGGCCATCGCGGGCAGGACCAGCAGCAGCGTGTCGACCGCGTCGAACACCGGCTCCTTGTCCTCCTGAAGGTCGCGGTTGTAGGTCAGCGGCAGGCCCTTGAGCGTGGTCAGCAGCGCCGTCAGGTCGCCGATGAGCCGCCCCGACTTGCCGCGGGCCAGCTCGGCCACGTCGGGGTTCTTCTTCTGCGGCATGATCGACGAGCCGGTGGAGTAGGCGTCGTCCATCTCGATCCAGCGGAACTCCTGCGAGGCCCACAGGACGATCTCCTCGCCCAGTCTCGACAGGTGGACGCCGATCAGCGCCGCGGCGAACAGGAACTCCGCCGCGAAGTCGCGGTCGGCGACGGCGTCCATCGAGTTGGGCGCGGCGGAGGAGAAGCCGAGCTCCTCGGCCACGGCCTGCGGGTCGAGCGGCAACGACGAGCCCGCCAGGGCGCCGGCGCCGAGCGGGGAGACCGCGGCGCGCTTGTCCCAGTCGGTGATCCGGTCGACGTCGCGGGCGAAGGCGTGCACGTGAGCCAGGAGCTGGTGGCCGAACGAGACCGGCTGGGCGTGCTGCAGGTGCGTCATGCCGGGCGCGGCCGTCTCGGCGTGCTGCTCGGCCTGCGCCATCAGCGCCGTCTCCAGCTCGACCAGGCGGGAGACGATCGTGCGGGCGTGGTCACGGAGGTAGAGGCGCAGGTCGGTGGCGATCTGGTCGTTGCGCGAGCGGCCGGCGCGGAGCTTGCCGCCGAGCGAGCCGAGCCGCTCCAGCAGGCCGCGCTCCAGCGCCGTGTGGACGTCCTCGTCGGCGACCGTCGGCCGGAACTCGCCGGCCTTGCAGGCCCGCTCGAGGTCGTCGAGCGCGCCGATCATGCGCTCGAGCTCCTCGTCGCTGAGCAGCCCCGCCCTGTGCAGCACCCGGGCGTGCGCCCTGGACGCCGCCAGGTCGTACGGCACGAGCCGCCAGTCGAAGTGCACGCTCACCGACAGCCGGGCCAGCGCGTCGGACGGACCTCCTTCGAAACGTCCGCCCCACAGCCGCATCGGCTTGCCATCACTCACCGTCATCTCCTCCGTGCCGTGTTCGATGATCGCGCCCGCTTCGTGGTCGCCGGCATCGTGTCTCGCGCTCCCCGAGCTCCTGCGCTCCCGGCGCGACCTTAGTGCAACTCAGCGCCTTCTCGCGTCGCGCGCGGCCGCGATCTTGGCCGGGAGGGAGAAGAGCTGGACGAAGCCCTTGGCCAGCGACTGGTCGAACGTGTCGCCTGTGTCGTAGGTGGCGAGCGAGAAATCGTACAGGGAGTCGTCGGAGCGGCGGCCGGTCACGGTGGCGTTGCCGCCGTGCAGGATCATCCTGATCTCGCCGTTGACGTGCTTCTGGACGTCGGCGATGAGGGCGTCGAGTGCGCTCTTCAGCGGCGAGAACCACAGGCCGTCGTAGACGAGCTCGCTCCAGCGCTGGTCGACCCCCCGCTTGAAGCGGGCCAGGTCGCGCTCGACCGTGACGCTCTCCAGCTCCTTGTGGGCGGCGATGAGCGCGATCGCGCCCGGCGCTTCGTACACCTCGCGCGACTTGATGCCGACCAGGCGGTCCTCGACCATGTCGATCCGGCCGACGCCCTGCGCGCCCGCGCGCCGGTTCAGCTCGTCGACCACCTGGAAGGGGGTGAGGTCCCGGCCGTCGACCTTGACCGGGACACCCTGCTCGAACGTGATCACGACCTCGTCGGCCGGGCGCGGCTGCCGGGGGTCGGCGGTGTAGGAGTAGACCTCCTCGGTAGGGCCGTTCCAGATGTCCTCGAGGAATCCGGTCTCGACGGCGCGGCCCCAGAGGTTCTGGTCGATGGAGAACGGGTTCTTCTTCGACGTCTCGATGGGCAGGCCCTTGGCCTCGGCGTACTCAATGGCCTTGTCGCGGGTCCAGGCGAAGTCCCTGGCGGGGGCGATGATCTCGAGGTCGGGGGCCAGCGCGGCCAGGCCGGCCTCGAAGCGGACCTGGTCGTTGCCCTTGCCGGTGCAGCCGTGGGAGACGATGGTGCCGCGGAAGCGTTTGGCCGCCGACACCAGGTGCTTGACGATGAGCGGGCGCGACAGCGACGACACCAGCGGATAGCGGTCCATGTAGAGGGCGTTGGCCTGCAGGGCGGGGACGCAGAAGTCGGCGGCGAACTCCTCCCTCGCGTCCACGACGACCGACTCGGCCGCACCGCAGTCCATGGCCCGCTTCTGGATGAGCTCCATGTCCTCGCCGCCCTGGCCGAGGTCCACGGCGACGCAGACGACCTCGGCGTTCATCTTCTCGGCGAGGTAGGGGATGGCGACCGAGGTGTCGAGACCGCCGGAATATGCGAGAACCACTCTGTCGGGCATTGTGCTTCGTCTCCAGTGCTGATGTTCGGGAAGTCCGTACGGCGCGGCCCACTCACGGCGGAGTGGGCGGACTACGTCGGTCGGCCACCTTCAGCAGCGCGTCGGCGACCGCCTGACCGCCCGCCGGGTCGCGGCTGATGACGAGGATCGTGTCGTCACCCGCCACGGTCCCGAGGATGGACTCCCAGTCAGCGTGGTCGATGGCGGAGGCGAGGAACTGGGCCGCGCCCGGTGGGGTGCGCACGATGACCAGGTTGGCCGAGGCCTCGGCCCCTACCAGCAGTTCCTCCGCGATGCGGTGCAGCCGGGCCGCCGGGGACTCGCCGGTGCCGAGCCTGGCCAGCGGGATGCGGCCGCCACCCTCGCCGGGGAGCGCGTACACCAGCGAACCGTCCTCGGCGCGCAGCTTGAGCGCGCCGAGCTCGTCGAGGTCACGCGAGAGCGTGGCCTGGGTGACCTCGACGCCGCTCTCGGCGAGCAGCTTGGCCAGCTCGGGCTGGGAGCGCACGGCCTGCCGCTGCAGCAGGTCGGTGATCTTCGCCTGCCGCGCCGCCTTGGTCATCGGGATGATCACGCGGTCTCCGGCGCCCTGTCCGGGCCGGCGTGCGCGGCCAGCCAGTGCAGGAGCGCCTTCTGGGCGTGCAGGCGGTTCTCCGCCTGGTCCCACACGACGCTGCGCGGGCCTTCCAGGACCTCCTCGGTGATCTCGTTGCCGCGGTAGGCGGGCAGGCAGTGCAGCACGACCGCGTCGGGCGCGGCGTGGCCGAGCAGTTCGTCGTTCACCTGGTACGGCATGAGGGCGGCGACCCGCGCCTCCTTCCCCTCCTGCCCCATGGACACCCACGTGTCGGTGGCGATCACGTGCGCGCCCTCCGCCGCGGCCGCCGGGTCGGACAACGCGACGACGGAGCCGCCGGTCCTGGCGGCGATGGCGGCGGCCTGCTCGAAGACGACCGCGTCGGGCTGGTAGCCGGCCGGGGCGGCGATCCGTACGTGCAGGCCGGCCGTGGCGCCGCCGAGCAGGTAGGAGTGGGCCATGTTGTTGGCGCCGTCGCCCAGGTAGGTCAGCGTGAGCCCGGCCGTGCGGCCCATCCGCTCGTGGACGGTCTGCAGGTCGGCGAGGATCTGGCAGGGGTGGAACGCGTCGGTGAGCGCGTTGACGACCGGCACCCGCGAGTGGGCGGCCATCTCGTCGATGAGCTCCTGCCGGGAGGTGCGCCAGACGATGGCGGCGACCTGCCGGTCCAGCACCCTGGCCAGGTCGGCGGTGGGCTCGCCGCGGCCCATGAGCACCGAGACGTTGTCGACGACCAGCGGCAGGCCGCCGAGCTCGCCGATGCCGGTGTGGAACGAGATGCGGGTCCTGGCGGAAGGCTTGTCGAACAGCACCGCGACAGTGCGCGGCCCCTCGAAGGGACGGTAGCCGAAACGGTCCTTCTTCATCGCGGCGGCGAGTTGCAGCACCTCCGACTGCTCGCCGGGCGACAGGTCGTCGTCCCTGAGGAAGTGACGGATGGTCATGCTGCCGCCTCCGTGAGAATCCGCGGGTACGACGCCACCAGGGCGTCGACCTCGTCCGCCGTCACGACGAGCGGCGGCGCCAGGCGCACCGCGTCCGGCTGGAGCGCGTTGACCAGGAAGCCGGCCGCCGCGGCGGCCTGCTGCACCTGGGCCGCGCGTGGCTCGCGCAGCACCGTGGCCAGCCACAGGCCGCGCCCGCGCACCCCGGCGAGCAGCGGGTGGTCGACGGCCTCCAGCCCTTCGCGCAGCCGCGCGGCCACCGACCTGACGTGGCCGAGGTCGAGGTTGTCGAGGACGGCCAGCGCAGCGGCGCAGGAGACCGGGTTGCCGCCGAACGTCGAGCCGTGGTCGCCCTTGTCGAACAACCTGCCCACGTCGCCGAAGCCTACGCAGGCGCCGATGGGCAGGCCGCCGCCCAGGCCCTTGGCCAGGGTGAGGATGTCGGGGGTGACGCCGTCGGCCTGGTGGGCGAACCAGTGGCCGGTGCGGCCGATGGCGGACTGGATCTCGTCGGCGACCAGCAGCGCGCCGGTCGAGTCGCAGATTTCGCGGGCCGCCTCGAAGTAGCCGTCGGGCGGCGGCACCACGCCGGCCTCGCCCTGGGTGGGCTCCAGGAAGACCGCGATGCAGTCGCCGGTCACGGCCTCCTTGAGGGCGTCGGCGTCGCCGTAGGGGACGAACCGTACCTCCACGGGGAACGGGCCGAACTGGTCGCGGATCGCCTTCTTGCCGGTCAGGGAGAGGGCGCCGATCGTACGGCCGTGGAAGCCGTTCTCGGCGGCGACGAAGTAGGAGCGGCCCTCGCGCCGCCCGTGTTTCAGCGCCAGCTTGTACGCCGCCTCGTTGGCCTCGGTGCCGGAGTTGGCGAAGAAGACCTTCGCCGGGGCGTCGAGCATGCCGAGGAGCCTCTCGGCGAGCAGAACCTCCGGCTCGTGCAGGTACAGATTGCTGGTGTGCGCGAGCGTGGCGACCTGCCGGGAGACGGCCTCGACCAGTGCGGGGTGACCGTGGCCGAGCGAGCTGACCGCGATGCCGCCGATGAAGTCGAGATATTGCCTGCCGTCGACGTCCCACACGCGGGTGCCCTCGCCCCGGGCCAGCGCCACAGGGGGGACCCCGTAGTTGCCCATGAAGGCTTTCTCGAACCGTTGGAACAGGTTCATCAGGGCATCACCATGGTTCCGATCCCTTCGTTGGTGAAGATCTCCAGCAGCATCGAGTGGGGCACGCGGCCGTCGAGCACGTGGGCCCGGGGCACGCCGCCTTGCACGGCCGTCAGGCAGGCCTCCATCTTGGGTACCATGCCGCTGGACAGCGTGGGCATCATCGTCGCGAGCTCGTCGGCGCTCAGCTCGTCGATCACGTCGGTGTCGTCGGGCCAGTGGGCATAGAGGCCCTCCACGTCGGTGAGCACGATCAGCTTGCGGGCCTGCAGGGCCACGGCGAGCGCGGCGGCCGCGGTGTCGGCGTTCACGTTGTAGATCTCTCCGTCGTCTCCGCGCGCCACGCTGGAAACGATCGGGATGCGGCCGTCGTCGAGCAGCGCGCCGACCGCGCCGGGCTCGACCTTGATGATCTCGCCGACCTGGCCGATGTCAACCGGCTCGCCGTCCACGACCGCGTGTTTGCGCACCGCGGTGAACAGGTGGGCGTCCTCGCCCGACATGCCGACGGCGAACGGGCCGTGCCGGTTGACCAGGCCCACGATGTCGCGGTTGACCTGGCCGACCAAGACCATCCTGACGACCTGCATGGCCTCGGGCGTGGTGACCCGCAGCCCGGCGGTGAACGTGGACTCGATGCCCAGCTTGTCGAGGGCGCTGCTGATCTGCGGGCCGCCTCCGTGCACGACGACCGGCCGCAGGCCGGCGTGGCGCAGGAAGACGACGTCCTCGGCGAAGCCGGACTTGAGCGCCTCGTCGGTCATCGCGTTGCCGCCGTACTTGATGACGACGGTCGCGCCGTGGAAGCGGGTCAGCCACGGCAGGGCTTCGATCAGCGCTTCTGCCTTGGTGTGCGCGGTGGTCCGTCTCATGAGGAGTACGCCGAGTTCTCGTGGACGTAGGCGGCCGTCAGGTCGGTGGTGTGCACGGTCGCGGTGTGCGGCCCCGCCGACAGGTCGATGGTGATCGTCACGTCCCTGGGGCTCATGTCCACCTTGTCGCGGTCGTCGCCCACCGCGCCGCCCCGGCAGATCCAGATGCCGTTGATGGCGACGTTGAGGCGGTCGGGCTCGAACTCCGCGTCGGTGGTGCCGACGGCGGCCAGGACGCGGCCCCAGTTGGGGTCCTCGCCGTGGATGGCGCACTTGAGCAGGGTGGACCGGGCGACCGCGCGGCCGACTTTCACCGCGTCGTCCTCGCCGGCCGCGCCGACCACCTCGATGGCGATGGCCTTGGAGGCGCCCTCGGCGTCGACGAGCAGTTGCCTGGCGAGGTCGGCGCAGACCTCGGTGACCTTCTGCTCGAACTCGTCGAGGTCGGGCCTCACTCCGGAGGCGCCGCTGGACATCAGGAGCACGGTGTCGTTGGTCGACATGCAGCCGTCTGTGTCGAGCCTGTCGAACGTGACGGCCGTGGCACTGCGCAGCACGACGTCGAGCTCGTCGCCGGTCAGCTCGGCGTCGGTGGTGATCACGCAGAGCATCGTGGCCAGGGCGGGGGCGAGCATGCCGGCGCCCTTGGCCATCCCGCCGACCATGTAGGCGCCGTCCTCGTCGGCGCCGCCGCGTTTGAACGAGATCTTGGAGACCGTGTCGGTCGTGCGGATGGCGTCGGCCGCGGCCAGGCCGCCGTCGCGGGCGAGCTGGGCGGCGGCGGTCTCGACGCCCGCCAGCAACTCGTCCATCGGCAGCCGCTCGCCGATGAGGCCGGTCGAGCAGACCGCGACCTCGCCCGCGGAGTCCTCCAGGAGCGCGGCCACCTTCTCGGCGGTGGCGTGCGTGTCCTGGAAACCCTCGGGGCCGGTGCAGGCGTTGGCGCCGCCGGAGTTGAGCACGACGGCGCGCAGCCGCCCGCCCGCCAGGACCTGCTGCGACCAGAGCACGGGTGCCGCCTTGACGCGGTTGGCGGTGAAGACGCCCGCGGCGGCACGGTTGGGCCCGTCGTTGACGACGAGAGCGAGATCGCGGGCGCGGCCGGGCTTGATCCCTGCGGAGACTCCCGCGGCCCTGAAACCTAGGGGTGCCGTGACGCTCATGCCACCGCCCCTTGCGGGGAAGGGAGCGGAGAGCTCCCGCGTTCGTCGGTCGGTTCGCTGCGCTTGCTCAAGGTGCGACTCCTGTCAGGGGAAGGCCGAGCTCTTCCGGCAGGCCGAGGGCGAGGTTGACGCTCTGGACGGCGCCCCCTGCCGTGCCCTTGGTGAGGTTGTCGATGGCGATGACGGCGACCACGCGGCCCGCACGCTCGTCGAGCGTCACCTGCAGGGCGGCGGCGTTGGCGCCGTAGGTCATCGCGGTGGCGGGCCAGACGCCCTCCGGCAGCAGCCTGACGAAGGGCTCACCCTTGAGTGCGCTCTCGTACGCCGTGCGCAGCGACTCCTTGGTGAGGCCGGGAGCGGCCGGGGCGTAGCAGGTGGCGAGGATGCCGCGGCTCATGGGGACCAGCGTCGGGGTGAACGAGACGCGTACGGGAGCGCCGGCGACGGCCGACAGCCCCTGCTCCATCTCGGGCGTGTGCCGGTGGGCGCCGCCGACGGCGTAGGCGCTCGCCGAACCCATGACCTCGCTGCCGAGCAGGTGGGGCTTGAGCGACCTGCCCGCGCCGCTGGTGCCCGAGGCGGCGACGACGACCACGTCCGGCCCGGCCAGCCCGGCGGCGAACGCGGGTGACAGGGCGAGCAGCACGGAGGTCGGGTAGCAGCCGGGGACGGCGATCCTGGTCGCCTGCCTGAGCACCTCGCGCTGTCCCGGCAGCTCGGGCAGGCCGTAGGGCCAGGTGCCGGCGTGCCGGCCGCCGTAGAACTCCTGCCAGGCGGCGGGGTCGGCGAGGCGGTGGTCGGCGCCGCAGTCGACGACCACCGCCTCCTCGCCGAGGGCGGCGGCGACGGCGGCCGAGTGGCCGTGCGGCAGCGCGAGGAAGACCACGTCGTGCCCGGCGAGCGTGCCGGCGGTGGTCTCGTCGAGAACGCGGTCGGCCAGCTGGGGCAGGTGGGGCTGGTGGGCGCCGAGGCGGCTGCCCGCGCTGGACGCCGCGGTGAGCGCCCCGATCTCGAACTCTGGATGGCCGAGCAGGAGGCGGAGCAGTTCCCCGCCCGCGTAGCCGCTGGCCCCCGCGATCGCCGCTCTCATCCCGCCGCCTCCTGCATATTCATGCATCAAACCTCATGACCTTGCTTGTGAAAATGATGCACCGGCGAGGATGAATATGCAAGCCGCTGTGAGCCCCGCGACCGCGTCGTGAGGCCCGGCGGGCCTCCGGTGACGCGTGCAGCGCTACCGCCCCGCGATGGCGGTGACGTGGCCGGGTGAGGGCGCGCGGAAGCCGGGCCCGCGCAGGCGGACCCGGTGGGTGATCAGGGCGGGAGCGCGCCGTCCTGCCATCTCGAGGGCCGGCCTGGCGGCGACGGCACGGGCCTGTCCGGGCAGGGCTGACCCGGCACGCGGCTGCCGGCATGAGGGATGCCGGGCGGCTCCTTGCATGCCTTCACCTATGACCCGGCGGCCGCGATGTTAATCCTGGGTATCCCAGAATCTCAGGAGGGGACGTACCGGGCGGGCCGGCGCGAGAGCCCGCCCGGTCCGCGTCAGCGCAGGAAGGCGGCGGCCACGCCCGCGTCGACCGGGACGTGCAGCCCCGTCGTGTGGGCGAGGTCGCCCGCGGTGAGCACGAAGACCGCGGCGGCCACGTGCTCGGGCAGTACCTCCCGCTTGAGCAGGGTGCGCTGGGCGTAGAACTCGCCCAGCTTCTCCTCCTCCACCCCGTAGACGGCCGCGCGGTTGGCGCCCCAGCCGGAGGCGAAGATGCCGGAGCCGCGTACCACGCCGTCGGGGTTGATGCCGTTGACGCGGATGCCGTGCCCGCCCAGCTCGGCCGCCAGCAGCCGCACCTGGTGCGCCTGGTCGGCCTTGGCCGCGCCGTAGGCGACGTTGTTCGGGCCGGCGAAGACGGCGTTCTTGGAGGAGATGTAGACGAGGTCGCCGCCCATGGCCTGGTCGATCATGACCTTGGCGGTCTCGCGCGAGACCAGGAACGAGCCGCGCGCCATGACGTCGTGCTGCAGGTCCCAGTCGGCCAGCGAGGTCTCCAGCAACGAGCGCGACAACGACAGCCCGGCGTTGTTGACCACCAGGTCCACGCCGCCGAAGGCGAGCACGCCCGCGCGCACCGCCGCGGCGACCTGCTCCTCCGACGTGACGTCGACCGCGACCGCCACGGCGACGTCCGGCTCGCGGTGTGCTCCCGCGCCCAGCTCGGCGGCCACCTTCTCGGCGGCGGCCACGTCGCGGTCGGCGACGATCACGCACGCGCCCTCGGCGGCGAGCCTGCGCGCGGTGGCCGCGCCGATGCCGGAGCCGCCGCCGGTGACCAGCGCGACCCGCGTGGCCAGCGGCTTCGGCCTGGGCATGCGGCGGAGCTTGGCCTCCTCGAGCTCCCAGTACTCGATGCGGAACTTCTCCGACTCGGGGATGGGGGCGTAGGTGGAGACGGACTCGGCACCGCGCATGACGTTGATGGCGTTGACGTAGAACTCGCCGGCCACGCGGGCGGTCTGCTTGTCCTTGCCGAACGAGAACATGCCGACGCCCGGCACCAGCACGATCGCCGGGTCCGCGCCGCGCATGGGCGGCGAGGCCGGGGTGGCGTGGCGCCGGTAGTAGGCGGTGTAGTCGTCGCGGTAGGCGGCGTGCAGTTCGCGCAGCCGCTCGGCGGCCTGCTCCAGCGGCGCGTCCGGAGGCAGGTCGAGCACGAGCGGCGCGACCTTGGTGCGCAGGAAGTGGTCGGGGCAGGACGTGCCCAGCGCCGCCAGCCTCGGGTGCTCGGCCCGGGAGACGAAGTCGAGCACCTCGGGCGTGCCGGTGTAGTGGCCGACCACGCGCAGGTCGGTGGAGGCCAGGCCGCGGATCACCGGGAACAGCGCGGCGGCGCGGGCGTGCCGCTCCTGCTCGGGCAGCGCCGGGTGGATCACCGGGCCGAACGGGTCCTTGCGGCCGTGCTCGGCGAGGTACGCCTCCGCGGTCCTGATGATCTCCAGCGAGCGGGCCTCACACTCCTCGGACGTCGAGCCCCACGCGGTGATGCCGTGGCCGCCGAGGACGCACCCGATGGCCTGCGGGTTCGCCTCATTGATGGCGGCGATGTCCAGGCCCAGCCGGAAGCCCGGCCGCCGCCACGGCACCCACACCACCCGGTCGCCGAACACGCGCCGGGTCAGCTCCTCGCCGTCGGCGGCGGTGGCCAGCGCGATGCCCGCGTCAGGGTGAAGGTGGTCGACGTGGGCCGCCTCGACCAGGCCGTGCATGGCGGTGTCGATCGACGGCGCCGCCCCGCCCCTGCCGTGCAGGCAGTAGTCGAACGCCGCCACCATCTCGTCCTCGCGCTCGACGCCCGGGAAGACGTCCTTGAGAGCGCGCAGCCGGTCGAGACGGAGCACGGCGAGGCCGGACTCCTTGAGCGTGCCCAGGTCCCCGCCGGAGCCCTTGACCCAGAGCAGCTCGACGTCCTCGCCCGTGACCGGGTCGGGCGCGGCGCCCTTGGCCGAGGTGTTGCCGCCCGCGAAGTTGGTGTTGCGCGGGTCGGCGCCCAGGCGGTGCGATCGTTCCAGCAGCTCGTTGATGACGTTGGACATGGTGGTTCAGGCCCCCCAGCCGGCCTGCTGACCGCCGACGCGCTCGGCGGCGATCTTCTCGAAGTATCCGGACCCGGCGTACGCGGCCATCGGGTCGGGCGCGAGGCCCATCTCCTCCCGCAACTGTGCCAGCAGCGGGCGCACGTCCGTGTCGTAGGCGTCCATGAACACGGCGTTGGCGGCCAGCACGTCGCCCTCGGCCTGCGCCGCCGACAGCGCGTCGCGGTCCACCAGCAGCGCCTTGGCGGTGGCCTCCTGCACGTTCATGACCGAGCGGATCTGGCCCGGGATCTTGGGCTCGATGTTGTGGCACTGGTCGAGCATGAACGCCACGCCGGCCTCGGGGTCGAGCCCGCCGCCGCGGACGACCTCGTACATGATGCGGAACAGCTGGAACGGGTCGGCGGCGCCCACCATGAGGTCGTCGTCGGCGTAGAAGCGGGAGTTGAAGTCGAAGCCGCCGAGCTTGCCCTCGCGCAGCAGGAACGCCACGATGAACTCGATGTTGACGCCCGGCGCGTGATGGCCGGTGTCCACGACCACCTGCGCCTTGGGGCCGAGCCTGACGCAGTGGGCGTACGCGGTGCCCCAGTCGGGCACGTCGGTGGCGTAGAAGGCCGGCTCGAACAGTTTGTACTCCAGCAGGAACCGCTGGCCGTCGCCGAGCCGCCCGTAGACCTCGGCCAGCGCCTCGGCCAGGCGGCCCTGGCGGGCCCTGAGGTCGTCCTGACCCGGGTAGTTGATGCCGTCGGAGAACCACAGCTTGAGGGTGCCGGAACCGGTGGCGTCCATGATGTCGACGCACTCGAGCAGGTGGTCGGTGGCCTTGCGGCGCACCCGCGCCGACGGGTGGGTGACGCTGCCGAGCATGTAGTCGTCGTCCTGGAAGACGTTGGAGTTGATGGCTCCGATGCCGACGCCCAGCTCGCGGGCGTGCCGGGCGAGGTCGGCGTAGTCGTCCACCCTGTCCCACGGGATGTGCAGGGCGACCGTGGGGGCGATGCCGGTGTGGGCGTGCACCTGGGCGGCGTCGGCGAGCTTCTCGTACGGGTCGCGCGGCACCCCCTTCTGGGCGAACACCTTGAACCTGGTGCCGCTGTTGCCGTACGCCCAGGAGGGTGTCTCGATGTGCTGCGCCCGCAGCACGGCCTTGATGTCAGTCATTACTCCCCGATCAGTCCAGGTGGAAGACTTCGGTCAGCGGTTTCATGCCCTCGTCGGGGCGGCCGTCGAGGTCCTCGAAGAACGGCGCCATCTCCGCCTGCCAGCGGGCGTTGACCTCGGTCTCGGCCATGGCCTTCTGGGCGGCCTCGAAGTCCTCGGTCTCCAGATAGCCCACGAGCAGGCCGTCGTCCCTGAGGAAGAGCGAGTAGTTGTGCCAGCCGGTGCGCGACAGCGCCTCTCGCATCTCCGGCCAGACCTCGCGGTGGCGCTCGCGATATTCCGCCAGCCGCTCGGGGCGGACTTTCAGCAGGAAGCAGACGCGTTGCACCGGCACTCCCCTCAAAACGTTTTAATGTTTCGCCAGGAAACTATGATTTCCCGCTGCCCGCTGTCAATGCGCACCCGGCCCTCCCGCTGTCCCGGCGCAGGTGGGACGCCGGGACCGCACGTCGCGACTCAGCGGGTGACCACGCGGACGTCACCGGCCGCCACGGTGACGGATTCGCCCGACGCCGTGGTCACGACGGCGTCCTCGGCCGTGTGGTTGATCGCGAACAGGTGGGAGCGGCCCCCGGGGTGGGAGCGCCGCACGACCTCGACCCCCGGCGGGCACGTCGCGGGCGGCCTGACCTCGGCCTCGGCGCAGACCGCGGCGATCACCTCGGCCAGCGCGCCGTCGTCGAGTCTCGTGGTCAGGTAGTGGGCGGCGCCCTCGCCCCACACGTTGCGGGTCCAGGCGGGCTCTCCGGTGGCGTACGTGTCGAGCACCTTCGCGCTGGTGGCGTGCGCGAGCTCGCTCCACACGCCGCCCGACCCGCCCGAGGCCAGCGAGATCGGGCCGTCCAGAGGGAAGAACTCCTCGACGGTGACGCCCAGCAGGTCGCGCCACGCCCCCGGGTAGCCGCCGAGGCGCACCCTGTCGTGCTCGTCGACGATCCCGCTGTACGGGCCGACGAGCGTCACGCCGCCCGCCCGTACGAACCCTTCCAGGTTGGCCGCCCCCGAGTCGCTCACCAGGTAGAGCGCGGGGACAAGGACCAGGCGGTAGCCCGTCAGGTCGCCCTCGGGGTGCGCCAGGTCGCAGGTGAGTCCGGCCCGCCACAACGCGGCGTGCCAGCGTTTGGCCTCCTCCACCGGGTCGAGCTCGGACGAGGGCTGGGCGGGATGGTCCTGCGCCCACACGCTGGAGTGGTCGATCAGGATGGCGGCGTCGGCCTTGACCCTGCTGCCCGCCACCTCGGCGAGCCCGGCGAGTTCGGCCCCGAGCGCGCTCACCTCGCGCCAGACCTTGGTGTCGACGCCGGCGTGCGGGAGCATCGCCGAGTGCCACTTCTCGGCGCCGGCGCGCGAGGCCCGCCACTGGAAGAACATGATCCCGTCGGCGCCCCTGGCCAGGTGGGCCAGCGAGTTGCGGCGCAGCTCGCCGGGGGCCTTGGCGCGGTTGCGCGGCTGCCAGTTGACCGCGCTGGTCGAGTGCTCCATCAGCCACCAGGGGCGGCCGCCGTTGAGCGAGCGCGCGTAGTCGGCGGCGAAGGCCAGGTCGATGTGGGGTTCCTCGCGGGCGCCGATCAGGTAGTGGTCGGTGGAGACGACGTCGAGTTCGGCGGCGAAGGCCCAGCAGTCCATGTCCCAGTGGGCGCCCGCCATGAGGTTCGTGGTCGCGGGCACGCCCGGGCTCAGCTCCCGCAGCAGGTCGCGTTCGGCGACGTAGAGCTCGACGAGCGCGTCGGAGCTGAACCTGCGAAAGTCGAGCTGCTGTCCGGGGTTGGGGAGGCTCGGGGTGTCACGCGGCGGCAGGATCTGCGCCCACTCGCCGTAGTGCTGGGACCAGAACGCGGTGCCCCAGGCGTCGTTGAGCGCCTCCAGTGAGGCGTAGTGGGAGCGCAGCCAGGCACGGAACGCGGCGGCCGAGGTGTCGCAGTAGCAGCGGGCGTTGTGGCATCCGTACTCGTTGTGCACGTGCCACAGGGCCAGGGCCGGATGGTCGCGGTAGCGGGTGGCCACCTGCTCCGTGATGCGCAGCGCCTTCTCGCGGTAGATCGGCGAGCTGGGGCAGAAGCCCTGCCTGCTGCCGTGGTGCAGCCGCCGGCCGGCGGAGTCCACCGGCAGCGCCTCGGGATAGGCGTCGCCGAACCAGGGCGGAGGGGAGGCGGTCGGCGTGGCGAGGTTGGCCGCGATCCCGTTGGCGGCCAGCAGGTCCATGACACGGTCGAACCAGGCGAAGTCGAACACGCCTTCGACGGGCTCCAGCAGCGACCAGGAGAAGACGCCCACGCTGACCCGGTTGACGCCGGCCTCGCGCATCAGCGCGACGTCCTGCTCCCAGGTCTCCTCGGGCCACTGCTCGGGATTCCAGTCCCCGCCGTAAGCGATGACATCCGGCATGAAGCCTGCCTTTCGAGTTGCTGTTAGCGCTCACAGCTGGTGACGCCAGATTCACGGAGGGATTAAAACGTTCCGCGGCGTACGGCACAAGCCCCGGGTCGCCCGGGCAGGCACCTGCAGGATGTCGTCTGCGCATCGGCGGCCGGCCCGGGTCACAGGCGCACCCTCTAATAGAACGTTTTACTTCCTGCGCGGGAGGTTAGGGTTCCCTGGACGGCAGTGTCAACGCGGATCGCCATGGCAACCGGTGTCGCGAGCTGGCGTGAGGATCGTTAGTACGTTTTAATGAGGGCCCATGGCCATGGTCAGCATCAAGGACGTCGCCGCGCACGCCGGCGTCTCCCCCGGCACGGTCTCCAACGTACTGAACCGGCCAGGAAAAGTCGCGCCCGCGACCAGGGAGCGGGTGGAGGCGGCCATCAGCGAGCTCGGGTTCGTCCGCCACGGCTCCGCCTCGACGCTGCGCGCCGGGCACAGCAGGACGATCGGCCTGAGCGTGATCGACATCGGCAACCCCTTCTTCACCGAGGTCGCCGCCGGGGTCGAGGACGTCTCCAGCGAGCTGGGCTACGCCGTGATCCTCGGCAACTCGGCCGGCTCGCAGGACAAGGAGGACCGCAACCTGCGGGTGCTGGCCGAGCACCGCGTACGCGGCGTGCTGATCACCCCGTCGGGCGAGGACCCCGCGCGGCTCGACCGGCTGCGCGAACACGGCATCAGCGTGGTGCTCGTCGACCACCCCGCGCACCGGCCGGACCAGTGCGCGGTGGCCGTGGACGACGTCGGCGGCGGCCGGGCCGCGGTCGCCCACCTGCTGGCCCAGGGCGCGGCCAGCGTCGCCTACGTGACCGGCCCGCTGACCATCCGGCAGTGCGTGGAACGCCAGGAGGGCGCGAGGACCGCGATGCGCGCCGCCGGGCTCGACCCCGCCGGCCTGCGGGTGATCGAGTCGATGACGATGACCGCCCGCGCGGGCGAGAAGGCGGCCTCCGACCTGATCGCGAGCGGCCTGCCCGAGTCCGTCTTCTGCGCCAACGACCTGCTGGCCCTCGGCGTGCTGCGGGCCCTGCTGCGGAGCGGGGTGCGGGTGCCCGAGGACGTCGCGCTCATCGGCTACGACGACATCGACTTCGCCGCCGCCTCGACCGTCTCGCTCAGCTCGATGCGCCAGCCGACCTACCAGCTCGGCCGTATCGCCACCGAGCTGCTGCTCGACGAGTGCGACAACCCGGAGACGCACGCGCACCAGCACATCATGTTCCAGCCCGAGCTCGTCGCCAGGGAGTCCACGCAGTGAGCCACCGTTTCGCCGCCGTCGATCTGGGGGCCTCCAGCGGCCGGGTGATGCTGGCCGACCTGTCCGACGGGCTGAGCCTGGCCGAGGCGCACCGGTTCGCCAACGGCCCGGTGCGCGTGGCGGACCGGCTCCACTGGGACATCCTCGGCATCTACCGGGAGATCCTGGCGGGACTGCGCGCCGCCGGGCCCGTCTCCTCCGTCGGCGTGGACTCGTGGGCGGTCGACTACGGGCTGCTCGACGAGTCGGGCGGGCTGATCGGCAACCCGGTGCACTACCGCGACGACCGCACGCGGGGGGTGCCCGAGCGGGTGGCCGCCCTGGTGGGCGCCGAGGCACTGTACGACGTGTCGGGCCTGCAGGTGCTGCCGTTCAACACCCTCTACCAGTTGCTGACGGACCGGCTCGACGGCGCCGCGACGATGGTGCTGATCCCCGACCTGATCGGTTACTGGCTCACCGGCGAGCTGGGCGCGGAGGTCACCAACGCCTCGACGACGGGGCTGCTCGACGTGCGCACCAGGTCGTGGGCGTGGCCCCTGATCGAGCGGCTCGGGCTGCCCGCCCGCCTCTTCCCGCCGCTGCGGCAGCCCGGCGAGCCGATCGGCGGGCTGCGGCGCGACGTGGCCGGGGAGATCGGCTGGTCGGCCCCCGTGAGGGCGGTGGGCTCGCACGACACGGCCTCGGCGGTCGCGGCGGTGCCCGCGTCGGGGCCGGCCTTCGCCTACATCTCGTGCGGCACGTGGTCGCTGGCCGGCGTGGAGCTGACCGGCCCCGTGCTCACGCCGCAGAGCCGGGCCGCGAACTTCACCAACGAGGCCGGCATCGACGGCACCGTCCGCTACCTGCGCAACGTCATGGGCCTGTGGCTGCTCCAGGAGTGCGTGCGCGCCTGGCCCGGCTCCGACCTGGGCGAGCTGCTCAAGGCCGCGGCGGCCGAGCGGCCGTTCGCCGCCGTGGTCAACCCCGACGAGCCGGTGTTCCTGCCGCCGGGCGACATGCCGGCCAGGATCGCGGCCGAGTGCCGCCGCAGGGGCCAGCGGCCTCCCGCCTCACCCGCCGCCTACACGCGCTGCGTGCTGGAGAGCCTGGCGCTCGGGCACCGGCGGGCCGTGCGCCAGGCGATGGAGCTGTCGGGGCGCGACGTCGAGGTCGTGCACCTGGTGGGCGGCGGGTCGTACAACGAGTTGTTGTGCCGGCTCACCGCCGACGCCTGCGGGCTGCCGGTGGTGGCGGGCCCGGCGGAGGCGACCACGCTCGGCAACGTCCTGGTGCAGGCGCGCGCGGCCGGGCTGGTGTCCGGTCTGGAGGAGATGCGCTCGCTGGTCGCCTCCTCCCAGCCGCTGCGCCGCTACGAGCCGTCCGGCGACGCCCGGCTCTGGGACGAGGCCGCGGCCCGCGTCTTCTGAACCGTCCTGACCTGCGTTTTCCGGTTTCCGTCCTCGCCGGGCAGGGCACGAGTCGGTCCGGGGGACATCGGGTGTGCGGAGCGCGGCATGGAGAGCGGAGCGTGAGCTGCGGATGAAGCGGAAAGTCGTCGAATACCTGCCGTTCATGGGCGTCGTCCTGATGGTGTGCACGGCGTCCTGGCTGGTGAGCAGGTCTTTTTCGGCCCGCCCTGCCGCGTTCGGGAATGACGGGGGCGGGCCGGTACGCGGCCGCGTGTGAGGTGGATGCCGGCCGCACGTCTTGGCCGGGGTCCGGCTGCCTGCCGCCGGAGGGCGACGTACGATCAGCAGATGACCGAAAAGACCGAAACCACGCCTGGATGGCTCGCTCCCGAAGAACTGGAGTCGGTGCGCGGCCAGCTGCCCGTCCTCTACATCGACGCCGTGCCGGTGCGCGTCGACGACGCCGGCGTGGTGACTCACGTCGGCCTGCTGCTGCGCATAGCCGGGGACGGAACCGTCAGCAGGGCACTGGTTTCGGGGCGGGTGCTGCTCCACGAGCGCATCCGTGACGCGCTCATGCGCCACCTGGAGAAGGACCTCGGCCCCGTGGCGCTGCCGAGGATCCCGGCCTCGCCGCAGCCGTTCACGGTCGCGGAGTATTTCCCCACGCCCGGCGTCACCCCCTACCACGACCCGCGCCAGCACGCGGTGTCGCTGGCCTACATCGTGCCCGTGGCGGGGGACTGCCGGCCCCGGCAGGACGCCCTCGACCTGGTGTGGTTCACCCCGGAGGAGGCGGCGTCGCCGATGGTGCAGCAGGAAATGCCCGGCGGGCAGGGCGTGCTGCTGAAGCAGGCGCTCGCCCACGTCGGCTGCCTGACCTGAGCGAAGGTCGCCTGCCCGGAGTCGAATACAGGGCCGAATACAGGGCCGAGTTCAGGGCCGAGTTCAGGGCCGCTCGGCGCCCCGGCGTACCCAGTCGTAGAGCGGGTCGCCGGGGCACGAGGTGGCGAAGCCGTCACGGTGGCCCTTGACCTCGTTGCCGGCGTCGCCGTGCTCGCGCAGGTGTTCGATGGCGTCGACGAGGGCGTGGAGCAGGTCGTCGTTGGGCTCGGTCAGCCCCGAGCTGCCGACCAGCGCGAGCACCGCGTAGTGGCCGGAGTTGAGGCCCGCGCCGTTGGCGGCGGGCAGCGCGTGGGGGCCGCGGCCCATGAACGTGTAGCGGTGGGGGCAGCACACCATGCTGTAGCCGATGTCGATGTAGGTCTCGCCACGGCCGCCCGACATGTGCATCTTCTGGATGTCTCTCACCAGGTCACCGCACTTGTCATGGTTGGCGGACTCGGTCAGGTCGGCCGGCACCTTGCCGCCGGTGTAGTGGATCTTCACCCCCTTGGTCGACTCCAGGCGGGTGTACTCGCTCGTCGGCTTCTTGGCGTGCCACTCGGCACGGGTGATCAAGCTCATGGGTTCCTCTCCTGAACGGCATACTCTAGCCATCACCCCGCCAACTTTGTGTCATGAGCAAATCACACAACGTGACCACAGTGGTCTGCCGCGAGGGTGACGGTTGCCTGCCGTTTCCCAGGTAACGCGAGACAAACACACCGATCGACGGACTTGAGCCATGAGCTCCCGACTTCCGCCGATTTTCGTCGTTCTTTCCGGCGTGGCGCCTGGCTCGCGGCTTCCGGCGGCACCGGTGTGCCCGAAGCCGTGCCGGCAGGATCTTCACGTTTCCGCTGTGGCTCAGGCGAGGGTGCCCGGGATCGCGGCGAGCAGTTCGCGGGTGTAGTCATCCGCCGGATGGTCGAAGATCTCCTCGGCGGTGCCGCTTTCCACGATCCGTCCCTCACGCATGACGTGCACGGCGTGCGAGATCATCCGTACGACGGCCAGGTCGTGGCTGATGAACAGGTAGCTCAGCCCCAGCTCCCGCTGCAGGTCGGCGAGCAGTTCCAGGATCTGCGCCTGGACGAGCACGTCGAGCGCGGAGACGGCCTCGTCCAGCACGACCAGCTCCGGCGCGAGGGCGAGGGCCCTGGCGATGGCCACCCGCTGGCGCTGGCCCCCGGACAGCTCGTGGGGCAGCCGCTCGGCCGTCGACGCCGGCAGCGACACCTTCTCCAGCAGCTCGGCCGCCGTCCTCCTGCGTTCGGCCGCCGTGCCGACGCGGTGCACGCGCAGCGGCTCGGCGACCGACTTGCCGACGGTGTAGCGGGGGTCGAGTGAGGCGTACGGGTTCTGGAAGACCGGCTGGACGCGCCTGCGGAAGGCGAACAGCTCCCGCCTGCCCAGCGCGGTCACGTCCGTGCCGTCGAAGCGGATGCGGCCCGAGGTGAGGTCGTCGAGGCCGAGCAGCAGGTTGGCGGTGGTCGACTTGCCCGAGCCGGACTCCCCCACGATGGAGACGGTGCTGCCTCGCGGGATGGTGAAGGAGACCGCGTCGACCGCGGTGATCTGCTCGCCGGTGCCCCTGAGCGGGTAGACCTTGCGCAGGTCCTCGACGACGACCAGGTCGTCGGAGGCGCGCGGCGGTTCGAGCAGGCGCACCGACGACAGGCTCGGCACCGCCTTCAGCAGGCGCCTGGTGTACTCGTGACCGGGCTCGGCGAGGATGGCGGCGGCGGGCCCGATCTCGACGATCTCGCCCTGGTACATGACGGCCACCACGTCGGCCCGCTCGGCGGCCAGCGCCAGGTCGTGGGTGATGAGGAAGACCGCCGTGCCCATGTCGGCGGTGAGCCGCGCGAGCTGGTCGAGGATGCGCCGCTGTACGGTGACGTCGAGCGCGGAGGTCGGTTCGTCGGCGATGAGCAGCCTGGGCCGGCAGGCCAGCCCCATGGCGATCAGCGCGCGCTGCCGCATGCCGCCGGAGAACTCGTGCGGATACTGCCCGATCCGCCGCTCCGGGTCGGTGATGCCGGCCATGTCCAGCAGCTCGACCACACGGGCGCGGGCCGCCTTTCCCGTGGCGACGCCGTGCACCTCCAGGGCCTCGGCGATCTGGTCGCCGATGCGCATGAGCGGGTTGAGGTTCGACATCGGGTCCTGGGGGACCAGGCCGATGCCCGCCCCGCGGATCGCCGTCATCTCGCGCTCGCTCGCCGTGGCCAGGTCACGGCCCTCGAAGAGCACCTGGCCGCCGGTGATGCGGCCGTTGCCGGGCAGCAGCCTGTTGACAGCGGCCGCCGTGGTGGACTTGCCCGAGCCCGACTCGCCGACGACCGCCACGGTCTGGCCGGGCAGGATCTCCATCGAGACGTTCTTGACGACGGTGACGTCCTGCCGCCGGGTGCGGAAGGCGACCGAGAGGTCGCGGATCTCCAGGAGCGGGCTCATACGGTCCTCGATCGTTCGGTGGTGGTCCGCAGCAGGTCGGCCCAGAGCGCCTCGGTCGGCGCCGGCGTGCCCTCGACGAGCAGCCGGTTGCTCGCCAGCACGAGGGCGATGTCGCGGCCCGGTACGAAGCCGACGGCGCAGCCCACGTAGCCGGGATGGCCGAGCACGGTGACCGTCTCGCCGGCGAGCGCCAGGTCGTACCTGCGAAAGCCCAGGGCCTGGGCCGGGTCGGGTCCGGCGGCGAAGAACTCCCGGGCCGCCTCCGGCCGCCACAGCCGGTCGTGCTCCTCGTAGCGGGACATCGCGGTGGCGTACCTCAGCAGGTCGGGCACGGTCGAGAAGAGCCCGGCGTGCCCGGAGACCCCGTCGAAGGCGTGGTAGGCGTTGCCGTCGGCGACCTGCCCGAGCACGGGCTCGCGGCGCCAGCGGGCGAAGTCGCCGCTGCGGTACGGCACAGGGTACGGCTCGCCCGTGTCCAGCATGCGCATCTCGACCCGGTCGTCCAGGGCGCTCATGGCGGCCTCGGCGCCGGCCGGGCGGGCGTACGTGGTCTTGGTGAGACCGAGCGGCCTGGTGACCAGCTCGGCCACGGCCCGTTCCAGGCGCAGCCCCGTGACGGCGGAGACGATCCGGCCGAGCAGGACGAAGCCGAGGTCGGAGTAGTGCCGTGCGCGGCCGGGCCGGTAGCGCGGGGGCGGCAGCTGCGGCTGGATGTAGAGCGGCCACCACTCCCACAGGCCGCCCCGGTGCAGCAGCAGGTCGCGTACGGTGATCGCCTCGTACGACCGCGGCAGGTACGCGCTGAGCGGCGCGTCGAGGTCCACGAGCCGATCGGACACCAGGCGGATGAGCGCCGTCGTCGTCGCCACGACCTTGGTGACGGAGGCGAGGTCGTGGTAGGTGTCGAGGGTCATCGCCGCGACGCCCTCGCGCTCGCCGTCGATCCAGCGCACGGTGCGGTGGCCGGTGCACTCGGTCAGGTCGAACCAGGGCGTGCGCGCGGCCTTGACCATGCCGGGTGGGGCCTTCATCGCGTCAGCACCAGCGACGTGGGCGCTCCCGCGAGCGGCGCGGGCAGCACGAGCGGGCCAGCGCCCGGAGTCAGCGTGCCGAGGACGCGGGCGGCCCGCGCGCCGGTCCCGCCGGGCGCGGTGCCCGGCAGTCCGTGCGCGCTCAGCCAGCCGATGAGGGCGAACGCGATGGCCTCCTTGTCGTCGGCGGGCGCGCCGAGGTCGTCGGAGGGGCGTACGTCCACGGCGGGCAGCGCCGAACGCAGCCCGTCCATGATCACCGGGTTGCGGCAGCCACCGCCGGAGACGACCAGCGTGCGCACCCCGGCCTTCCGCACGTCGCCGGCGACCGTGCGCACGGTCAGCTCGGTGAGCGTGGCGACCAGGTCGGCGTCGCCCACCTCGCCGCCCGCCCTGGCCAGCGCCTCGTCGACGTGGCCGGGGTGGAACAGCTCCTTGCCGGTGCTCTTGGGCGGTGCCAGCCGGTAGTAGGGCTCGTCGAGCAGCGCCTCCAGCAGCGGCGGCGACACCCGCCCCGAGGCCGCGATCCGGCCGTCCTCGTCGAAGCCGCGGGCGTTCAGCGCCCGGCCCGTCACCACGGCGTCGATGAGCGCGTTGGCCGGGCCGATGTCGTAGGCGTACAGCTCGTTCCCGCGTACCACGGTCATGTTGGCGATGCCGCCGAGGTTGAGCGCGCCCGCGCCGCCTTCGTACGCGCCGAGCAGCAGCCCGTCCAGCACCGACACGAGCGGGGCGCCGTGCCCGCCGGCGGTGATGTCCCTGACGCGCACGTCGGAAAGCACGGGTGTGCCCGTGCGCTCGGCGATCCAGGCCGGCTGGCCGATCTGCAGCGTGCCGCGCGCGTGCGTCCTCTCGACCCAGTGGAAGACGGTCTGCCCGTGCGACACGATCAGGTCGGCGGGGCCGCCCTCGGCGATCGCCGCGGCGGCGGCCTCGGCGAAGCACTGCCCGATGAGGGTGTCGAGCTCGCACATCTCGGCCAGGGTGGTGGGCGCGGGCGGCAGCGCCGCGATCAGCCGGGCGCGCAGCTCCTCCGGGTACGGCGTGCTCGCCGTGTGCCCGACCCGGCCGCGGAGCACGCCGTCCGCCAGGGCGAAGTCGACCACGGCCACGTCGATCCCGTCGTGAGACGTGCCGGAGATCATCCCGAGAACCTTCATGCCCGCTCCTCCAGCGCCTCGCGCAGTCTGCCGCCGGCTCCGGCCAGCCGGGCCGCCGCGTCGCACGGTGCCAGGCCGAAGCGGGCGGCGACGACCGCCTGTTTCACGTTGAAGCCGTTGGCGTCCAGCACGGCCAGCGCCTCCTCACGCTCGGCGCCCGTGATCGCGCGCACGATGCGCACGGCCCGCTCACGCAGCTTGCCGTTGGTCGCCTTCACGTCGACCATCAGGTTGCCGTACGTCTTGCCGAGCCGCACCATGACGATCGTCGAGAACATGTTGAGCACGAGCTTCTGCGCCGTGCCCGCCTTGAGCCGGGTCGAGCCGCTGACCACCTCGGGCCCGACGAGCACCTCGACGGCGTGGGCGGCGGCCGCGCTCAGCGGCGTGCCCGCGTTGCACGACAGCCCCACGGTCAGCGCGCCGAGTTCGCGGGCCCGCCGCACGGCGGCCAGCACGTACGGGGTGCGCCCGCTGGACGCGATGCCCACCACGGTGTCGAGCGGCCCGACGCCGGCCGCGTCGACGGCCGCCGCCCCGGCCCTCTCGTCGTCCTCGGCCCCTTCGCGGGGCGACACGATCGCGCCCTCACCGCCGGCGATGATCGCGAAGACCTGCTCGGGCGGCGTGCCGAACGTGGGCGGGCACTCGGACGCGTCCAGCACGCCGAGCCGCCCGGGGGTGCCCGCGCCGACGTACACGAGCCGGCCACCCGCCCGCACCCGTTCGGAGGTGGCCTCGATCGCCTCCGTGATCTGCGGCAGCGCCCCGGCGACCGCTGCGGGGACGGCGGCGTCGGCCGCGTTCATGGTCGCGGCCAGTTCGCCCACGCTCATCGTGTCGATGCCGGCGAACCGGGGGTCGGCCGTTTCCGTCGTCAGGTGTGAGAGGTTCACCGCTTGCCTCGGTTTCGCGGGTCGAGAGTGTCACGCAGGCCGTCGCCGAGCAGGTTCAGCCCCACCACGAGCAGGACCACGACCGCGCCCGGCGCGATCAGGGTCCAGGGAGCGATGAACACCAGGCTGCGCGCCTCGTAGATCATGGACCCGAGCGACGGCGCCGGCGGCGGCGTGCCCAGGCCGAGGAAGCTCAGCGACGCCTCGGTGAGCACGGCCCACGACAGGGAGAGCGCGACCTGGACGACGACGATCGAGGTGATGTTGGGCAGCACGTGGCGCAGCATGATCTGCCAGCGGCTCAGGCCGGTCGAGACGGCCGCCTTGACGTACTCGATCTCCCTCAGCGACAACACGGGGCCGCGGGTGACGCGGATGAAGATGGGCACGTACACGATGGCGATGGCCACGGCGATGGTGAACCGGTTGCGGTCCAGCACCGAGGCCAGCGACAGCGCCAGCAGCAGCGGTGGGAACGCGAACAACACGTTCGTGACGCCGCCGATCGCGCCGTCGGCGACGCCCCTGTAGAAGCCGGACACGAGCCCGCCCAGCGTGCCCACCACGGTCGCGAACGCCACCGCCACGACCGCGACGAACGCGGAGTTGCCCACGCCGGCCGCCGCGCGGGAGAAGACGTCCCTGCCGAACTGGTCGGTGCCGAACAGGTGCTCGCCCGACGGCGCGCGGAAGCGCGAGGGCGGGTGCTGGGCGATCGGGTCGTACGGCAGCAGCCCGGCGTACGACAGCACCGCCACGGCGGCCAGCAGCACGAGGATGGCGCCGCCCGCGAGCCCGGCGGGGCTGCGCCGCAGCAGCGCGGTCATGACGCCCTCACCCGGGGGTCGATGATCCGGTAGAGGGCGTCGGTCAGCAGGTTGACGACGACGAACGCCAGCGCGATCACGAGCACGGTGCTCTGCACGACCGCGTACTCCTTCTGCTGGATGCCCAGCAGCACCTGCCTGCCGATGCCCGGCACGGAGAAGATCTGCTCGACCACCACCGCGCCGCCGAGCAGGTAGCCAAACTGCAGGCCCGTCATGGTCACGATGGGCACGAGCGCGTTGCCGAGCACGTGCCTGACCTGCAGCCGCCGCTCCGGCACGCCCTTGGCGCGGGCGGTGCGCACGAAGTCGTGCGAGCGCACCTCGAGCACCGCCGTGCGGGTGGTGCGCAGGATCGGCGCCGCGATGCCGAAGCCGAGGACGAGCGCGGGCAGGAACATCTGCTGCAGGTTGAGCAGCGGGTCCTCGACGAGCGTGGCGAAGCCCTGCCCGTTGGGGTTGAACCCGAACGACGCCGCGAAGATCGACAGCAGCGTGGTGGCCAGCAGGAACGCGGGGATCGACAGCCCGGCCAGGCTCACGACCTGGCCGATGGCGTCCCTGGGCGCGTTGGCCCTCGACGCCGAGAGCATGCCGAGCGGCACCCCGACCAGCAGGGCCAGCACGATCGAGAACACCGCCAGCTCGAACGTCACCGGCAGCGCGTGCAGGGTCAGGTCGAGCACGCTCTGCTGGGAGCGCGCCGAGTAGCCGAAGTTCCCGGTGACCATGTTGCCGAGCCAGGCGAAGAACTGCGTGACCAGCGGCTGGTCGAGGCCGTAGTACTGTTCGAGCGCCTGCTTCTGCGCCGGGGTGAGCGCCGCGGCCTCGGTGCCGAGCCCTGCCGTGATCTGGTTGCCGGGGATCGCCCGGAGCATGACGAACACGAACACGGCCACCCCGAACAGGGTGCCCAGTGTGCTCGCCACGCGCCGGACGGCGCGGTTGCCTGCGATCCGGCGCATCAGCTGACGGACGTGGTGCGCAGGTACTGCAGCGAGCCGCTGGCCATGGGTACGAAGCCCTGCACGTTCGCCGTGGTCGCGGTGTAGGTGTAGCCGGCGAACAACCAGATCCAGGCGGCGTTGTCCTCCAGGTGGGCGGCGACCTGGTCGTAGATCGGCTTGCGGGCGGCCTGGTCGGTGGTGGCCTTGCCCTCGGCGAACAGCTTGTCCAGTTCGGGCGAGCTGTAGCCGGCGACCTTGTTGAGGTTGCCGTCGCTGGTGAAGTAGCGGCCGTAGGAGCCGTCGGGGTCGGGGCGGCCGCCGTTGAGCGCGACGGCGGCGTCGAAGTCGGCCGCCACCCATCGGTCCACGAACGCGCCCGACTCCAGCACCTCCAGCTCCAGGTTGATCTTGGCCTCGGCGAGCTGCGCCTTGAGGTTCTGGGCCTCGTTGACGGAGGTGGCGTACTCGCCCTGGGAGACGATGGTCTTGACGGTCACCCCGCCGGACTTGCCGGCCTTGGCGAGATAGCCGGCCGCCTTGGCCAGGTCGCGGGTGGGGCAGGGGCGCTTGGACGGGTCCGACCTGTAGGCCGGCGCGGTGATCGGGCCGGTCACCTCGCCCTCGCCGAGCGCGGCCGTGTCGAGCACCTGCTTGCGGTCGATGGCGCACTGGATCGCCAGCCGCACGTTGACGTCCTTGAGCTCGCCGTGGCGGCCGTTGAGCTGGAGGACGTGGTAGTTGAGCTGCGGCGTCTTGGCGACCGTGATGGTGCCGCCGCTCTCGGCGGTCTGGGCGACGAGCGGGTCGTCGAAGACCGCGAGCTGCACGTTGCCCGACTGCATCGCCGACACGATGGACGACTCGTCGGGGATCACCCGGAACTCGACCGTCGGGACCTGCGGCTTCTCGGGGCCCCAGTACGTGTCGTTCCTGGCAAGCGTCAGCGACTGGCTGGCCACCCGCTTGCCCAGCCTGAACGGACCCGTGCCGTTGGGGGTGGTGGTGAGCTCCTGCTCGGTGTCGTCGGAAGAGAGCATGGCCATGTTGACGGTGGCGAGGTTGGCGGGCAGCGCCGCGTCGGGGCCGGTCAGCTCCAGCACCACGGTGTTCGCGTCGGGCGCCTCGACGGACTTCACCGACGCCAACGACGCCCTGGCCACGGCCGCCGTCTTCTCGTCCATGAGCCTCTCCAGCGACGCCTTGACGTCCTTGGAGTCGAACGTGCTGCCGTCGGCGAAGGTCACGCCCTGGCGCAGCTTGAGGGTGAGCTTCTCGCCGTCCTTCGAGGCCTCCCACGACTGGGCCAGCCCCGGCACCACGTTGAGGTCCTTGTCGAACTCCGTGAGCGTGCCGTACAGGTTCTGCAGCACGTTGACGGCCTGGAACTGGGTGGCCTTCCAGGGGAAGAGCGTGTCCGGGTCGGAGGTCACGCCGACCACGAGTCCCTTGGCGGGCGCGTCGCCGCCGGCCGCGGGGGCGGAGGGGGACGAACAGCTGGTGAGGGCGATGGACAGCGCCGCGGCGATGCCGACCGCGGAGAGCGCGCCACGGGGCATGTGGTCTCCTCGGAGGAGTAGGTCATAAAATTACGCAGACCCTACCATTAGGGTATTAATATTCCTTTGCGGGGGGAACCATGGGCGAGGACGCCGAGACCGTACTGATCCGCATCCGTGCGGCCATGCCCACGCTGCGACCGTCGGAGCGGCGCATCGCGGAGGAGTTCACCGGCGACCCGGCCGCCGCCGCCAACCTGTCCATCGCCGAGCTGGCCGCCCGCTGCGAGACCTCCACGACCTCGGTGGTGCGCTTCTACCAGCGCATGGGGTACGCGCACTACAAGGACTTCAGGTTCGACCTGACCAGGGCGGTGGCCAGGGAGGAGCTGACCACCTCCAGCCTGCCCGAGGTGTCCGGCGACATCGACCGGCACGACAGCCTGGAGGGCATCGTCTCCAAGGTGGCGATGAACGAGACGTTGTCCATCGCCGACACGGCCCGCGCGATGGACATGGAGGCGCTCGGCGACGCGGTGACGCTGCTGCTGGGGGCCCGCAGGATCGACACCTTCGGCGTCGGCGCGAGCGCCCTCGTGGGGCTCGACCTGCAGCAGAAGCTGTCGCGCATCGGGCGTACGGCGATCAACTGGCACGACGCCCACTCGGCCTGGACCTCGGCGGCCACGCTGGACGGCGCCTGCGTGGCGGTGGCCGTCTCGCACACCGGCGCCACCACCGACACGATCGAGTTCCTCGCGATCGCCCGCGCGTCGGGCGCCTCCACCGTGGCCATCACGAACTTCCGCGAGTCGCCGCTGGCCGGCACGGCCGACGTGACGCTGACGACGGCCGCTCGGGAGACCAGGTTCCGCTCGGGCGCGCTGGGCAGCCGCATCGCCCAGCTCATGGTGGTCGACTGCCTGTTCACGGGCGTCGCGCAGGCCTCCTACGACGCCTCGATGGAGGCGCTGCGCAACACGTACGCGGTGGTGCACGACCGAGCCGCCCACAGACCCGGCTAGGACACGTACGGCTGGAAGAAGCGGGTCAGCAGGCCGGTCAGACGGTCGAGATACTCCTCGCCCGCCCGTGCGGTCGCCGGCCGGGGGTCGCCCAGCACGCCGATCTCCGACAGCGCCCTGGTGCCGTGCTCGAACAATCTGCGCGCGGTCGGCTCGTCGAAACGGCCGCCGAAGCCGGCCTCGGCCCGGTCCATGTCGACCAGGTCGGGCCGGAGCGCGAGCACGATCGACGTCTCGGCCTCACCCGCGTGCGAGCCGCTGACCTCGGGCGGGAACCCGCGCTCCCGCCCGGCCTCCGCCAGCGCCCCCACGAACTCCTGCAGGTCGGTGTACGGGACGAGCCGCGCGCCGCCCACCCGGCCCCGCGTCTCCGCGTGCAGCGCGGCCAGCGGGGCGAAGTTGCCGCCGTGGCTGGGCAGGACCAGTACGGTCTCGAACCCGTGGGCGGCCAGGCTCTCGCAACAGCGCAGGATCACGGCCTTGAACGTCGCCTCGTCGAGGGTGACGGTGCCGGGGAAGGCCATGTGGTGGGTGGAAACCCCGAACGGGACGGTCGGGGCGAGGACCACGCCGGGCAGCCGTTCCGCCACCCTGGCCGCGAGGGCGTCCCCGAGCATGGTGTCGGTCAGCAGCGGCAGATGAGGGCCGTGCTGCTCGGTGGAGCCGGCCGCGAACAGGGCGGTCCGCGCACCCGCGGCCATCCGCTCCTCGACCTGCCGCCAGGTCATCTCGGCCAGGCGCGGGGCCGGCGTGCGGTTCATCGGGTGCTCCTCAGGCGGTCGACGAGCAGCCGCGCGACCGCCCCGATCGCGGCGTCCGCCCTCGCGTCGCGCAGGTCGAAGTCGTGCTGGCGCAGGAAGATCGCAACGGCGTACTCCTCGCCGCCGCCGAAGTCGACGACGCCGACCTCGTTGCGCACGCCGCCGTAGAAGGTGCCGGTCTTGCCGGCGATCTTCGGGCCGTCGCGGTAGGCGGTGGAGAGCCGGTGCGGGGCGTACTCGGCGTCGGCGTCGAGGGCGAGTTCGGCGCCGCCGCCCACGGGCCGGGCGTGGAAGGCGCCGGTCGTGCCCGCCGCGGCCAGGGTCTCGCGCGCCTGCTCGATCGTGGCCAGGGCGCCGGTGGCGATGGTCATGTCGTGCTCCCTGCGTCGTGCCAGACCTGGTCGAAGACGCGCAGCCAGTTGCCGCCGAGAACGGCCCGGGTCTCGTCCTCGGTGTAGCCGCGGTCGAGCAGCCGCTGCGTCAGGTTGGGCAGGCCGGACGCGTCGTCCAGCCCGGCCGGGAAGTGCCACGGGGGTGGCGGGTAGGTGGCCGCCGACCAGATGCCGTCGCGTACGTACTGCTCGTAGAGCTCCATGGGCGGGTTGCGGATCGTGTAGTCGAGCCCGATGCCGACGTGGGCGACCCCGACCAGGTCGGCGACGTAGGTGATGGCGTCGACGAAGCGGTCGAGCGTCGGCGGCGAGTGCGCGGACAGGAAGCCGGGGAAGCCGTTGATCCCGATCAGCCCGCCGGTCGCGGCGAGGTCCCTGATCAGGGCGTCGGAGATGTTGCGCGAGCTGGGATGCAGCCCGGCGGGGTTGGAGTGGGAGGCGACGACCGGCGCCGTGGACAGCGCGACGGCCTCGTGGCTGGTGCGGGCGCCGGTGTGCGAGACGTCGATGACGATGCCCAGCCGGTTGAGCTCGGCGACGACCGTGCGGCCGAGCGAGCTGAGACCGGCGTCCGACGGCTCCTCGCAGCCGTCGCCGACGGGACTGCGCTGGTTGTAGGCGAGCTGCACGACCCGTACGCCGAGCCGCCAGAACAGCTCGACGAGGTCGGCTTCGTACTCGAGCGCGTGGGTGCCCTGGAAGTGCAGGACCACCGCGAGCCTGCCGTCCCTCTTCGCCTGGCGGATCTGCTCGGCCGAGGTCGCGAGCACCAGCCGGTCCGGGCGTTCACGCAGGTAGCGGAAGGCCTCGGCGAGGAGGGAGACCGCCCTGCGGCAGTCCTCGAACGCCACGAAGCTGACCACGCAGCAGGTGGCGCCCCCGTCGATCCAGGTCTGCAGCCGCTCCCTCCAGTGGTAGCCCGGACAGGTGCCGTCCACGACGATCGCCGAGTCGTGGAGGGCGCGTGCGGGTCGGGTGACGGTCGTGGTCGGCCCCGGCTTCTGCGTCGACACGGAGATCTCCTTACCGGACGCCGGGCGCGGTCCGCCCGTCGTCCTCCGGCTGCCCCGCCCAGAGGCCGCGGGCGTGGTTGACGTGCGTGGTCATCAGTGCCTCCGCGCCCGGCCTGTCGCCGGCGGCGAGCAGGTCGAGCAGGTGTACGTGCTCGCGGGCGGACTCCACGAGCGAGGCGGCTCCCCGCAGCTTCGGCAGCGCCGACAGCCGGGTCTGGTAGCGCAGGATCCGGACGAGCTCGACGTAGCGCGGGTTGCCGAGCAGCGCGGTCAGCGACAGGTGGAACTCGCTGTCGCGCACGACGAACGCCACCATGTCGCCGTTCGCCGCGTGCTGGACGAGCTCTTCGGCCATCGGCCGCAGCTTCTCCAGCTCGGGCACCGGCCGCAGGTCGGCCAGCCGGCCCATCGCGGGCACCTCCAGGGTCAGCCGGATCTCGACGATGTCGTCGAGCTCCTTGCCGGTGGCCACGCGTACGCGAAAGCCGCGGTTCTGGACCATCTCGACGAGCTCTTCCTTGGCCAGTTCGAGCACGGCCTCCCGGACGGGCGTCGCCGAGACGCCCAGCTGCGCCGCGATGGCGGACATCGAGTAGATCACGCCGGGCGTGAGGGAGCCGGCGATGATCTGGCCCCTCAGCTGCGCCGCGGCCTCGTCGCGCAGGTTGCGGCGGGGCAGCGACTCGAACAGGGGCTCCGACCTCGTCATAGGGCGCTCCTTCTGCATCCGGCCCTCGATTCCCATTGACATGTCGTATGTAAGGTATTACCCATTAAGCCTTACAGGCAACCGGGGGTTAAGGAGTACGTGAATGGGCGATAAAGCACCCCCCGAAACGCGGGTCCCCTTGACGAGACGCGGGCTGTTCGCCGGGGCAGCGACGCTCGCGGTGAGCGCGTGCGGCGGCGGACGCTCCTCGGCGCCCATGAACACCGCCGGGCCCACCGGGCCGCCGCGCAGAGGCGGCACCCTGCGGCTGCCGCTGACGGCCGAGCCGATCGCGCCGGCGTTCGACATGGGCACCAGTGCGGCGGGCTCGGTCGGCACCGCGGCCATCGCCACCCTCGCCTACAACGGCCTGGTCGAGGTGAGCGACGGCAAGGTCGTCCCGCAACTCGCCGAGGCCTGGGACCGGGCCTCCCCCACGCGCTACGTCTTCGACCTCCGGCGGGACGTCGTCTTCCACGACGGCACGCCCTTCGACGCCGCGGCCGTCAAGGCCAACTTCGACCGGCTGCTCGACCCCGAGGGAGACGGGGTCAACCTGCCGCCGTTCCTGGAGTCGGTGAAGGTCCTCGGCAGGCACCAGGTGGAGATGCGGCTGTCCCGCCCGGCCGCGTCGTTCCTGCCCTCGCTGCGCAGAGGACGGGTGATGATGATGTCACCGGTCGCCGTGGCGAAGTTCGCGAAGTCCGATCCGTTCCGCGCCTCGGTCGGCACCGGGCCGTACGTGTTCAAGGAATATCGGGCAGGCAACGTGATCCGCCTGGAGCGCAACGACGACTACTGGGGCGACGACAACTACCTGGACGCCATCACGTTCACCATCATCCCGGACACCAACACCCAGATCATGGCGTTCCTCAACGACGAGTTCGACATGATCGACGTGCTGCCGGGCAAGGCGAGCCAGGTCAAGCGGCGCAGGGACGCCGTGTGGCGCGAGAACACCGGCAACACCTTCAACTACCTCACCTTCAACCAGACGGTGAAGCCGTTCGACAACGCCGACGTGCGCCGCGGCTTCTCGGCCGCGCTCGACAGGGAGGGGATCGCCGCGGGGATCTACGGCGGGCACGCCAAGGCCGCCCACGGGCCGTTCTCCCCCGCCATCGGCCCCGCCTTCGAGGACCTGTCGGGCGGCGCCGCACAGGCGTACTCGGTCGACGAGGCCAAGAAGTTCCTTGCCAGGGCCGGGTACGACTTCGGCGCGGAGGTCGCCTTCAACGCCTTCACGCAGTCGCCGTGGGCGCAGGAGGCCGACGCGATGGCGGCGCAACTGGAGCAGGTCGGCGTCAACGTGCGGCTCAACAAGGAGGACTTCGGCTCGTGGGCCGACCGCATCTACACCAGCCGCGACTTCGCGCTGACCAACAGCGGCCAGACGACCCGCACCGTCGACCCCGATGAGGTCATCTACCCGCTGGTGCACAGCAAGGGCGACCTCAACGTCTCCGGAGTCGACGATCCCGAGCTCGACGACCTGCTGGAGAAGGCGCGCGCCGAGGACGACCCCGGCCTGCGGGCGGAGATGTACCACGACGTCGCCCGCCTGGTCGCCGACAACGCCTACGCCGCCTTCACCGTGTGGCCCTCGACGCTGACCGCCATGAGCCCCAAGGTGGGCGGCTACGCCTTCTCGCCCGGCGGAACCCACGGAGCGGCGCAATGCTGGCTGTCCGCTTGAACCGCGCACGCCGGCTCGGCCCCCGCGTGGTGCTGCCGCTGGCGGGCAGCGTCCTGCAGGCCGCGGTGGTGGCCGCCGCCACCTTCGTGGTGTTCCTGCTGATGCGGCTGATCCCCGGCGACCCGGCCAGGATCCTCGCGGGACCGGGCGGCTCGGTCACCCCGGAACAGGTCGAACGCACCCGCCGGGAGCTCGGGCTCGACGACCCGATCGCGCTCCAGTACTGGAACTGGATCACGGACGCCGTGCGCGGCGACTTCGGCAACTCGCTGGTCCTCAACGACACCGTCGCCGAACTCCTCGCCGACCGGCTGGTCATCACGTTGCAACTGTCGGTGTACGCGTTCACCCTGGCGGTCGTGCTGGCGATCCCGCTGAGCCTGGTCGCCGCCCGTCGGCAGGGCGCCATCGCCGACAAGCTCTCCCGGCTGGCCGGCGCGACCGGAGTCGCGGTGCCGAGCTTCTGGCTCGCGCTGCTGCTGATCATCGTCGCCCAGGGGGTGCTGCCGACATTCGGCTACGCGCCGCTCTCGGAAGGGCTCGGCGCGCACCTCGGCCACATGCTGCTGCCCGCGCTGGCCCTCGGGGCCGGGTTCGCGACCCTGGTGTTCGAGACGACCAGAGCGGGGCTGATCGACACGCTGTCCTCCGACTACGTGCGCACCGCCCGCGCGTTCCAGATTCCGGAGCGCCGCATCTACGGCCGGTACGCCCTGCGCAACGCCTTCCTGCCCACGCTCACGATCTTCGGTCTGGAGGCAGGCGCCCTGATGGCCGGCGCGCTCCTGGTGGAGAACGCGTTCGCGCTCCCCGGCATGGGCCGGCTCATCGTGCAGGGGGTGCTGTCGCGGGACTATCCCGTGGTGCAGGCGTGCATCCTCGTGATCGTGGTCGTCTTCGTCGCCGTCAACCTGCTGATGGATCTCCTCTACGCCGTGGTCGATCCGAGAGTGAGGCGATCGCGTGGCTGAGCGTACGACCCCGGTGGCCGCCCTGCTGCGGCCGCTGACCCAGAAGATCACCTGGTCCGTGCTGGCGGTGTTCGTGCTCGTGGCCGCCGCCGCTCCCCTGCTCGCTCCGTACGACCCGGCCGCCCAGGATCTGCGCAACACGCTGATGCCGCCAGGGCCCGGGCACCTGCTGGGCACCGACGAGTTCGGCCGCGACCAGCTAAGCCGGCTGTTCCACGCGGTGCGCTCGTCCCTGCTCATCAGCCTGGCGACGACCGCGGCGGTGGCGGCGGCGGGCATCCCGCTCGGGCTGCTCGCCGGGTACGCCAGGGGGTTCGCCAACGTGGTGATCGCCCGAGCCATCGACGTGGGGCTGGCGCTGCCCTCGCTGGTGCTCGCCCTCGGCCTGATCGCCGCGCTCGGCGCCGGGATGCGCAGCACCGTCATCGCCCTCGCGGTCGGCTACACCCCCTACCTCGCGCGCGTCGTACGCGGCGTCGTGCTGCGGGTCCGGCAGGAGGAGTACGTCGAGAGCGCCCGCGTCAGCAACGTGCCGCCGTGGCGGATCGCCGTCAGGCACGTCGTCCCGAACACGCTCGGCGTGACCTCCGTCCAGCTGACGCTGATCTTCGCCTTCGCCGTCATCGGGGAGGCGGGCCTGAGCTTCGTCGGGCTGGGCGTGCAACCGCCCACGGCGTCGCTGGGCAACCTGCTGGCCGACGGCTCCGCCCACAGCCTCGACCTGCCGATCCTGACCGTGGCGCCCGGCCTGGTGATCGCCGTCCTCGTCATCACCCTGCTCTTCGCCGGCGACGGCGTCCGCGACGCGCTCGACCCCCGGAGACGCCGATGACCGAAACCCCGACGACCCCGATGACCGAGACCCCGCCGGCCGACCCCTTGCTGGCCCTCGACCGCGTCGAGATCGGCCTGGCCGCCGATCCGCAGGTCCGCGCCGTCGACGGGCTCGACCTGCGCGTCGCTCCTGGCGAGGCGGTCGCCCTGGTCGGGGAGAGCGGCTCGGGCAAATCCGTCACCGCCTACGCCGCCCTGGGCCTGCTGGCGCCCGCGCTGCGCGCGTCCGGCACGCTGCGGCTCGGCGCAAGCTCCTACGACCTCGGCGATCCCGGAGCGCTCAGGCCGCTGCGCGGCGGCGAGATCAGCATGATCTTCCAGGACCCCGGCACCTCGCTGAACCCGGTCATGACCGTCGGACGGCAGCTCGAGGACGTCCTGCGGCGGCACGGCGGCCCGCCGCGCCGCGAGCGGTGGCGCCGCGTGGTGGACCTGCTGGCCGAGGTCGGCGTCGCCGCGCCCGACCGGGTGGCGCGGGCCTACCCCTTCGAGCTCTCCGGCGGCATGCGCCAGCGGGTGCTCATCGCCATGGCCCTGTCGTGCGAGCCCCGGCTGCTCATCGCCGACGAGCCCACCACCGCCCTGGACACGACCGTCCAGGCACAGATCATGGACCTGCTGATGACCCTCGTGCGCGACAGGGGGATGGCCATGTTGTTCATCTCCCACGACCTCGGCCTCGTCGCCGGGTCCTGCCGGCGCATGTACGTGATGTACGCCGGCCGCGTCGTGGAGAGCGGCCCGGTGGCGGACGTGCTGCGGCGGCCCCGGCATCCCTACACCAAGGCGCTGGTCGGCTGCCGTCCCACCGCGGACCGGCGGCTCGCGCGGCTGCCCAGCATCCCCGGCACCGTGCCGCCGATCGGGTCCATGCCGTCCGGGTGCCGGTTCGCGCCGCGGTGCCCGATCGCCGTCGAGCAGTGCCGTACCGCCGATCCGGAGTTGCGCGCCGTCGGCGGGAACGTCAGCGTCGCGTGCCTGCGGGCCAGCGAGGAGGAGTCGTGACCGCCACGTCACCGGTCCTGCGTGCCGCGAACCTGTCCCGGTCGTTCCGGGTGCGGGGCACCGGGCAGGAGGTGCGGGCCCTGCGCGGGGTGGACCTGACGGTTCCGGCGGGGTCGGCCGTCGGGCTGGTCGGCGAGAGCGGCAGCGGCAAGTCGACGTTCGCCAGGATCGTCGCCGGCCTGCTGCAGCCGAGCTCCGGCGAGCTGGAGCTGATGGGCACGGGCGTCGCCGGCCTGCCGGAACGGCGCAGGCGCAGGCTCGCCGCCCCGATCCAGATGATCTTCCAGAATCCGCGGGCCTCTCTCAACCCGCGGCTGCCCGTGCACCGATGCGTCGCCGAACCGCTCCTGGCTCAGGGCGTGCGCCCGGCCAGGCAGGAGGTCCTCGGCCTGCTCGACCGGGTGGGCCTGCCCGCCCGGGTCGCGGACCTGCACGCGCACGAGCTGTCCGGCGGGCAGTGCCAGCGGGTGGCCATCGCGCGGGCCGTCGCGGGGCGGCCCGCGCTCATCGTCGCCGACGAACCGGTCTCGGCGCTCGACGTCTCCGTGCAGGCCCTGGTGCTCAACCTGCTCAAGGACATCCAGGAGGAGTCCGGCACGTCCTTCCTCTTCATCAGTCACGACCTCGGCGTCGTGCGCTTCTTCTGCGACGAGGTCAACGTGCTGTACCTGGGCCAGATCGTCGAGCGCGGCGACGCGGAGAGCGTCTTCGCCGACCCGCGGCACCCGTACACCGAGGCTCTGGCCTCGGCGGTCCCGGACGTCTCGGACGTGCCGGACGGCTCGGGGGCGGACCGGTCGCGGCGCATCGTCCTGAACGGGGAACCGCCGCGACCCGAGCAGCCGCCGCCGGGCTGCGCCTTCCACACGCGCTGTCACCGCCGGATCGGCCCGATCTGCGACGAGACGGCGCCGGAGCTCCTGCCGACCGCGACCGGCCTCACCCGCTGCCACCTGCGGGCCTGACCCGCCCAGGAGTGACAGGTGCACAGCCCGGTGCTTGAGCGTACGCATGGTTTCCCTCCTTGGGAGTCGTGTGCTGACGGGGCCCGTCGTCGGCCGGAACGTTGTTCTGCTCCCCGCAGAGGTCCATGGAGGGCGTGTGCTCTTCAGCACAGGGTTCACAGGCGTGATTCACCTGGGGTTCACTGCGTCCCCCTAGCTTGTAGCCCCATGAACTGGAGGTACCGCGCCAACGCCACGCTCGAAGGCCTGACGGGATACACGTTGACGCGCCGCATGCGCAAGGAGGCGCCGAAACCGCCGCCCAAGCCGCCGCTGGAGTCGAAGCGGCTGCCGGGCGACGCCGTACGCCCGCCCGTCGACGGCGCTCATGACCGGTTGCTGCGCGCGCCGGTCTTCCTGCTGTCGTCCGTACGGTCGGGCTCCACGCTGCTGCGCGTCATGCTGAACAGCCACTCGCGCATCCACTCGCCGATCGAGACGCACTTCAGGCGGGTGACCGTCGGCCTCGGCACCGATCCCGTACGGCAGGCCATGGATCTGCTCGGCCACACCCACAGCGACATCGAGCACATCGTCTGGGACCGGCTGCTGCACAGGGAGCTCAGCCGCAGCGGCAAGCAGGTCCTGGCGGAGAAGACGCCGAGCAACGTGTTCGCCTGGCGGCGGATCTCGACCTGCTGGCCGGACGCGCGTTTCGTGTTCCTGCTGCGTCACCCGATGTCGATCGTGCAGTCCTGGCACGAGGCGGACCCGCCCAAGCGGCCCATGGAGGAGGCCGTGCCTCGCACGCTGAGTTACATGACCTACCTGCAGGAGGCCCGCACCCATCTGGAGGGACTGACGCTGCGCTACGAGAACCTGGTCGCCGACCCCGAGGCGGAGCTGCGCCGGCTCTGCGCGTTCCTGGACGTCGCGTACGAGCCCGCCATGCTGTCCTACGGCGACAAGGACCACGGCGCCTTCGTCAAGGGCATCGGCGACTGGCGCGACAAGATCCGGGCCGGCACGGTCGTCGCCGCCCGGCCCCTGCCCGAGGCCGGGGAGATCCCGGAGGCCCTGCACGAGATCTGCCGCCAGTGGGACTATCTCCGGTGAGTGACTATTCTCACCGTCGCGGATGCCATGCTGTGACAGAGTTCGCCGGTGATTTGCCCGCCGTTCCCCGCAACCTCCGATATGTTGCCCTTCGTGATCAACGGGCTTTCCCGCCGCACCCTGGTCGCCGGAACTCTCGGCGGCCTCGCCGCTCCCTCAGTGGCCTCCCTAGCGGCCCCCTCAGCGGCCGGCGCCACCGCCGTCCGCGGCCGCATTCCCTCGCGGCCCAACATCGTGCTCATTCTGGCCGACGACCTCGGATGGGGTGAGATCGGCAGCCAGGGGCAGCGCAAGATCCACACTCCGAACCTGGACCGGATGGCCGGCGAAGGCGTGCGCTTCGCGACCGCGTACTCGGGGGCGCCGCTGTGCGCGCCGTCACGCTGCGCACTGTTGACCGGGCTGCACGCGGGCCACGGAACCGTACGCGACAACCCCGAGGGCGGGCCACAACTTTCGCTGACCGACGCCGACCTGACCTTCGCCGAACTGCTGCGGCTGTCCGGCTACCGGACGGCCTGCATCGGCAAGTGGGGGTTCGGCCCGGAGGCACCCCATCAGGCCTCCCATCCGAACGTGCGCGGGTTCGACGAGTTCTTCGGCTACATCACCCACCGGCACGCCCACCGCTACTTCCCGTCGTACCTGTGGCACAACGACAAGAAGGTGTCCATCCCCGGCGGGTCGTACGCGCCGCACCTGTTCCGGGAGAGGGCCACCGAGTTCATCGCCCAGGGCGGCGACGACCCGTTCCTGCTCTACTACGCCAGCAACCTGCCGCACTCGCCCAGCGCGATCCCCGGCGACGCGGGCGTCTACGAGAAGGAGCCGTGGAGCGATCCGAACCGCCGCCACGCCGCCCAGGTGACACGGCTCGACACCGACGTCGCCGCCCTGCTGCGGGCGCTGCGGGACGCGGGCGTCGCCGAACGCACGCTCGTGCTGTTCACCAGCGACAACGGCCCCCACCGGGAGAAGGGCGTGACGCCCAGGCTGTTCAACTCCAACGGCCCGTACCGCGCCGACAAGCGCGACGTGTACGAGGGCGGCATCCGGGTGCCGCTGATCGCCTGGTCGCCCGGGTTACGCCACCGCGTCGAGCGGCAGCCGGTCGCCTTCTGGGACGTGCTGCCGACCTTCGCGGACCTGGCCGAGGTGCCGGTGCCCGCCCACCTCGACGGGCGGTCCTTCCGCGGCCTGCTCACCGGCGGGAGCGCGCCCAAGCACCACCACCTGGTGTGGAACCGGCCGCGCAAGGCCCAGGCCATCCGGCGCGGCCGGTGGAAGGCGGTCCGGTTCGCCCCGAACATCGCGGGGGCCGGGCCCGAGGGCCGGGTCGAGCTCTACGACCTGTCCGCCGACCCCGGCGAGAAGCTCGACCTGGCGGCGGACCGTCCCGAGCTGGCCGCCGAGCTGCTGGCCACGCTCGACGCGTCGATCGGGCCGGACCCGCGCACCCCGTACGGACTGCGCACGGAGCTCACGGACGATCAGGTCATCGTCACCCTGCACAACGGCTCGTCCCGCGCCTGGCGCGGGGTCGAGCTGGGCCTCGACGGGCCGCGCAAACGGCGGGCGCACCGGGTGCCGCGGCTGGAGCCGGGCGCGGCGATCACGGTCGGCTTCCCGCTGCCCGCCAGGCGCGGCCGCATCGTGGCGCGCGCCGCCTTCACCCACGGCGGCCGGCGGCACGTCTTCCGCGCCAGGCACGTCAGGCGCACGGACGCGGCCGCGCTCCAGCACGTCCGGTGAGCGCCACGCCCTGACACGACGGGGGGAGGACCGTGCGAGGCCCTCCCCCTTCTCCGCGCCGGGACGGTCAGCGCGTGGCGTAGGCGCGGATCACCTCCTGCGCCAGGGTGTTGCCGTTGACGTCGGAGGCGTTCAGCCGCAGCGAGACGAACCCGGACGGCGAACGGCCGAGGGTCGTCTCGTACCTGCGCTTGCCCTTGTCCCGCAGCCGGGCGGGCTTCCAGGTGGCGCCGTCGTCGTACGACACCTCCAGCGACACGTCCTTGATCGCGCTCTGCTCCGCGCCCTCCTGGTGGCGGAGGGACAGCTCCAGCTTCCGCGACCTGGCCCGGTTCCTCAGGTCGACCGGCGCGTCGAACGTGGCCAGCAACAGCGGGATCACCGTCGCCTCCGCGGCCCGCTCGGAGCCGAAGGTCCACACCCCCTTGGTACGGGTGGACAACTTCGCCCAGCCGGCCTCGTTGGCGAGGTCGTACTCGATGCGGTACTCCGACTTCTCCGGGGAGAGCGTGCCCGACCCCGAGGGCAGGTAATTCGTCTGCCACAGGAGCGTGTCGCCCTGGTAGAGCCTGAAGTCGGTCTTCATGCCGTGCTCGAACTTGCTGGTGTACGTGTCGCCGTAGTTGCCGGCGGCGTCCACGAAGCCCTGCATGGACACCAACAGCTTGTCGCCCTCCCGGCGCACCGGGTTGCGCGGGTTGACGCCCGGCAGCAGCGGCTGCTTGAACACCGAGCGGCCGACCCGCTCGCCCGCCTCGTACGGCCGCAGGTCCGGCGACGACAGGCTGATGCGCGGCGTGTCCGGGTGCGGCCACATGGTGTTGTAGTGCCGCTCGGGAACCCCGGCCGACGTGGACCAGCGCAGGTCGGGCCCGGGGGTGACGTACTCGGTCCGGGTGCGCGGCGCCTTGGCCATGGGATGGTTCGTGCTGATCGACGAGGTGTCCCAGGGCTGGAAGACGAACCTGGCCTCGTTGACCATCACGTCGTCGGCGAGCTGGGTGTGGAAGTCCGTGTCGATCCTGGCCAGCGACCTCGCCCTGACGACGTAGCGCAGCTTGTCCCGCACCCCGCCCTTCTCCCGCAAGAACAGGTGGTAGGCGTACGGGCTGGCCACGACGCCCTTGGCCACGATGGGCACGGGCAGCCTGCGCAGCCGCTCGACCAGCTTCAGCCCTTGCTCCTGCGTCAGCCGCACGGTCGGGACGACGAGCTTGACGCCGTTGCCGCCGGTGGTGACGTCGTGGCCCGGCTGGTCGCTGTAGACGGCCACCATCTTCGCCCCGGCGGCCGCGGCCGCGTTGGACTGCGTGGATACCGGCACCCCGGGAGTGCGGCGGATGACGGCGAGCTTGCCGCGCAGGTCGCGGGCCTTGATCTCGCCGGGTGAGCCGCGTCCCACGTCCACCGCCATGAGCAGCCTGGTGCCGTCCAGGCGCGGGTACTCGGTGGCGAAGTCGCTGAACTGGACCGGGTTCACGTACTGGGGATCGAGTTCGAGCCCGAGGGTGGTCAGGGTGATCTCGGGGGCGGTCAGCCGCCACCGGGTCGAGACGACGAACGTGCCTTTGGTGACCTTCTTCGTGGGCTGGACGAACAGCCGCTCCTCGACCTGGCCTCCGGGTGAGATGGTGGTGCCGCCGCGCAGCGCGGTGCCCCGCTCCCCCGCTCGATACCACATGAGCGCGGCGGCCGAGCCGGTGTTCCGCTTCGTCCTGTGGTCGGGCGTCTCGACCTTGACCTCGACGGCCTTGCGGGCGTCCAGCACGACCTCGGTGTCCTCGCTGATCGTCATTTCGGGGTCGCCGAGCAGGCTCTCGTTGAGCGGCGTGCCCTTGGCCGTGCTGTCCTGGCCGGCCGGCATGGTGAAGATGTGACCGAGCACCGAGTACGTGCCGGGTTCGACGAGCAGGCAGGTGCCCTTGCCGTACTTCTGGTCGGTGCACGGCTGCGCGGGCTCGCCGGGGAGCACGCGGCCGACCAGGGTGCCCTGGTCCAGGTTGAGCACGGTGAAGCCGCCGCGGCCCGGCCGTCCGTCGCGGGCGATGCCGCGTACGCGCAGCTCGACGCGCTTCTTCTCGACGTCGGCGGTCAGCAGCGTGCGCACGGGCGGACCGCCCGCGACCGCGGCCGTCAGCTCCTCGCGTACGAGGCCCGGCTCGTCCGCCTTGAGCGTGACCTTGGCCTCGGCCGTCCCGGACGCCGGCACGGTGAGGCGGGCCGGCTCGACGGCGAACGCGCCGCCGCTCGACAGGTCCAGCTCCGCGGGCTCCTGCCCGAGATTGTGGTACGTGACGGTGAGGCTCTTCTCCTCGCCGGGGGCGAGCCTGCCGAAGCCGACCGAGCCCGCCGAGGCGGCGACCGGGTTCTTCAGCGCCGCGGCCACGTCGATCCTGCCCGCGCCCTGCGCGTCGACCGGGATGTCCCGCCCGGGGTCGGCGGTGGCCATGAGCAGCGACTTCAGCTCGCCTCCGGTGACGCCGGGGCGGGCCTGCCGCAGCAGCGCCGCCGCGCCCGCGACGTGCGGGGTGGCCATGGAGGTGCCGGACATCGCGACGTGGCCGCCGCCGGGCCTGGCGGCGGAGATGTCCACGCCCGGCGCGGTCACGTCGGGCTTGACGGCCTGGTCGGCGACGATCGGGCCCCTGCTGGAGAAGCCGGCCAGCCGGTCCTCACGGTCGACGGCCCCCACGGTCAGCGCCTCGGGCGCGTCGCCGGGGGCGCCCACGCACGAGTCGCAACCGTCGTTGCCCGCGGCCACCACGAACAACGTCCCGTACTGCTCGCTCAGCCGGGAGAGCGCGGCGGTCAGCGGGCCGCCCGCCTCGGAGCTGCCCAGGCTCATGTTGACGATCGCGGCGCGCTGCTCCCCGGCCGCCCACTCCATGCCGTCGATGATCCACGACAGTTGCCCGAAGCCGTCACCGCCCAGGACCCGGCCGTTCAGCAGGGTGGCGCCGGGCGCCACGCCCTTGGCGCCGCCGTCCGTGCCGCCGTCCGTGCCGGCGCCCGCGATGGTGCTCGCGACGTGGGTGCCGTGGCCGTGCGGGTCGCCCGTGACGTCCTCTCCGGTGAAGTCGCGCCGGCCGGCGACCTTGCCCGCGAGGTCGGGGTGCGCGGCGTCGACTCCGGTGTCGAGCACGGCGACGGTGGTGCCGGAGCCGTCGTACCCGCCGGCCCAGGCCTCGGGCGCGCCGATCTGCGGCACGCTGCGCTCCAGGACGGGCTTCACCCTGCGGTCCAGCCAGATCTTCGACACGCCCGCCAGCGGCCCGGCTGCGCGGGCGTCCGGGCCGGCCAGCTTGGCCAGTTCGGCGCCGAACGCCGCCGCGTCCGGCTCGGCCACCGACACGCCGGTCCCGCCGATGCTCTCCAGCGTGCGGAGCTGCTTCACCGACGGCACCGCCGCCTTGGGGGCGTTGCCCGCGTAGGTGAAGATCAGCGGGATGGCGTCGTCGTAGCCCTGCTCGGCCAGCGCCGTCACGTTGAACAGCGCGCTGTCGAGCCGCTCCGGCACGAGCGAGGCGACGTCGTCGGGGATGACGCTCAGCTGCCCGCCGGTCTCCAGCACCTGGAACGTCGGCACCGAGCCGTCCGCCCGCGGCGCGGGGGTGACCGCCACGGTTCTGTGCTCGCCGTCCACGGCACGCACGCGCACCTGATCACCGGTGACCAGCGTGATCTCGTCGCTCGCCGCATCACTCGTGAACTCCACGGGCGGCGCGGCGGTCGCGTACGCGCCGGGGGCCGACAACAGCGAGGCGGTCATGGCCGCCGTGGCGGCCATGACCGTCCCCCGCCGCCCATGTCTCAAGCGCCCTAACCCATGCAGCATGAACGTCCTCCAGAAGTCGGTAAGCACGAATACCCGACTTCCTAGCCGCCCTGAGCTGGCGCTGTCTATGAGGTGGGCGTGGCCAGATCCCGACTTGTCGTGGATCCGCCACTCGTGGACGGCCGACCGGACGGCCCCGGGTCACCGGCCCAGGGGACGGCGACCGTGGCGGCGGGTGAGCGGCCGTACTCCGTGGAAACCGCCTCCACCTCGATCGTCGTGCTCGTCTCGGCGCCGGCCCGGTCGAGCCGGGGCACGAAGTAGGCGTCGTTGGGCGTGGCCCCCAGGTACGTACGCCCGCCACCCGGATCGCGCCGGTAGACGTCGTAGTGGTGCACCTTGCCGCGCGAGCCGGTCCAGGCCAGCCGGAGCGACTTGCGGTCGTCCGACACGTCCGTGACGCCGAGCACGGTGAGCCCGGAAGGCGCGGACGGCCGGTCCACGGCCCCGTCGTACACGGCCAGCTGCCCGACCCGGATGTCGTAATCCTTGTTGACGCCCGTCGTCCGCAGCCCGATCTGGGCGATGGTCCGGCCCGCGTGGGCGGACAGGTCGATCGTCCTGCGCTCCCAACCTGTTCCGCGGGTGGAGCCCAGGTCGAACGTGGTGAACCTGGTGGGCGCGTCGGTGAAGGAGACCGCGGCCCGCAGGTGGGTGGGGCCCGCCGCGGGCGCTTTGACCACCACCGACATCTTCGTGTCCGCCGCCACGGGCAGGCGCGTCTGGTAGAGCCGTACGGTGTTGACGGCGTCGAGGCGGCCGGTGAGCCGCAGCGACGAGCCGCCCTCGTAGGCGTCGCCGAAGTCGATCGACGGGGTCAGCTCGGTGCCGCGCGAGCTGACGAGCCACTGGTAGGTGGGCGGCACGTCCTGCACGGACAGGTTGTTCCAGCCGCCGTCGCGCACGCGGACGCCGCCGACGTTGTAGAAGTCGCCGTGCCCGAGGTTGAACCCCGTCACGAACGGTTTGCCGGTGACCGGCGTCGACTCGGCGACGTAACGGGCCAGGCCCTTCCACGCCGGCGCCTTCTGCGCCGGCCCCTTTCCGGTCGGTGGGGTGGAGGTGTCCGACGGGTCGCCGTTGGCGCCGACCCAGAAGCGGGAGTCCCTGGCCCGGAAGTCGGCGGGGCCCGACGACGACCGCCACGTCCACTCCGGGCGGTATATGCCGAGCGAGGCGGCGTGCGGCCGTCCCGCGGGGAACAGCGCTTCCCACGGCACGTCCGTGTCGTAGCCGTCGGCCTCGGTGTCGATGCCGGCGTACAGCTCGTGCTCGTCCCTGCCGAGGCTTCTGGCCAGCGCGCGTGACGACCGAAGCTTCGCGGCGTCCCATCCGAAGTCGAGGAACATCGAATCCGCCACCCGCCCGGGGTCGTTGAGGAAGGCGTCGTTGGCCGGGGTGAGCGCCTCCTGCCAGTCGACCGCGCCGCTCTCGGTCATGGCGTCGTACCACATGAACTCGACCGGACCCTTGGCGCGGGCGTACTTCATGAGCGAGCGCAGCTCGGCGGCCAGCGCGGCGTCACCGCCCTCCGTCTCCTGGTTGATGAACCAGCCGTCGAACCCGTGGTGCTCGGCCACCTGGACCAGCTTGTCGGCGACCGGGTAGGAGCGGCCGCGCTTCTCGACGAAGTCGCGCACCCACTGGAGCTGCCCGCCGAAGACCTCGGGCGGGAAGAAGACGGTGCCGTACACCTTGACGCCGTTGCGGTGTGCCGCGTCGATGACGGTGGGGTTCGGCGCGAGGATCAGCCCCTCGGCCGAAGAGCCGCCCCAGAAGACCAGCGTGTCGACGTACTGCCAGTGGCCGAAGGCGTAGTAGTCGGCGTCCAGCGAGCCCTGCGACGGGTTGTCCGAGGTGGGGGCGAACGACACGAGCGAGACGACGCCGCCCTCGCCCGCGCGGGCGTGAGGGTTGGCCTTCAGCGCCGGGTTCTGGGCGCGCGGCCGCAGCGGCACGCGGGAACGGTTGAACCTCGCGTCGGGGTCGGTGGCCGGGTCCCAGTCGAGGATCGTCTTCGGGAACCAGTAGGAGGCGTAGGGCTGGTCGCCCGTCGCCGCCAGTGCCGGGCGGGCGGGTGCGGTGAGCAGGGCCGCCGCGACCGTGACCGCGCAGAGCATCGGTAACAGCCTGCGTCGCATCTGATCTCCTCTCGTTGCCGGTCTCAGTGCCGGTCTCAGTGCCGGACTCGGTGCCGGACTCGGTGCCGGACTCGGTGCCGGGGTTCAGTGCCGGTCGAGCACCGTGTCGATGCCTCTGGCCGCCAGGTCGGCGGGGTCGGCGGCGCGGGCGGCAGTGACGATCGCCAGCGGCCCGTCCTGGCGCAGCCGCACCCACGCGGCGTGGAACGCGCTGCCCGGCGCGACCTCCGCGCGGCGCTCCGGCTCGGCCCTGAGGTCCACGTCGCAGACCAGCGCCCGGCGGCGCGCGGCCCTGTCACGCCGTTCCTTGACGGCGGCGGCCAGCTCCCTGGCCGCCGGTTTGGGCCGGTGGTCCACGGTGAACAGGCCGAGGTCGTACTCGCGCTCGGGGAAGTCGGCGAGCGAGCGGTCGAGGTCGTGGGAGCACCACCAGGTGACGCCCCACAGGGCGGGGTTGGGGGTGACGGCCTCCAGCAGCCGGCTCACGAACGCGGGCGCGTCGGGCTCGGGCACGTCGGGCCTGGGCGCGCCGACCTCCTGCAGCCAGACCGGCCTGGACGGGTCGGGCGAGGTGGCCGCGGCCAGCTCCACCAGGTAGTCGGCGTGGGTGACGGTGGCCGGGCCGAGCGGGCCGTCGATGGCGGACACGCCGTTGAACACCCACGAGTGCACGGTCGTCAGGTCGCCGAGGTCGACGTTGTCGGCCGGGTGGAAGGGGTGTTCCGGGTCGTACCAGGTGGCGTCGTACAGCGAGTGCAGGGTGAGCAGGCCGGGGGCGGCGGCGCGGGCCGTGCCGAGCAGTTCGGCGGCCCAGCTCCTGGAGTCGCCGAACGTGGTGGGGTTGGCCGGGTAGAGGTTGTTGACCTCGTTGCCGAGGGTCACCGCGAAGACGTTGTCGCGGGTGACGATCTCCCTGGTGAGCGTGTCGACGTACGTCACCAGGCCGGCGCGGACGTCGGGGTCGGTGAACAGGCCGCGCCGGTGCCAGGTGAGCACCCATGACGGCAGGAAGTCGAAGCTGGACAGGTGTCCCTGCAGCAGGTCCACGGCCACGGACAACCCGAACTCCGCGGCGGCGTCGATCACGGCGAGCAGGTCGTCGATCCCGCGCCGCCTGATGAGCGTGCGGTTGGGCTGGATCCACGGCCAGACCGGGAACACCCGGACGTGGTCGAGCCCGATGCCCGCGAGGTCCTCGAAGTCGCGGCGGGCGGCGTCGGCCGGCTGGTCGAGCCAGCCGTAGAACCAGCCGGACGAGGGCACGTAGTTCGCACCGAAGCGGAGCGGGCCGGGGTTGTGGTGCGGCAGGGGCACGCGGGTCCTCCATGGGGTGAACCGTCCCCGCGAAGGTGCTCCCCCGGCGGAGGCGCATCCCCGTCCCGGGGTCGAGCCGATCACCGAGACCCTAAACCGCTTTAGTCACCTTGCCAAGAGCGGGGGCGCGGTGCTCTGCCGGACGACCAGCCGCGGGGTGCCGGTCTTGACCACGCGCCTGGCGCCCGGGTCGGCGATGACCTCGAGCAGCACGTCGGCCACCTGGCCGCCGAGCGCGACGGTGTCGCGCGACAGCGAGGTGATGCTCGGGTGGGTGACCCTGGTGAGCACCGAGTCGTCGAAGGCCACGATGGACAGCTCACCCGGCACGGCCACGCCCATCTCCCCCGCCACGCCCAGCCCGGCCAGCGCCATCACGTCGCTGTCGTAGACGACGGCGGTCGGGCGGGTGCCGCGCGACAGCAGCGTCCTGGTGGCCGCCGCCCCCTCGGCGTCGCTGAAGTCGGTCGGCAGCGAGACCGCGTCCACCAGGCCGAGCCGCTTGACCGAGTCGCGCAGCGCGCGCATGCGCCGCTGGGTGTGGCGCAGCCCCGGCAGCCCCGCGACGTGGGCGACGCGGCGGTGCCCGAGCGCCGCCAGGTAGTCGACGACCGACACCATCGCCTCCCGGTCGTCGGCCCACACGCTGGCCAGCGCGCCGTGCCGGCCGGGACCGCCCAGCACGACGGCGGGCACGCCGAGCTCCTCCAGCGCGGCGAAACGAGGGTCGCGGACCTTGGGGTCGACGAGGATGAACCCGTCCACGCGGTGCGCGGAGGTCCACTCCCTGTAGACCTCGATCTCGGCCTCGGAGTCCTCGACCACCAGCAGGTGCATCGCCACCTGCTGGCGTGACAACCTCGCCTGCAGACCGGACAGGAGCTGGGCGAAGAACGGCTCGACGCCCAGCGTGCTCGCGGGCCTCGCGATCACCAGTCCCACCGCCTCGGCCCTGGCGCCGCCGAGCGCCCTGGCGGCGCTGTGCGGGCGCCAGTTCATCTCCCTGGCCACCTCCAGGATGCGGGCCCTGGTCGCCTCGCTGACGCCGGGACGCCCGTTCAGCGCGAACGACACCGCGCCCTTGGACACCCCGACCCGCTGCGCGATGTCGGCGATCGTCGGTCGGCCCACGCATCCGCTCCTTTCCTCACAGTCCGGCCACACCCTATTGACAGCGGAGTCTAGCCCGGTGAATAGTCCGGCAACTAGAGCGGTTTAGTACCGAAGGAGAGCGTCATGCGAAGGTACTGGGCAGGACTGGCCGTGCTGGCGGTCGCGATCGCGGGATGCGGTCTGGGTGGCGCGGAACCGGACTCGGCCGCGCCGGTCACGAACGTCACCGGCGAGGTGAAGGGCAAGGTCAGTCTCCAGACGTGGGCGCTCAAACCGAAGTTCACCGACTACGTGCAGGGCGTCATCGACGGCTTCGAGAGGCAGTACCCGGGCGCCGAGGTGGAGTGGCTGGACCAGCCCGCCGAGAGCTACTCGGAGAAGGTGCTCACCCAGGCGGCCGGCGGCTCGCTGCCCGACGTCGTCAACCTGCCGCCCGACTTCGCCTTCCCGCTGGTCGAGCAGGGCATGCTGCTGGACGTCGGCCAGGCCGACCGGCAGCTGGCCGACGTCTACGTCCCCGGCGGCCTGGAGGCCTACCGCTATCCCGGCGCCCAGGGCACGTACGGCTACCCGTGGTACCTCAACACCGACGTCAACTACTGGAACTCCGAGCTGCTCACCGAGAACGGCCTGGACCCCGAGAAGCCGCCCGCCAGCCTGGACGAGCTCATCTCCCAGGCCAGGACGCTGAAGGAGAAGTCGGGCGGCAAGGTTCATCTGATGAGCCGCAAGCCGGAGCTGAGCGACCTGGTCAACGCGGGCGTGCCCGTGATGTCGCCCGACGGGACGCGCTTCGTCTTCAACACCCCGGAGGCGGTCGCGCTGCTGGACAGGTACCGCGAGGCGTACAAGGAGGGGCTGCTGCCGCGCGGCGTGCTGACCGACACCTACGCCGGCAACGCCAAGCTGTTCACCGAGGGCGCGGTCGCCTGGACGACCGCCGGCGGCAACTTCATCACGAGCCTGGCCACCGACAACCCGACGCTCGCGCCCAAGGTCGTGCCGTCGCCCGCGATGGGCACCCCGCCGCTCTACGTGCAGGGCCTGGCCATCTCCAAGGCCACGAAGAACGCGCCGGCCGCGCTCGCCCTGGCCCGCTGGGTGACCAACGCCGAGAACCAGGCCGCCTTCGCCCACCTGGTCAACGTCTTCCCCAGCACCAAGGCCTCGGCGAACGACCCGTTCTTCAGCAAGAGCGACGGCACCAGGTCGGGCGACGCCAAGGTGATCGCGTTCACGTCGCTGGCCGAGGCCAAGATGCTGGAGCCGGTGCAGGTCACCGACGCGATGAAGAAGTTCGTACGGCAGCAGTTCGCGCTGGCGATCAACGGTGAGGCGACCTCCAAGGAGGCGCTGGACGCCGCCGTGGCCAAGTGCGACGAGCTGCTCAAGAGCTGATGACCCACCACCGCTGGTTCACACCGTGGCTGCTGGTCGCGCCGGCCGCGGTCTGGTTGTTCGCCTTCTCCGTCTGGCCGTCGATCAACACACTGGTCCTGGCGTTCACCAACGCCAGGCCGCTCGGCGGCGAGCACTTCACCGGCCTGGCCAACTTCGGCCGCGCCCTGAACGACGACCAGCTCGCCGACGCGCTGGTCAACAGCATCGTCTACATGCTGGTGTGCCTTCCGCTGCTCACGCTGCTGCCGCTGCTGATCGCGATCCTGGTGGAGAAGAAGCTGCCGGGCATCATGTTCTTCCGCACCGCCTTCTACACCCCCGTGGTCGCCTCGGCCGTGGTGGTCGCGCTGATCTGGGGCTGGCTGCTGGACGACCGCGGCCTGGTGAACGGCTTCGCGCAGTGGCTGGGCGTGATCGCGGCACCGGTGCCGTTCCTGACCGACCGGTGGCTGCTGCTGTTCAGCGCGATCAGCCTGACCGTCTGGAAGGGGCTGGGTTACTACATGATCATTTATCTGTCGGCGCTCGGCAACGTCCGGCGCGAACTGCACGAGGCCGCGGCCGTCGACGGCGCGGGCCCGGTGCGGCGCTTCTGGAGCGTCACGGTGCCCGGCGTGCGCAACACGATGCTGCTGATCTCCGTGCTGGTGTCGGTCTCGGCGCTGCGCGTCTTCTCCGAGCTGTACGTGCTGTCGAACGGCACCGGCGGCCCCGGCGGCAGGGACATGTCGCTCGTGATGCTCATCCAGCTCTACAGCCGCGGCTTCACCGGCCACCTCGGCTACGCCTCCGCGCTCAGTCTGGTGCTGCTGGCCGTCACCATCGGGCCGATGCTCCTGCTGCTGCGGCTCAACAGGAAGGCGGCCTGACATCAACACCGTCTCCGCCCGCGAGAAGGCGCTGCGTTACGTGCTGCTCCTGCTCGTGCTCGTCCTGACCGTCTCGCCGTTCCTGTGGCAGCTGTCCACCTCGCTGAAGAGCCTCCAGGAAGACATCTACACCCGGACGCCGAGCTTCCTGCCCCAGCAGCCGACGCTCGCCAACTACGCCGAGGTGGCCGAGACCATCCCCGTGTGGTCGTACGCGGCCAACTCCCTGGTCGTGGCCGCCATCGTGGTCGCGGGCAACGCCGTAGGCGCCACGATCGCCGGGTTCGCCCTGGCCAAGCTCCGTTTCAGGGGCGCGAAGCTGCTGCTCGGGCTGTTCCTGGCGACGCTGGTGCTGCCGGGCGAGGTGACGATCGTCTCGCAGTACGTCACCGTCCGCTCGCTCGGCCTGGCCGACACCTTGCTGGGGGTGGCGTTGCCGGGCGCGATCGGGATGCTTAACGTGCTGTTGATGCGTACAGCGTTTCAGGCGATCCCCCGGGAGATGGACGAAGCCGCGATCATCGACGGGGCGACGGCGTGGCAGCGGCTGCGCCACATCGGCCTGCCGAACGTGCGCGGCATGCTCAGCGTGGTCACGATCTTCGCGTTCATCGGGGCCTGGGACGACTTCCTGTGGCCGCTCATCGTCCTGACCGACCCCGCCAACTACACTCTCACGGTCGGCCTGCAGTATTTGAACGGCACGTTCAGCGCCAACCCGCGGCTGATCGCGGCGGGCACGATGATCTCGTTCCTGCCGATCATGATCGTTTTCGCGGTCCTCCAGCGTTTCTTCTTCAAGGGCGTGGAGGAAGGCGCCATCAAAGGCTGACCATCCCCTTTTGTTAGGAGTCCCTGATGCACGACGACCGTGACCTGGTCGAAGCCCGCTTGAAGCGTGTGCTCAACGAGCGGATCCGCCCCGCTCTTTATCCCGAGTCGGTGCCGCTTGAGGTGGCCGTCTGGCATGCGCCGGACGAGCCGGTGCCGGTCGCCGAGGGGCTGGCCGCGACGCCTGAGCCGATCGCTGCGGGGGATGCCTGGGGTGTGCCGTGGGGCACGAGCTGGTTCACCGTCACCGGCACGGTGCCGCGCGAATGGGCGGGCCGGACCGTCGAAGCCCTGCTCGACCTGGGCTTCGACGAGGACATGCCGGGTTTCCAGTGCGAGGGCCTGGTCTACCTCCCCGACGGCACCCCGGTGAAGGGGCTCAACCCGCGCAACCAGTGGGTCCGCGTCGGCGCCCCCGTCAAGGGCGGTGAGCAGGTGCGCCTGCACGTCGAGGCCGCATCCAACCCCGTCATCCTCGGCCGTCACCCGTTCCAGCCGACCCGGCTCGGCGACAAGGAGACGGCCGGGAGCGACCCCCTCTACCGGCTGACCCGCATGGACCTGGCCGTCTTCGACGACAACGTATGGCAGCTCGTGATGGATCTGGAAGTGCTCGGCGAGCTGATGCACCAGTTGCCGGTCGACGGCGCCCGCCGCTGGGAGCTGCTGCGGGCCGTCAACCGCGCGCTGGACGTCGTGGACCTGCAGGATGTCAACGGCACGGCCGCCGCCGCCAGGGCCGAGCTGACCGGCGTGCTCTCGGCGCCCGCCGTGCCGTCGGCGCACCGCGTCAGCGCCGTCGGCCACGCGCACATCGACTCAGCCTGGTTGTGGCCGCTGCGCGAGACCGTGCGGAAGGTGGCCCGCACCGCCTCCAACATGACGGCGCTGCTGGAGGACGAGCCGGACTTCGTGTTCGCGATGTCGCAGGCGCAGCAGTGGGCGTGGATCAAGGAGCACCGGCCCGAGGTCTGGGCGAAGGTGACCAAGGCGGTGGCTGCCGGCCGGTTCGTCCCGGCGGGCGGCATGTGGGTGGAGTCCGACACGAACATGCCGGGCTCCGAGGCCATGGCCCGGCAGTTCGTGCACGGCAAACGCTTCTTCATCGACGAGTTCGGCGTCGACAACGAGGAGGTGTGGCTGCCCGACACGTTCGGCTTCGCGGCCGGGCTGCCGCAGATCATCAAGGCGGCCGGGTCGAAGCGGTTGCTCACGCAGAAGATCTCGTGGAGCCAGACGAACACGTTCCCGCACCACACATTCCTGTGGGAGGGCCTCGACGGCACCAGGATCTTCACGCACTTCCCGCCCGTCGACACCTACAACTGCTCGATGACGGGCGGCGAGCTGGCGCACGCGGCCCGCAACTTCAAGGACAAGGGCGCCGCCCGGCACTCGCTCGCGCCGACCGGCTGGGGCGACGGGGGCGGTGGCACGACCCGCGAGATGATCGCCAAGGCCGCCAGGGTGCGCGACCTCGAAGGCTCCCCCGCGGTCACCTGGGAGACGCCCGCCGACTTCTTCGCCAAGGCCGAGGCGGAATATCCGCACCCGCCGGTCTGGGCCGGCGAGCTCTACCTGGAGCTGCACCGGGCCACCCTGACCAGCCAGGCCAAGACCAAGCAGGGCAACCGGCGCAGCGAGCACCTGCTGCGGGAGGCCGAGCTGTGGGCGGCGACCGCGGCCGTGCGCGCCGGGGCGCCCTACCCGTACGCGCAGCTCGACCGGATCTGGAAGACGGTGCTGCTGCACCAGTTCCACGACATCCTGCCCGGCTCTTCGATCGCGTGGGTGCACCGGGAGGCGCGCAGGACGTACGAGCTGGTGGCGGAGGAGCTGAACGCCGTCATCGACACCGCGCAGCGCGCGCTGGCCGGTGACGCCTCCGGCGGCACGCTCGTCTTCAACGGCGCCCCGCACGCCCGCGGCGGCGTCCCCGCCGGAGGCGCGGCCCGGCCGGAGCCCGGCGTGCAGACCTCCGTGCGCGAGCGTGACGGCGGCGGCCACGTCCTGGACAACGGCCTGCTCAGGGTGGAGGTCGACGCCCGCGGCCTGGTCGTGTCCATCTACGACGTGGCCGCCGGCCGGGAGACGGTCGCGCCCGGCAGGGCGGCGGGGCTGCTGCAGCTGCACCCCGACTTCCCCAACAAGTGGGACGCCTGGGACGTCGACGAGTTCTACCGCAACTCGGTCACCGACCTGACGGAGGCCGACGGGGTGAGCCTGGTGGACGGCTCGGTGCGCGTCCGCCGTTCCTTCGGCTCGTCGAGCGTGACGCAGGTGCTCACGCTGTCCGGCCGCCGGCTCGACATCGACACCGACGTCGACTGGCACGAGACGGAGAAGTTCCTGAAGCTGGCGTTCCCGCTGGACGTGCACGCCGACCGGTACGCCTCCGAGAGCCAGTACGGCCACGTCTTCCGCGCCACGCACACCAACACGAGCTGGGAGGCGGCCAAGTTCGAGGCCTGCAACCACCGCTTCGTGCACGTGGAGGAGCCGGGCTGGGGCGTCGCGCTGGTCAACGACTCGACCTACGGCCACGACGTCACCCGCACCGCCGGCGAGGAGGGCACGACCACGACCGTGCGGGTCTCGCTGCTGCGCGCCCCCCGCTTCCCCGACCCGGAGACCGACCAGGGCGTGCACCGTTTCCGCCACGCGCTCGTGCCGGGCGCCACGATCGGCGACGCGGTCCGGGAGGGCTACGTCGTCAACCTGCCCGAGCGCCGCGTGCCCGGCGACGCCGAGGTGGCCCCGCTGGTGACGGTGGACGACGACGCGGTGGTGGTGACCGCCGTCAAGCTGGCCGACGACGAGAGCGGCGACGTGGTCGTACGTTTCCACGAGTCGAGGGGCGGCCGGGTGCGGGCCACGCTGACGCCGGGCTTCCCCGTGGCGGAGGTGGTGGAGACGGACCTGCTGGAGCGTCCCACGGCCGAGCCGCGGCGCCACGACGGGCCGGTGCCGTTGACGCTGCGCCCGTTCGAGCTGGTGACCTTGCGGTTCACGCGCGCGTGACCCGGTCAGGGCCGCCAGGCGAGGGCCGGCGGCCCGCTCAGCCGCTGAGCAGGGCTCCCAGGCGGGGCGCGTACGTGGCGTGGAAGACCAGCGAGGCCGCGCCGATCGCGGCGGCGTCCGCCGCGATCGGAGAGGTCTCCACCCTGACCGCGTGCAGCCGCCTGGCCAGCGACCTGGTCGACACGGCCGCCGCGATCACCTGGTGGTAGAGCCCGCCCACCTCCCGCAGCGCGGGCCCGCCGAGCACGAGCAGATCGATGTCAAGCATGTTCACGACGCTCACGGCGGCGTCGGCCAGCCGCCCGGCCACGTGTTCGATCACGGCGAGGGCCTCGCTCTCGCCGCGGGCGGCCGCCGCGCAGATGGCGGCGTGGTCGGCTCCGGTGCCCAGCGCCGCCTCGATGGCACTCGGGCAGCAGACGGCCTCCACGCATCCCCGGTTGCCGCAGTAGCACTCGGGGCCGTCGGGTTCGACCGTGATGTGCCCGAACTCTGCGGCGTTCAGCGAGCGCCCGCGGTAGACCTGGTTGTCGAGGAAGATCCCGCCACCGATGCCCGTGCCCAGGTAGAGATAGGCGAAGCTCGGGGTGGAGCGTGCGGTCCCGGCCCACCGCTCGCCGATCGCCGCGGCGGTCGCGTCGTTGTCGACGGTGACGGGGAAGCGGGTGTACTCCTCCAGCAGGCTCTTGATCGGCACCTGGTTCCAGCCGGGCAGCCGCGGGGGCGACACCATCACGCCGTCGCCGTCCAGCGGCCCTGGGCAGGCCAGACCCACCCCCAGCACCTTGCCGTCGGCGACGCCCGCCTCCCTGAGGATGCGCCGGGCGGCCCTGGCCATCTGCCGCACCACGGTGTCCGCCTTGTGCCCGGGACGCACCGGCAGGCGCAGCCGCGCGACGGGCCGCCCGGCCAGGTCGGCGAGCACACAGGAGATCTCACCGGGATCGAAGTGCACGCCGATGGCGTAGCCGGCGCCGGCGTCGACCCGCAGGATCGTACGCGGCTTGCCCCCGTTGGACGGTGCGGAGCCGTCCTCGATGACCAGCCCTTCCTCCAGTAACCGGCGCACGATCACCGACACGGTCTGCGCGGTCAACCTGGTGCGGGCCGCGATCTGGACCCTGCTGATCCCGTCGGAGGCCTGGATCGCCTCCAGCACCACGGCGCGGTTGTAGCTCCCCACCTTGGGCAGGTTCGTGCCCAGCTGCATGTCGCCAATATCACACAAACTGTTGACTATGTAAATCAAATAGATTTAGCCTCTCGGCAACTCCAAGGAAACTTCCCTGGCACATCCCCCAGAACCACCGGGAGCCCGTGATGAGACGTACGCTGGCCGGTTCCCTCCTGCTGTTGACAGCCGTAGCCGGCTGTGGCGCCGACACTGAGCAGAACGCCTCCGGCAGCAAGGAACTCGAGGTCCTGTACAAGGTCGAGCCGACGTGGCCGCATCTGGAGAAGATGCTCACGGACGCCAAGAAGCAGTACGAAGCCGCTCACTCCGGCGTCACCGTCAAACTCACGCCCGTCCAGGGCAACAACGAGGCCTACTACACCAAGCTGGCCCTGCTCAACCGGTCTCCTGACTCGGCTCCCGACGTCTATCTGCACGACACGTTCCAGGTGAACGCCGACGTCGCGGCGGGCAAGCTGGCTCCCCTGGACGACTACCTGGCCACGTGGCCCGACTGGAAGGAGCAGTTCCCCGACTCGGTCAAGCAGGCCGCCAAGGGCGGCGACGGCAAGATCTACGGCGTCCCGATCAGCACCGACACGCGCGGCCTGTGGTACCAGAAGGATGTCTTCGCCAAGGCCGGCCTGCCCGTCCCGTGGGAGCCGAAGACCTGGAACGACGTCCTGACGGCCGCCCGCACGATCAAGCAGAAGCTGCCTGACGTTCTGCCCTTCACCATGTACTCGACGAAGATCCACGGCGAGGCGTCGACCATGCAGGGCTTCGAGATGCTCCTGTACGGCACCCCCGAGGGCACCCTCTACGACGAGGCGCAGAAGAAGTGGGTGGCCGGCGGCAAGCAGTTCACCGACGCGCTGACGTTCGTCAACACCATCTACCGCGAGGAGCTCGGGCCCAAGCAGGCCGACGCGCACAACGCCAAGCTGGCCGACAAGGTGAACTACGAGTGGTTCCCCAACGCCAAGCTGGGCATCGCGCTCGACGGCGCGTGGACCGCCTCGGCGTGGAAGCCGACCAGCACCAAGCCGTGGGCGGAGTGGAAGGACAAGATGGGCTGGACGGTCATGCCGACGCAGAACGGCGAGGAGCCGGGCGCGGTCAGCATGTCGGGCGGCTGGGTCATGGCGATGAGCTCGTACGCCAAGAACAAGCAGGAGGCGTGGGACTTCATCGCGGTGGCCACCAACAAGGAGAACTCGCTGACGTACTCGCTGGGCTCGGGTGACCTGGCCCCCCGCAAGGACGTCGCGGCCGACCCGAAGTACACCGCCGACAACCCGAGCGTGAAGTTCTTCACCGACCTGGCCTCTGTGACCCACTACCGGCCGGCGTTCGAGGAGTACCCGAAGGTGTCGGCGCAGATCCAGGAGGCGCTGGAGGCGGTGACCACGGGCTCGAAGACCCCTGAGGAGGCGACCGCCGACTACGCCAAGGCGCTGCCCACCGCCGTGGGCGGACCCGACAAGGTGCTGGCCAAATGACGGTCGCCACAGCGCCCGCCCCGCCCGTGACGAACACGCCGCCCAGCGGTTCGTCGCGGCGCGGGGTGCTGCGCTGGCTGCTCCCCCTGGGGCCGGCCATCGTCCTGCTGGCGCTCTTCCTCGCCGGCCCCATCCTGTGGAGCGTCTACGTCGCCTTCACGAACGAGACGCTCACCGGCTCGGCCTCGGTCAACTCCGAGTTCGTGGGCCTGGCCAACTTCACCAGGCTCTTCGACGACCCCAACTTCATCAACTCGTTCGTCCTCACGTTCGTCTTCGTGATCGGGTCGGCGGTCATCGGCCAGAACACCCTGGGCCTGATCATCGCCCTCCTGCAGCGCGGGCGCGGCCGGACGACGCGCAGCGTCGTCAACGGCGTCGTCATCGCCGCCTGGGTGGTGCCGGAGGTGGTGGCGGCGGCCTGCTGGTTCTCGTTCCTGGCCGAGGAGGGCACGCTCAACGCGGTGCTCGGCATCTCCCAGGAGTGGCTCTACACGGCCCCGATGCTGGCGGTGATCCTGGCCAACGTCTGGCGCGGCACCGCGTTCTCCATGCTGGTGTACTCGGCCGCGCTGTCCGAGGTGCCGAAGGACCTGGTGGAGGCCGCCGCCGTGGACGGAGCGGGCCCCGGCCGCCGCCTGCTGCACATCACCCTGCCCCTGATCCGCAGATCCATCATGGCCAATCTCATGCTCATCACCCTGCAGACCCTGGCGAGCTTCGGCCTCATCTACGCCCTGACGGGCGGCGGGCCCGGCACGGCCAGCCAGACCACGCCGCTCTACATGTACGAGCAGGCGTTCCGTTACTTCGAGATCGGCTACGGCTCCGCGATCGCCCTCGTCATGCTGGTGGTCGGCGCCCTGTTCTCGCTGCTCTACCTGCGCCTGATCAAAGTGGAGGACGCGTGACCAGGCTCGCGGCCCGCGGGGCGGCAGGACTGTCGCTCCTGATCATCTGCCTGGCCTTCCTCGGCCCGTTCCTGTGGGTGGTGATCTCCTCGGTCCAGCCGGAGGCGACGCTCGCCGCCCAGCCGACCCTGAACTTCTCGCTCGACAACTTCACGGCGGTGCTGACGTGGGAGACGCTGATCCTCCCGCTGATCAACTCGATCATCATCTCGGGGTCCACGGCGATCCTGACGGTGTTCGTGGCGGGCCTGGCCGCCTACCCGCTCTCCCGCTACCAGCTCCGCTACCGCCGGCACTTCATGCTGACGCTGCTGTTCACCACCGGCCTGCCGATGACGGCGGTCCTGGTGCCGGTCTACGCGATGTTCTTCCGCTTCAACCTGTACGGCTCCGTACCGGCGATGGTGTTGTTCCTGACGGCCAGTTCGCTGCCGTTCTCGATCTGGATGATGACGAACTTCATGGACGGGGTGCCGGTGAGCCTGGAGGAGGCGGCGTGGGTGGACGGCGCCGGCTGGGTGCGGTCGCTGACGACCGTGGTGGGCCCGCTGATGGCGCCGGGCGTCGCGGTGGTGGCGATCTTCGTCTTCGTCGGGCAGTGGGGCAACTTCTTCGCCCCGTTCGTGCTGATGGACACCCCGGAGAAGCAGCCGGCCGCGGTGACCATCTACACCTTCTTCTCCCAGTACGGGCAGGTCGCCTACGGCCAGCTGGCCGCGTTCTCCATCCTCTACACGGCACCGGCCGTGATCCTGTACGTGGCGGTGAACAAGTATCTGGCCGGCTCGTTCAGCTTCGCCGGCTCGGTGAAGGGCTGAGGGGCTCCGCACGGTGCCGGGGCGGCTCCGGGAGTTCGACCCCCTTGCCGAAAGCCTGACCGGGCGTTAGACATGAGAGTCACCACTCGGCAGAGATCGGAGCCCTCATGCCCTCGCAGGCCAGTCCGCGTCCGCGTCCCCGTCTTCCGCGCGCCCTCGGGACCCTCCGGGCCCTGGGAGTCACGGCGGCCGGGATGTTCGCCCTGACCGCGGCGCTCTCCCCCGCGGCCGCGCTGGCCACACCGCCCACGCCCTCGTCGGTGCTGGTGTGCCTGCCGGACACACCCGTCTGCCAGGAGGTGCGCGGGGCGCCCGGCGACTTCCGCCTCTGGTTCAAGATCAACAATGCGCCGGCGCCCGTGGGCCTGTCCTTCACCGTCAACGGCTCCCCCGCCTCTGGCTCCGTGTCCACGCACGACGCCGGCGAGGCCGTCGAAGGGGAGTTCCGGCCCGTGACCCCGCTCGTCAGCGGGGACGTGGCGTGTCTCAGCTACGCCGGGGGCAGCGGCGAACACTGCGCCACCGCCCCGTGACCGGCGCGCTACCGGAAGGAGGTTCTGGCTGACCGGGAATAGTTGAAAGGCGTACGGTTGGCATATGGCTGCGACCCCCGACACAGTGCACTGGCGTGGCGTGCACCACCTCGCCCTGGTGACCGCGGACATGGACGCCACCGTGCGGTTCTGGCACGGCGTGCTCGACGCCCGCCTGGTGGCCACCCTCGCCGTCCCCGCGTTCCGGCACTACTTCTTCGAGGTGGGGCCGGGCAACACCATCGCCTTCTTCGAATACACCGACCAGCCCATCGACAGCTTCGCCAAGCCCGCCGGCGTGCCGTACGCCCGGGCCGCGCAGTTCGACCACCTGTCCCTGCACCTGCCGGACGAGGAAGCACTCAACCGGCTGCGCGACCGGCTCAAGGCGCACGGCTGCGAGGTCACCGACGTCATCGACCACGGTTTCCTGCGCTCGATCTACTTCAGCGACCCCAACGGGATCGCCCTCGAGGCCTCCTGGTGGACGCTCGACCCGACCGGCCGCCCCGTCGACCACGCCGACGAGCGGCTGTTCGCCGACCCCGACCCCGTGCCCGCCGTCCGCGAGCTGCGCGACGAAGGCCGCCTGCGCCACACGGCCGCGACGAAGCTCGTCGACGGCATCATCGAGGACCTCCGACGCGAAGGCGTCACCCTGGAGCCGTGAGCGCGCCGCATCCCCCGGAGGGTCACCCCCGGGGATGCGGCGGCCGTCAGGCGCAGGTGTAGCCGGACGGCGTCTGGGTGTTCCCGTTCGGCCGGGTGACCTGGAAGCCGAAGCTCGTACTGGCGTTCGGCGCCAGAGTGCCGTTGTGGCCGGCGTTCCCGGCCGTGACGGTCTGCCCGCTGACGGACACGGCGGCGTTCCACGAGCCGGCCAGCGTGTGCCCGGACGGGAGGGTGAAGGTGACGGTCCAGCCGGTGATGCCCGACGTGCCGGTGTTGGTGACGGTGACCGGCTGCACCACGTACCCGTTGGCCCACTGGGTCTGTACGGTGCCCGTGGCGGTGCAGCCGCCCCCTCCACTGCCGCCCTCGGCCGTGGTGAACGTGACCGTGGGCGAGTTGCCGGACAGGTTGCCGGCGCCGTCACGTGCCCGCACGTACACCACGTACTCGGTGTCGGGGCTCAGCCCGGTCAGGGTGATGGAGTTGGTGGCGGTCGTGCCGAGTCGCGTGTCGCTGGCCCCCTGCTCGCGGTAGACGTTGTAGCCGGCCAGCCCGCTGCCCCCGCTGTCGGTCGAGGCGGTCCACGTCAGCCTGGCGGAGTTCGCGGTGACGTTGCCCGACGACGGTGTGCCGGGCGTGCTCGGCGCCGTGGTGTCGTCGCTGCTTGAGCCGTCGTCGAGCGCGTCGTGCACGGCGTTGTAGGCCGGCTTGGTCCGGTAGTTCTCGTCATAGATGAGCGCCGCGCCCTCCCCCTGGAACGTGTCCGGCACCCACGAGTACTTGTCGGTGAAGCCCCAGATCGTCACGCCCGCGCAGGCGGTGACGGCCAGGCAGGCGTTGACCGCGTTGCGGTAGTAGGTCGCCTGCGTGGCGTCCTTGGAGGAGTCCCTGGGCATCTGCATGCGGATGTCCAGCTCGGTGATGCGCACCTGGACGCCGAGGGCGGCGAAGCGCTCCATGTTCTGCTGCAGGTCGTTCGGGAAGCCGTACTGGATGGCGAGGTGGCCCTGGAAACCGACGCAGTCGACGGGCACGCCCTGCTCGCGCAGCGACCGGACGAGGTTGTACATCGCGGTGCTCTTGGCGTTGATGCCTTCGACGTTGTAGTCGTTGATGCACAGCCGGGCGTCGGGGTCGGCCTCACGCGCGGCCCTGAAGGCGTCGGCGACGAAGCTCTGGCCGAGCGTGTTGTACCAGAACGACGAGCGCCAGCCGCCGTTCTCGTCGAAGATCTCGTTCACCACGTCCCACGAGACCACGGCCGGGTTTCCGGCGTAGCGCCCGACGACCTCGACGATGTGGTTCTCCATCGCGTCGCGCATGGCGCCGGCGCCGAGGTTCTGCACCCAGCCGGGTGTCTGGCTGTGCCACACGAGCGTGTGGCCGTGGACCTGCTGGTTGTTCTGCGTGGCGAAGTTGACGATGGCGTCGGCGCCGGAGAAGTTGAACTGGCCCTGGCTGGGCTCGGTGGTGTCCCACTTCATCACGTTCTCGGCGGTGATCTGGTTGAACTCGGTGGCCGCGATGTTGCGGTACGCGGTCTCGTTGGACAGCGGGCTGGTGGCGAGCGCCGCTCCGATGAACTTGCCCCGGCTCTGCGCGTGCGCCCGCAGTGGCGCGGACGCTTCGGCCGAGGTCACGGGGAGGAGGAAGGTCAGGAGCATCCCCACCAGGGTGAGGGCTCTGATGAGCGAGGACGAACGCACGGACATCTACCTCCGGAGGCAGGCACTCGGTTCCGAAAGTTTCGACCCGGACAGGATCGCACCGGAGACGGTATTGACGTGGGTCCATGCGGTCAACGCCGGGCCCGGACGGGCCCTAAAAGGGGCAGTTTGACGCCGGAAAGTATCGGGAATGCCGTGAAACTTTCATGCTTCCGCAGCTGCCGTCCGCCCGATCCGGCGGCCACGGCATCAGGTAGGCCTCCCCGATCAGGCCGCGCGGGAAACCCCTGATTCGCGTGTTTTTCCTGGTCTAGCCTTACGTACCTACCGGTCGGTACTGTGTTTCCGGAATAATCGTCCACGCGGGAGTTCTGCGCATGTCTCTTTCGCACGCCCAGGCCCAGGACCAGCTCACCGGCCGCGGCCAGCTGTTCGAGATCGAGGAGATCGGCGACACCGGGATCCGCACCTGGAAACACGCCCCAGGACACTTCCGCGCCCTGCTGGAGACCAGCAGGCTCCACGGCGACAAGGACTTCCTCGTCTACGAGGACGAGCACATCACGTTCGAGGAGCATTTCCGCCGCGTCGCCACCCTCGCCCACCGCCTCATCGACGAGTACGGCGTGCGCAAGGGCGACCGCGTGGCCGTGGCCATGCGCAACTACCCGGAATGGGTGGTGTCGTTCTCCGCGGCGCTCGCGGCCGGGGCCATCGCCGTGCCGCTGAACGCCTGGTGGACGGAGGCCGAGCTGGCCTACGGCGTACGCGACTCCGGAGCCAAGGTGCTGATCGCGGACGGCGAGCGCGCCGAGAGGCTGGCCTCGACCGGCGTACCGATGATCGTCACCAGGGGCGCGGCTCCGGCGGGGGCTCGCGCGTACGCGGAGGTGCTCGGCGAGGTCGCCGCCGGCGTCGAGCTCCCCGACGTCGAGCTGTCCCCCGAGGACCCCGCGACGATCTTCTACACCTCCGGCACCACGGGCAGCCCCAAGGGCGCCCTGGGCAGCCACCGCAACATCGGCCAGTCACCGATGACCGTCGGCTACGGGCACATGCGCGCGCTCGCGATGGCCGGCAAGGACCCCGCGGCTTCGGCGGGCGTCCGCCGGGTCACCCTGCTGACCGTGCCGCTCTTCCACGTCACCGGCTCCTTCTCGGCCCTGACCACCGCCATGTTCAGCGGCGGCGGCCTGGTGCTCATGTACAAGTGGGACCCCGGGCAGGCGCTGGCCCTGATCGAGCGCGAGAGGATCACCGGGATGATCGGGGTGCCGACCAACGCCTGGCAGCTGATGTCCCACCCCGACCTCGGCACATACGACCTGTCGTCCCTCGCCAGCCTCGGCTACGGCGGCGCCCCCGCCCCGCCCAAGCTGCTGGAGCGCATCAGCCAGACGCTGCCCGACCGCGCTCCGTCCAACGGCTACGGCATGACCGAGACCTCGGCCCTGGCCATCGGCAACGGCGGCGCCGACTACCAGGCCAGGCCCGACAGCATCGGCCGGCCGCTGCCCGTGGTCGACGTGCGCGTGGTCGACCCGGCGGGCGGTGAGCTGCCGCCGGGCGAGGTGGGCGAGCTCTGCCTCCGCGGTCCCAACGTCATTCTGGGCTACTGGAACAAGCCCGAGGCGACGGCGCAGACGTTCATCGACGGCTGGCTGCACACCGGCGACCTGGCCAGGATCGACGAGGAGGGCTTCGTCTACATCGTCGACCGGGCCAAGGACATGGTCATCAGAGGCGGCGAGAACGTCTACTGCGCCGAGGTGGAGGCGGCGATGTTCGAGCACCCGGCGGTGGACGACGCCGCCGTGATCGGCGTGCCGCACGACGAGCTGGGCGAGGAGGTCGGCGCGGTCATCCGCCTGTCGCCCGGCGCCTCCGTCACGGCCGGCAAGTTGCGGGCGTTCCTGGACGGCCGGATCGCCGCCTTCAAGATCCCGGCGCACATCTGGTTCCGTGAGGGCGAGCTGCCCCGCAACCCCGGCGGCAAGATCCTCAAGACCCGCCTGCGCCAGGAGATCCTGGGCGCCTGACCGTCCGCCCTCTCCGGAGGCGGCCGGGCGCATGTGCCCGTCGTCACAGAACCGGCGTTCACGCAGGTGGCGCCGCCTTTCCCCGGCTCACTGGCGGGCCCGCTTACCTCGCGCGTAATCGCGGCCCCTATCCCGTGGCTGACATCGTTCAGGTGTCGCACCGACCACCGGAGGAGCCGAGATGACCGCTGTGACCATCGCCGGCGACCGGACGACGTTCCCGCGACGCGCACTGGCCGCCGACGCGGTCGTCACCGGCGCCAACGGGCTGGTCCACCTGGCCGCCGCCGCACCTGTGGGCGCGCTGCTCGGCCCCGGCGCGACTCTGCTGCGCGGGGCCGGCGCCTTCCTCCTCGTGTACGGCGCCGCCGTCGCCCTGCTGCCCCGCACCACCACCTGACCCAAGGAGAGAACGATGACCCTCGTGGAACGTTACGTCGCCGCCTGGAACGAGACCGACCCGCAGGCCCGCGCCAGCGCCGTGGCCGAGCTGTGGACCGAGGACGCCACGTACACCGACCCGCTCGCCGACGTGGCCGGGCACGCCGGGATCGCCGCCGTGATCGAAGGCGCGCAGGGCATGTTCCCCGGCCTGGTGTTCAGGCCCGGCGAACTGTACGATGCCCACCGCCACCTCGCCCGCTTCACCTGGCACCTCGGCTCCGCGGACGACGACGAGCCGGTGGCGACCGGCTACGACGTGGTGGAACTGGCCGAGGACGGCCGGATCCGCAAGGTGCTCGGCTTCCTCGACAAGGCGCCCGCCTGACCCGCGCCCCTTACCCGGAAGGCCCCCGGCCTCGTGCCGGAGGCCTTCCGCGTGCCCCATGCGGGCCGGGCCCGGAAACAGATTGCCCTGGCCGGGACACGCGCCGGACAATGGCCTGTCGTGCCCGCTGGAGTGAAACGCCTGCTTCGTCACCTCGCCGTCGGGCTGGTGAGCCTGGCCGAGTTCGTCCCGACGGTGGTGTGCGGCCTGTGGGGCGGGGCCATCGCGGACGCGTACGACCGCCGCACGGTCGTCCTGTGGAGCGAGCCCTCGCGGAAGGGACCCGCAGGGAAGCGTCGGCGGCTCAGCCCGCCTCCCGCCACCCGTCGTAGCGTTCGACCAGCTCGTCCACCTTGGCGAGCGCGCCGCCGTCCAGCCCTTCGACCACGACCAGCCACTGGGCGTCCTCGGCGTCGTCCTCTCCGGCCAGCGTCTCACGCACCACCCGCGGCGCCCCGAGCGCGGGGAACCACTCCCCCAGCGTCTCGGCGACCTCCTCCGCGTCGTCACGCTCACCGAACACCAGAAGCACACTCATACGGCGATTTTCCAACACCCGCCGTCCCCGCGAGCCGATCCGCTAGCGTGTGAGGCCGATCGCCGAGCGTGAGGACACTCCGTGGCGGACCACGGTCACCGAGGTGGTGGATCGTCCCGGTTCCGGGGGTCATCCCGCCTCCACAGGGCTTCGCCGCAGAGGACCTCGATCGCCTTCCCCATCTGCCCCCGCACACGGAACTGGTGGACGGACGGCTCGTCGTCGCAGGCACCCGAGCCTCCTTCCCCATGCGCGTCCTCTCGCTTCTCGAAAGCGAAGTGCGCCGCGCGGCACCGGCGGATCTCAGGGTGCGCCGCGAGACGAGCGTCGTCCTCGCCAACGGCCAACGCCCGGAGCCGGACGAGATCGCACCTCTCCAGTCCCCGTAGCCAGGTCACAGCGCCCGCAGCGGAAAGGGCCGGTACGGCGCTCGCCGTACCGGCCCTTCGCGAGGAGAGTCAGCCGCCGCGGAGCTGGGCGCCCACCCGGTCGGCCGCCAGCGCCACCGCCGCGTCCCTGGCCGCGGTCGTCTCCTCGGCCGTCAGCGTACGGTCGGGGGCGCGGAAGCGCATCGAGTAGGCGAGCGACTTGTTGCCCTCGCCCACCTGCGAGCCTTCGTAGACGTCGAACAGCCGGATCGACTCCAGCAGCTCACCCGCGCCGTCACGCAGAGCCGCCTCGACGTCGGCCACCGGCGTGAAGTCGGGCACGATCAGCGCGACGTCCTGGGTGGCCACCGGATAGGCGGAGACGGGAGGCGCCTCGACCGGGCCCGGCATTGCCGCTTCGAGCCGCGACAGCTCCAGCTCCATCGCCGACGTACGGGCCGGCAGCCCGTAGGCCTCGATGACCCGCGGGTGCAGCTCGCCGGCGTGCCCCACCAGCGTGTCGCCGAGGTAGAGGGCCGCGCACCGGCCGGGGTGCCACGGCTCGTGCTGGTCGGCGCTGATGGACAGCTCCGCCCGCGCCTCGGCCGCCACCAGCCGGGCGGCCTGCACCACGTCGGCCCAGCAGGCCTGCCGGCCCGCGCCCCACCAGCCGGACCGCTCGAACTCGCCGGTCAGCACGACCGCGACGCGCAGTGGCTGGTCGGGCAGCACCGCCTCGATCGAGGCGAGCTCCTCAGCCGTCGGCCGGCGCTCCACCCCGAGCACCGGCGCCACCTCGGGGGCGCCTTCGCGCGGCCGGTAGACCGGCCCGCTCTCGAACAGGGCCACGTCGGCGAACCCGCGTCCCACGTTGCGTACCAGGGCCTTGAGCAGGCCCGGCAGCAGCGTCGTGCGCATCAGCGGCTCGTCTTCCGACAGCGGGTTGGCCAGCCGCATGGCGTTGCGGCGGGCGTCGTCGGCAGGCAGCTGCAGGTGGTCGAAGTCGGCGGCGCTGATGAACGGGTAGTTGAGCACCTCGGCGTAGCCGCCGTCGGCCAGCGCCCTGCCCACCCGCCGGCGCAGCCGCTGCCCCTCGGTGAGCCCGGCGCCGGCCGGGGCGGAGGGCAGCATCGACGGCAGGTTCTCATAGCCCTCCAACCGGATGACCTCTTCGGCAAGGTCGTTGGGGTCGGTGAGGTCGGGCCGCCACGACGGCGGCGTCACCGTGATCATGTCGTCGCCGGTGACGGCCAGCTTGGCCGCCAGCTCACCGCCGGTCACGACCCCGGTCGGGTCGACGCCGCCCTGGCGCACGGCCGCGTCGTCACCGTCGACGACGACGCAGCCGATCTGCCGCAGCCGCGCGACCACGGTCTCCTTGGAGTAGGTGGCGCCGGCCACGGCCCCGGGGTAGCCCGACGGGATCGCGACGCGCGCAGGCGACACCTCGACCTCGGCGTGCGTCACGCCCGGCTGGACGGTGGCGCCGCCCAGCTCGGCCAGCAATTGCACGGCCCGCCACGAGGCGACGAGCGGCAGCTCCCGGTCGACGCCGCGCTCGAACCGTTTGGACGCCTCCGACACGAGCCCGTGCCTGCGGGACTCGCGGGAGATGCCGGTCGCGGAGAAGTGGGCCGCCTCGATGACGATGTCGGTCGAGCCGTCTGAGATCTCGGTCTCCAGGCCGCCCATCGTGCCCGCCATCGAGATCGGCCCCGACTGGTCGGTGATGAGGATGTCGTCGGGGTCGAGCTCGCGCACCACGTGGTCGAGCGTCTCCAGCCGCTCACCGGGCTGTGCCCTGCGGACCACGATCTCGCCGCTGAGCTTGGCCCGGTCGAACGCGTGCAACGGCTGACCGAGCTCCAGCATCAGGTAGTTGGTGATGTCGACGGCCAGCGACACGGGACGCATGCCGGCCCGCGCCAGGCGTACGCGCATCGAGAGCGGAGTCTGTGCGCCGGGGTCGAAGCCGCGCACCTCGCGCAGCACGAACCGGTCGCACGCCGTCGGGTCGGCGATGGAGGCCGACCACGACGGCCCGCTCTCGGCGGGCGGCTCGACGTCCGCGGGGTCGCGGAAGGCCAGCCCGAACGCCGTGGCCGCCTCGCGCGCCACGCCGCGGATCGACAGCGCGTAGCCGATGTCGGGCGTGATCTCCAGCTCGATCACCTCGTCGCGCAGGCCGAGCAGCTCGACCACGTCGCCGCCGATCGGGGTGTCGGCCGGCAGCACCATGATGCCGTGGTGGTCGTCGCCGAGCCCGAGCTCGCGCTCGGAGCAGATCATGCCCTCGGACATGCGCCCGTACGTCTTGCGCGCCCCGACCTCGAACCCGCCCGGCAGCACCCCTCCGGGCAGCACGACGGGCACCCGGTCACCGGCGGCGAAGTTGGTGGCGCCGCAGACGATCTCGCGCGGCGTCGCCTCGCCCGTCTCGACCGTGCAGTGCCTGATCGGCTTCTTGAAACCGGTCAGCTCCTCGATCGTGAGCACCTCGCCGACCACGACGTTCTTGACGTCGTGGCCGTGGGAGGTGATCGACTCGAGCTTCAGCCCGGCGGCCGTGAGCTTGTCGGCCACCTCGTGGGCGGTGACCGCCGGGAGATCGGCATACTCCCGCAGCCAGGAAAGCGGGACCTTCATCAGATCTCCATTCCGAACGGGAGCGTGAAGCGCACGTCTCCCTCGACCATGTCACGCATGTCCTCGGCGTTGTGGCGGAACATCAGGGTGCGCTCGATGCCCATGCCGAACGCGAACCCGGAATAGCGCGACGGATCGACGCCGCACGCGATGAGCACGCGCGGATTGACCATGCCGCAGCCGCCCCACTCGATCCAGCCCTCCGACTTGCAGGTGCGGCAGGACGGGTTGCCGGGGGTCGCCGAGGCGCCGCGGCAGACGAAACACTTGAGGTCCATCTCCGCGGACGGCTCGGTGAACGGGAAGTAGTTGGGGCGGAAGCGGGTCGAGATGCCCTTGCCGAACATCACCTCCGCGAACCGGTCGAGCGTGCCCTTGAGGTGGGCCATGGTCAGGCCCTCGTCGACGGCCAGCCCCTCCGTCTGGTGGAAGACGGGGGTGTGGGTGGCGTCGAGCTCGTCGGTGCGGAACGTCTTGCCCGGTGAGATCACGTAGACCGGCAGCTCGCGCTGGAGCAGCGCGCGGACCTGCACCGGCGAGGTCTGCGTGCGCAGCACCATGCCCGACTCCGTGGACCCGACGAAGAAGGTGTCGTGGTCGGAGCGCGCCGGATGGTCCTTGGCGATGTTGAGGGCGTCGAAGTTGAACCACTCGCCTTCGAGCTCGGGCCCTTCCGCCATCTCGTAGCCCATCGCGATGAACGCGTCGGCGATGCGCTCCTGCAGCGTCGTGAGCGGGTGGCGGGCGCCGCGAGGCCGGCGGTCCCACGGCAGGGTGACGTCGACGGTCTCCTCGACGAGCACGCGCGCGTCGCGCTCGGCCTCGAGTTCGGCCTGGCGCGCGGCCAGCGCCTCGTTGATCGCCTTACGGGTGGCGCCGACACGCTTGCCGGCTTCCGCGCGGGCGGCAGGCGGCAGCGCGCCGATCTCCCGGTTGGCCAGGGCGATGGGCGAGCGGTCACCCGCGTGCGCCAGCCTGGCCTGCTTGAGTGCGTCGAGGTCGCCGGCCGCTTTGATCGCCGCGACGGCGTCGGCCTCCATGCGGGACACCTCGTCGGCATGCAACGGTGTCACCTCGACGGGGTCGTAGTCAGACAAGAGTGAGCTCCGTATCCAGGGCTTGAGCGGAAATGAGTCTAGTGGGACCCGCCCACCGGGCCCGAATCGCTCGCTAGGGGGTCGCGAAGTCAGGCGTGCCGGTGGGCACGGTAAATCGGAACTCCGCCCCGCCCTCGGGGGCCCGCTGCACGGCGATTGTGCCACCGTGCGCCTCGACCAGGCCTTTCACAATGAACAGGCCAAGCCCGGTGCCGCCGCGCCTGCGGCTGTTGCCGCCCCGCCAGAACTGCCTGAAGACGCGCGGAGCCAGCTCGGGCTCAATGCCCTCGCCCTCGTCGCGCACCGACACGGCGACTCCCCATCCGACGGACTCGATCTCGATCGTCACAGTGCCGCGCCCATGGCGCAGCGCATTCTCCACCAGATTACCCAGAATCTGGTCGATCTTGTCCTGGTCAAGCCACATTTCCGGCAGGTAATCGCCGACCACCAGGCGGAACCGGTGTTCGGCCTCGCCGGCCGCCACCCGCCCCGCGATGAGCCGGCGCGCCCTGGCGGGAAGGTCGACGACCTGCCTGCGCACCTCCAGCCGCCCCGACTCGATGCGCGAGACGTCGAGCAGCTCCGTGATGAGCCGCGTGACGCGGTCGGCGTCGTTGTTGACGGTCTCCAGCATCACGCGCTTCTGCTCGTCGGTGAAGCGCGTCCACTTGGCCAGCAGCGTCGCGGTGAACCCCTTGACGCTGGTCAGCGGCGAGCGCAGCTCATGGGCCACCGTGGACACCAGGTCGGCGCGGCTGCGCTCCAGCCGGGCCCGGGCGCCGCCGTCCCTGAGGGTGATCGTGACGCGCTCGACCTCGCCGGCGCGCTCAGGCTCGCGGACGAACCGGGCCGTGACGTGGAGCTCCTGGCCGCCCGGCAGGTGCAGCGGCCGCTCCGGAACCCTGCTTCGCGTACGCAGACCGCCCTCGGGGTCGAGGGCCTTCCACCAGTCACGCCCGTCATGGTCGCGGAAGGGGAACACGTCGCTCATGTGCCGGCCGACCGCGCGCTCCATGGCGATGCCGGTGAGCCTCGCGGCGGCCCGGTTGACGGCCACCACACAGCCATGTCGATCGGTCACGATGAGGCCGTCAGGAAGATCGTCGATGGCTATCGTGCACGCGGCGGCCACAACGCGCCCGTCGGTGTCTGCGCCGTGCACGACCTCGCCTCCTCCGCCTACATCGCCGACAATAGCGGGTTTCCCGCCGCCTAGGGCACTCGCTGAGCCCTGGCGGAAGAGTAAAGGCACACCGCCGCCGCGGTGGCCAGGTTGAGACTTTCAGCCTGTCCGTAGATGGGCACGCGCACCACGTCGTCCGCCTCGGCGAGGACGTCCTCCGGCAGACCCCAGGCCTCGTTGCCGAAGATCCACGCGGTGGGGCCGGACAGGTCGACGTCGTCGAGCGTGTGCTTGCCCGTGCCGTCGGCCGCCAGCACGCGCAGCCCCCGCTCCTTGAGATGACGCACGGCGGCGCCGACCGGTGCACCGATGACGACGGGAAGATGGAAAAGACTGCCCGCGCTGGCGCGTACGCACTTGCCGTTGTACGGGTCGACGGAGGCGTCGGTGAAGATCACCGTGTCGGCTCCCGCGGCGTCGGCCGCGCGCATGACGGTGCCGGCGTTGCCCGGGTCGCGCACGTGCGCGAGCAGCGCGACCAGGCGCGGCGTACCCTCCAGCGCCTGCTCCAGAGGGACGTGCACCAGCCCGCAGACCGCCACCAGGCCCTGCGGGGTCATGGTCTGGGAGAGCTCGGACATGACCTCACCGCTGGCCCGGTGCACGGGGACGCCCTTGAGGGTGGCCTCGGTGATCAGTTCGGGGTGGCGCAACTCGGCCTCGGCCGTGCTGAACAGCTCGATGGGCACGCCGTCGAGCTTGAGCGCCTCGCGTACGGCCTGCGGCCCTTCGGCCAGGAACCTACGGTCCTGCTCCCTGAAGGCCCGTTTGGTGAGCCGCCTGGCCGCTTTGACCCTCGGCGACCGTACATTGGTCAGCTCGGACCCCGCCATGCTTCCCCACGCCCCTTGCCCGCATCCGATGGACCGCCTGCCACAGCGCGCCGCGGTCACGCCGACGCGTGACGTGGCCGGCTACAGCAAAGGGCCCACCGTCATCGGTGGGCCCTCGTTCAAGCAACCGCCTCAGCCCGCGGCCGGAGCGTTCACGTCGGCCGGGAGCGCCTTCTTGGCGGCCTCCACGAGCGTGGCGAAGGTCTGGCTGTCGTTGACCGCGAGGTCGGCGAGGATCTTGCGGTCGACCTCGATGTTGGCCAGGCGCAGACCCTGGATGAGGCGGTTGTAGGTCAGGCCGTTCTGGCGGGCGGCGGCGTTGATCCGCTGAATCCACAGACGGCGGAACGCACCCTTGCGGTCCTTGCGGTCCCGGTAGGCGTACGTCATCGAATGGAGCATCTGCTCCTTGGCCTTGCGGTAGAGACGCGACCGCTGGCCACGGTAACCGCTCGCCCTCTCGAGGACGACCTTGCGCTTCTTCTTGGCGTTGAGCGCCCGCTTCACGCGTGCCATGATTCTTCTCCCCGGGGGTTCGCGCTACTTGGCGAGCAGCTTCTTGATCTTCTTGTTGTCGGCGTCGGAAAGGACGACCTCGTTCTTGAGACGGCGCGTCAACGTGGACGACTTCCACTCGTTGTAGTGCGCGCGATTGGCACGGCGACGCTTGATCTTGCCGGTGCCGGTGAGCCGGAACCGCTTCTTCGCACCGCTGTGCGTCTTCATCTTCGGCATGTCGCCGTCTCTCCTCGTTTCGGTCGTGCCGCTGGCCGGGCCGGTGCTGGCCGACCCGGTCGCGGCGTCTTCGTCTGCCGGTGGCTTGGCTGGGGTCGCGTTGTAAGGCTAACCCCAACTGCGGGTCACGCTTCCTGTATGGAAGGCTCCTCGCCGCCACGCTGTGCCTTGGCTGCGGCCTTTTCGGCCTTGGCCTCGGCCTTCTTCTTGTGCGGACCGATCACCATGATCATGTTACGGCCGTCCTGCTTGGCGTGGGACTCCACGAAGCCGAGCTCCTGGACGTCGTCCGCCAGCCGCTGCAGCAGCCGGAAGCCGAGCTCCGGCCGGGACTGCTCGCGCCCCCGGAACATGATCGTGACTTTGACCTTGTCTCCCGCCTTGAGGAACCGCACCACGTGACCCTTCTTGGTCTCGTAGTCGTGCGGGTCGATCTTCGGCCGGAGCTTGATCTCCTTGATGATCGTGTGCGCCTGATTCTTGCGCGCCTCGCGCGCCTTCATCGCGGACTCGTACTTGAACTTGCCGTAGTCCATGAGCTTGCACACGGGCGGTCGAGCCGTTGCCGCGACCTCGACGAGGTCGAGGTCGGCTTCCTGGGCGAGCTTCAGCGCATCGTGAATCGAGACGATGCCTACCTGCTCGCCGTTCGGGCCCACGAGGCGCACCTCGGGAACTCGGATACGCTCGTTGATGCGGGGCTCAGTGCTGATGGGGCCTCCTAGGTTTGCGATCCCTACGTGCTCGTCGTGCCGGGAGCCCCTCGCGCTCGCGGCGAACGCGAAAAGCCCCGCACGTCGCGCATGCGGGGCCACTGAGCTCTGTGGCGTCGTGGCCTGCGAGCTCCCCGGAGTAGTCCGGCGTGATCCTGGACCCGGCCGCCTTTCGGTGACTCAGGTGGGAGGGAGACCTCCGCTTGCGCGTCCAGCAAGGCATGCCGGACCGATCAGAGAGCTACATTACCACAACCACGGCGGCTCCCAGAATCATCCCGGCCGGCCATCGCCTGCCGGTAAACATCTACCCAGCAATGGCCATACGACCACGACAGCCTCGTGACCGGGTGCCTGACCGGTCCGGCTTCGTGCCCCGATTCCGGGCGATGCCGCGCCCCACCTGTCGTGACGGCTACGACCGTCTGAGGAGTTCGGCCTCCCCTGCCGCGCGCATCGCCTCCACCGGAACGTCCGTCCTGCCGGTCATCAGCTCCACCTGCCGCACCGCCTGGTGCAGCAGCATCGCGAACCCGCCGACCACGGTGCCGCCCGCCTCCTTGACTGCGGCCGCGGCCCGCGTCGGCCAGGGCGAGTAGACCACGTCGAACAGCGCGGGCACCCGCGCCAGCCGGTCGGCGAAGGCGTCGGCGGCGCCGCCGGGCAGTGTGGACACCACCAGGTCCACCCGCGTCGCCGCCTCAAGCTTGTCGAACGTCTCCACCGCCAAGGACACGCCCAGCCGTTCGGCGACCTGCGCCGTCTCCCCCGCCCGCGCGGGGTCGCGCACCAGCAGCGTCGCCTGGAACAGCCCGAGGTCGCGCAGCGCCGCGAGCGCGGAGGCCGCCGTGGCCCCTCCGCCGAGCACGGTCGCCGAGCCGGGCGCGGGCACCCCGGCCTCGGCCAGCGCCTGCTTGATGCCGTGGACGTCGGTGTTGTCGCCGTGCCGGAGGCCGTCGCGGAACACCACGGTGTTGGCGCCCCCGACCTCGACGGCCACCTCGGACACCGTGTCGAGCAGCGGCAGCACGGCCCGCTTGAGCGGCATGGTCAGCGACAGCCCCGCCCAGGCGTCACCGTCACCGGGCTCGCGGCCGCGCACCGGCATCAGCTCCGCCAGCAGCCCCGGCAGCCGCGCCTCGTCGCACTCGAACGCCTCATAACTCCACCCGTCGAGCCCCATCGCCTGGTAGGCCGCCCGGTGCAGGTAGGGCGAGAGCGAATGACCGATGGGAGACCCCAGCACCGCAGCCCGCATCCACACTCCTTCAGACAGGTAAGGACCCTATCGCCACCTCGCGGGCCGTCCGTCCGCGCCGGGGGACGGACGGCCCGCGTGCCGGGTCAGCCGCCGTTGGCGCGGTATTCGGCCAGCAGCGCCTGCCGCTCGGCCTCCGTGGTGGCGAACTTGGTGACCTTGCTCTTCGGGTCGGTGGCGACGAAATAGAGCCAGTCGCCCTTCGCCGGGTTGAGTGCCGCCTCGATGGCGTGGTCGCCGGGATTGGCGATAGGGCCCGGCGGCAGGCCTTCGTACCGGTAGGTGTTGTACTTGTTCTTGATCTTCGTCTCGGCGAAGGTGGCGGCGGTGCGGTACTTGTTGAGCGCGTACATCACCGTGCTGTCCATCGCCAGCTTCATCGGCGGCTCGCGTTCGAGCCGGTTGTAGATGACGCGGGCGATCTTCGGCATGTCCTCGTACCGGCCCGCCTCGGCCTGGATGATGCTCGCGATGATGACGATCTCGTGCGGCGTGTGCCCGAGGTCCTTCGCTCCGTCCTCGAGCTCGACCGACTTGGCGGTCTTCTTGTAGCGGTCGACCATGGCCGCGAGGATCTGCTGGGGCGTGGTCTTCGGCTGCACCTCGAACGTGGCGGGGAAGGCGTAGCCCTCCAGCTTGCCCTTGGCGTAGGAAGGCAGGTCCAGGCCCTCGACGTCCTTGGCCGCGGCCTTGAACTCATTGAGCGGCAGTCCGGTCTCCTCGGCGAGCGTGGTAAGGGTGTCGGACAGCCGCAGACCTTCCTTGATCGTCACCCTTTCGCGCTGCCGTTTGTCCGGGTCGAGCAGCGCCACGGCGCTCTCTGCCGACATGCCCTTGCGCAGTTTGTACGACCCCGGTTGCAGCGAGGCGCTCGCACCGGCGTTGGCGATCGCGTTGGTGAACGCCCTGACGCTGGCCACGACGCCCTTGCGCTCCAGCTCCACCGCCACGTCGGAGGCGCTCTGACCGCTCTGGATCTCGATGACGACCTCGCCGGTCCCCTGGCCGGTGTAGTCGTCGGGCACGAGCGCGTCGTTGAGCCACATGTAGCCGTAGTAGCCGCCACCGCCGATGATGCCGGCCAGCACCACGAAGGCCAGCAGCGGTGCGATGAACCGGCCGCGGTTGCGGCGCCTGCGCCGTCTGCGGCCGCTGCCACGCCTGCTGCCACCGCGGCCGCGGCGCCGGGCAGGACCTTCGTCGTCATCGGCGCCGAGCAAGGAGTTGAGATCGAGATCGCTCATGGGTTCGCTGGCCAATCTCCCGGTACGCCCGGCCAGGCGTCAAGCGGAACTGCCCAACCGGCTGGGGTCACCGGGCGGAACTGGGGGGCCCGCCGGACGTGCTGCGACGACCAGCGGAGATCACACTGGGTAGCCATGCTAAAGGACGGGAAGAGGACGCATGCCCTGTTTTGGGGCTTTTGCGCAGTGATAGCGGGGGGTCCACCGAACATCAGCTCGTCCCGAGGTTCTTGTTCAACTCTTCCCGGTATCTCACGAACTCGCTCTCTTTGTTGGTGAATTTGGTGATTCTATGCGCCGGATCAGTGGTGACAAACCAGTGCCAATCGCCTTCTGCCGGGTGCAACGCCGCCATCAGCGCCTTCTCCCCGGGATTGGCGATAGGACCGGGCGGCAGCCCTTTGTGGCGATAGGTGTTGTAGGGAGAAGCGACTTTGGTGTCGCTCTCTGTAACCTTCAGCGTCCGGCGGTTCTGGGCATACAGAACGGTGCTGTCGATCTCCAGCGGCGTGCCCTTCGCCAGGCGGTTGTAGATCACTCTGGCGATCTTGGGGTAGTCGGCGTCGGTGCCGCCCTCGGCCTGGATCAGGCTCGCCACCGTGACCGCCTCCAGCGGTGTCAGGTTCACCCTGGCAGCCTCGGCCGCCAGGCCGACGTGACGGGCCGCGGCGCGGAAGCGATCGACCATCGCCGCCAGCACGTCGACCGCCGTGTCGCCCGGCTCCACCTCGTACGTCGCGGGGAACAGGAACCCCTCGATCCCCGGCGCGTAGTCCGGCAGCCCCACAAGGGCCTTGTCGACGCCCTGGAGTTCTTTGAGCGGCAGCCCGGTCAGCCGGGCGACCCGCGCCAGCACCTCGGCCGCCCGCAGGCCCTCGGGCACCGTGACCCGCTTGACGATCCGGGACGAGGGCGCGAGCAGCAGGTCGAGCGCCGCGCCTGCCGCCATGCCCTTGCGCATGCGGTAGTGGCCTGGACGGAGCCGCCCGGTCACCGCGCGGTCCTCCGACACCTTCACGAACGACCGCGCGCTGGCCACCACGCCGGCGTCGGCCAGCGTCGAGCCGATGGCCGCCGCGCTCGACCCGGGCGCGATGCGCACGGTCACCGAGCCGCTGCCCGGCCCCTCGAAGTCGTCTGGACTGATGTACGGCTTGAGCACCGCGACAGCCCCGGCCCCCACGGCCACCAGCGAGACGAGCAGACCGGTCGACAGCAGCCCTGCCCGGCGCAGTGCGCCGCGGCGACGCTGGGACAGCCGCCCAGCCTCCCCCCCGGCCCTCGGCCCGGAACC
>NZ_SMJZ01000110.1 GCF_004348345.1 Nonomuraea longispora
GGAGGTCGGGGCGCGTGGGGCGTCCCGCGGGCGGCCGGCCGACGCGGCGCACCCCGGGCTCGTCGTCGTCCTCCGGGTGCTCCTCCGGCGGCTCGGGCACCGGCTCCGTCTCCGGGGGCTCCTCGACGGGGTAGACCCGCACGTACGGGGGGATGCGGGTGCCGTGGTAGGTCTCGGGCTCCTCCTCAGCCGGCTCCGACAGCGGGCCGCCGGCGACGAGCTTGTCGGGACGGTTGACGACGCGGCGGGGCCGGCGCGGCTCCACCTCGGGCTCCGCGGTCGGCGAACTGTACGGCCGGCGCCCCTTGGGCGGTTCCGGCGGCTCGTCGTCCGGGACGGGGGCGGCGAACGGCGGCATGTCCCAGGGAGAGGCCGGCGGTAAGCCCCTGGCCCGGTCGTCGGTGGGCCCTGGCGGCGAATGGCTGATCCTGGGCTCTTCAGAAGAATGCGGTTCCGACGCCCTCTCAGAACGCGGGTCGTCGTCACCCGGCGGTCGCCGTGGCGGTTCGCTGGGGCCGGAGGCCACGCGCCGTACCTCCTCGTCGAACGTGTCGTACGGGTGCTCGTCGATCAGGTCTGGTCGTCCGGACCGGATCGTGTGCGGGCATGGGAACGGTCGAAACGTCTACCTCCGGGAAACCCTCGCCGTCCCCACAGGATCCAGACCAGCATGACTCAGCCGGAATAGCGAGACCTCTCTAGCGAGATTCCCGGCACCTCACGCCTGATTTATGCAGAGACAGTGCTTATTGACCGCTTTTTGGCTAGATACAACACACCACCCATGTAGACCACGAGCTGCACCAGCGTGCCCAGCAGCGCCTGCCACGGCACCGGCACGTTCGGCTGGTCGAGGGCCTCCTCCAGGCTGCCCGCCGCCGCGCTCAGCCCGAAGGCCAGCAGGTTGTTCATGACGTGCAGCGCGATCGCCGCCTCCAGGCCCCCCGTGCGGACCGTCAGCCAGCCCATCGCCGCCCCGAACACGAACACGTCGACCAGCCCGGCCGGCTGGTATCCGTGCAACGACGCGAACAACGCCGCACCGACGAGGATCGACCAGATCGGATTGCGCACGTGCGCGCCGACCGCCTGCACGAACCAGCCGCGGAAGACGTACTCCTCGGCGGCCGCCTGGAAGGGCACCAGGAGCACGATCACGATCAGCGCCGGCAGGAAGCCCTCCCAGCCTCCCCAGCCGAACATCTCGCTGTCGTCGCCCCCCGCCGACATGACGAGCATCTGCGTGCCCTGGCCGGCCGCCAGCGCCAGGACCGCCAGCCCCGCGCAGCGCGCCATCCACGACCAGCGCAGCCGCCCGGCCACGGACGAGATCGTGCCGGGGCGGCGGCGCTGGATGAGCGCCACGGTGCCGTACACGAGCAGGATCATCGGCGCCAGCGTCATCAGCAGCACCACCAGCGAGAACACGGGATTACCCGACAGTTGCCCGCTGGGCTCCACCGTGAACGGGATGCCCGCGATCAGCGCCACCACCATGCCCGCGAAGACCACCACCACGCCGAGCGTGAAGAACCCGGCGGCGATGACGAGCGTGCCGACGATCGCCCGCCACGGATGGGACGCGGCGGTCCTCGCCAGATGGTCGTAGCGGGCCCCGCGCGGCGTAGGCAGGAACCAGGACGGGCGTGGCGGCGGATAAGGGTGGGCCGGCGGCGGCGCGCCGTACGGAAAATGGGGCCCTGGGTTCTCCTGCATCCATTCATTCTGTCCGCTTGGTGCGCAATAGTTCACAGACGGCGCGCTCTTTTAGGCGGATGCTCGGTTTGTAGGCATTCGACCCTGGGAGAAGTCCATGTCAAGGCTGGGACCTGTCATCACCCTCGCCGCGGGCGTCGTGCTCGCCGCGGGACTCGGTGTCGCCAGCATCAACGCGGCACCCGCGGCCGACAACACGGCCGCGAACACAGCAGCGGAGGCACCCTCCACGGAGGAGACGACCCCCGCGCGACAGAACGCCACCGGATCGCCCGCGACGGGGAACACCGCGGAACCGTCCGCCGCGCCCTCCCCCACCGAGCCGAAGAAGATCGCCAAAGCCGACTACGGCGGGCGCGTCAAGGGCAACGGCGGCCTCATCGCCATCTCGATCAGGAACGGCAAGGCCATCGGTTACTTCTGCGACGGCAGGACCGAGGCCTGGTTCAAGGGCAAGGAGTCGGCGGGCGAGCTGTCGCTGGCCGGCTTCGGCAGCGCCAAGGTCACGGCCGCGCTGGCAGGCGGCAAGGCCAGGGGCACGGTCGCGCTCGGCGGCAAGACGTGGAGCTTCGTCGCTCCCACGGTCGTCAAGCCGTCGGGCCTCTACCGCGCCACCGCCATCGTCAGGGGCGCCAAGCTCAGAGCCGGCTGGATCGTCCTGAAGAACCCGCAGGGCGGCTTCACGCAGGTCGGCGCCGCCGTACTCGGGGAGGAGCAGCTCGACATCCCGCGGCTGGACGGCGAGCGGCCCACCACCCCCCTGACCGTGGACGACACCACGGTGTACCCCAAGGACGTCGACGGCTTCATCGAGGAGATGTCATGACCGCCATCCACCAGCGGCCGTCCCGCAGTCTGACCCCGCTGGTCTGGCCGCTGATCGCCGGCGGGCTCGTCGTGGTCGCGCTCGGCGTCTTCGGACGCGCCCACACACCCACCGGGTTCGCGGTCGGCGTGGCCGGCTTCTCCGCCGCCCTGCCGATGAAGGTCTGGCTCACCACCGGCGCGTTCGTGCTCGCGATCGCACAGGTGGTCTCGGCCCTGTCGATGTGGGACAGGCTCGGCGTCGCCATCCCGCCCGCCGTGCACCGCTGGTCGGGCCGGATCGCGTTCCTGCTGACGATCCCCGTCGCCTTCCACTGCCTCTACGCCCTGGGCCTGCAGTACGACGTTCCGCGGGTCCTGGTGCACTCGCTGCTCGGCTGCTTCTTCTACGGGGTGTTCACCACGAAGATGCTCGCCCTGCCCAAGCGCGGCGCCCCCGGCTGGACGCTGCCGGTCCTCGGCGGGGTGGCGTTCACGGTGCTCGTGGGGCTCTGGCTGACGTCGTCGTTCTGGTTCTTCACCGCCATCGGCTTCAAGGTGTGAAGGACGTCGTACGGGTGAGTCCGGCGGCCCGCCCCTTGGCAGCCACGACGAGCGCCATCTTGCGCGAGGCCTCGTCGATCATCTCGTCACCCAGCATGACCGCGCCGCGCTTCTCGACCGAGGTGTAGTAGTCGTACGCCTCCAGGATGAGCTCGGCGTGGTCATAGTCCTCCTGCGTGGGCGAGAACACCGCGTTGGCCGCGTCGACCTGGGAGGGATGCAGCACCCACTTGCCGTCGAACCCGAGCGCCGCCGCCCGGCGGGCCACCTTCTCGAAGCCCTCGACGTCCTTGATCTGCAGGTAAGGGCCGTCGATCACCTGCAGGTCGTGCATCCGCGCCGCCATGAGCAGGCGCATGAGGATGTAGTGGTAGGCGTCGCCCTCGACGTAGCCGGGCGGCTGCTCGCCGACGACGAGCGTCCGCATGTTGATCGAGGCCATGAAGTCGGCGGGGCCGAACACGAGCGTCTCCAGCCGCCGCGACGAGCCCGCGACGGCGTCGACGTTGACCAGCCCGCGGGCGTTCTCGATCTGCGCCTCGATGCCGATGCGGCCCACTTCGTGACCCATGGCCTGCTCGATCTGGGTGAGCAGCGTGTCGAGCCAGACGACGTCGGTGGGCTCCTGGACCTTGGGCAGCATCAGGCAGTCGACGAACTCCCCCGCCCCCTCGACGACCTCGATCACGTCGCGGTAGGCCCACTGCGTGGTGAGGTCGTTGACCCTGACCACCCGTGTCTTGCCCGACCAGTCGCCCTCGCGCAGCGCGGTCACGATGTTCTTTCGCGCCTCCTGCTTGGCCGCCGGGGCGACGGAGTCCTCCAGGTCGAGGAAGACCTCGTCGACGGGCAGGGTCTGGGCCTTGTCGAGAAAGCGGGGGTTGCTGCCGGGCACGGCGAGCACCGAACGACGGGAACGCATGCGCACACGGTACTCGTCCCCGGCCCCGGCCCGGCCGTACAGTCGGAGCTGTGAGCGACAACACCTCCGCGATCGAAGAGGGCGCGAAGAAGTCGGGCATCCTCTGGCTCACCCTCGATCGCCCGCGCCTGGCCTGGCACGCCTGGCACGACGGCTCGATCTACGTGGTGACGGGAGGTGAGGAGCAGCAGCTGCCCGGTCTCGACGCCCTCGACCGGGTGCACGTCACGCTGCGCAGCAAGGACAACGGCGCCAGGCTGGTGGAGTTCGACGCCGCGGTGTCGGTCGTCGACCAGGCCGCGGCCGGTGACGCCATGGCGGCGCTGGCGAAGGAGCGGCTCAACGCCCGCGACAGTGAGCACCTCGCCGAGCGCTGGGCCCGCGAATGCACCGTCGTGCGCCTCACCCCGGAGCGGTGACCTCGGCCGGCTCCCCGGCGACGGGTCCCGGCCCCGCCGCTGACTGGGCCGCTGGCTGGGCCGCTGGCTGGACCGGTGGCTGGACCGAGGCGGTTGCGGTCTGGGCGAGCAGCGCGCCCGAGAGCACGATCAGCCCGCCCACGATCTGGAACACGCCGAGCGTCTCCCCGACCAGCGCCCAGGCCAGCACCGCGCCCGCGATGACCTCCAGGGACGCGACGGTGGCGCCGACGGCGGCGGACAACCGGCGCACGGCGTACATGCTCACGATGTACGCGACCGAGGTGCCGACGACCGCCATGCACAGGTAGGCCCCGAGCACCGGGAGCGTGACGGCGCCCTCCGGCGTGGCGGAGACGGTGAAGGCCTCCCAGGGGATGTTCCAGGGCCGGGAGAACGGGAGCAGCAGGACGGCCGCGCCCAGCAGGCCCCAGGCGATCAGGCCGAGAGGGTCGATGTCGTCGCCAAAGCCATCGCACATCAGGAAATATCCGGCGCAACACGCTCCGGCCAGCAGCCCGAGCAGCAGTCCCAGCGCGTCGATCCGCAACCCCTGCCAGGCCTCGACGACGATCGCGAGGCCCGCGATGGCCACGACCGCGCCGACGTACGCCGCCCCGGCGAGCCTGACCCTGCGCACGACCCGCACCCACGCCACCACCATCACCGGCGCCATGAACTCCAGCAGCAGCGCCACCCCCACCGGCAACCGGGTGATGGCCACGAAGTACAACGACTGCACCCCCGCCACGCCCATGACCGCGTAGAGACCGAGGAACGGCAGCTTCGAGGACGGGATCCGCAGCGCGCGGGGCCTCACCACGGCCAGCACGGCCACGAGCAGCAGGCCTGCCCCCGCCATTCGCGTCCAGACGGCCTCCATCGGCTCCAGCCCGGCCTCGATGAGGTATTTGGCCATCGGCCCGGCGAACGCGAAACACCACGATCCCACGAACGCGAGCGCCAGCCCCGCATACCTCATCGCACACCACCTGACCAGTAATGACCGTTAAGCGGGTTTGATACTGACACGTCCGGGGTCCGGGGCGCAACGGGAACACCCTGTTAGCCTGGCCACGTGCAGATCTTCGTGGGCCGGCTGCAAGGCACCCCGGTCTTCGATCCCGCGGGCGACCAGATCGGCCGGGTACGGGACGTCGTGGCGGGCCTGCGCCTCACCCGCCGGCCGGCCGTGCACGGTTTCGTGGTCGAGGTGCAGCCGCGCCGCCGCGTGTTCCTGCCCATCACCCGCGTCCGCCGCATAGAGGCCGGCGCCGTGGTCTTCACCGGCAGGCTCAACATGCGCAGGTTCGAGCAGCGGGCCACGGAGACGCTCGTCATCGGCGAGATGCTCGACCTCGCCGTGTCCTACGACGACCGGCAGATGACCGTCTACGACGTGGCCATGGAAGAGGTCAGGCCGTCCACGTGGGAGATCACCAAGATCGCACTCCACCGGGGCCGCCGGCGCGACCTGCGCATCGTCGACTGGGACGAGGTGTCCGGGTTCGACACGCTGCAGAAGGACCAGGGGGCCGCCGGCCTGATCACCGCGTTCGAGTCGCTGCGGGCCGCCGACATGGCCAGCGCGCTGCACGGGCTGCCGGGCAAGCGCCGCATCGAGATCGCCCGCGCTCTCAGCGACGAGCGGCTGGCCGACGTGCTCGAAGAGCTCCCGCCCGACGACCAGATCGGCATCGTCGGCACGCTGGAGCCCGAACGAGCCGCCGTCGTGCTGGAGGAGATGGGGCCCGACGACGCCGCCGACCTGCTGCACGACCTGCCGCAGGAGCAGGCGGCCAGGCTGCTGGCGCTGATGGAGCCGGATGAGGCCGCCCCGGTGCGGCGCCTGCTCAGCTACCCGGTCGACAGCGCGGGCGGCGTGATGACCAGCGAGCCCGTGATCCTGCCTCCCACCTCCACGGTGGCCGAGGCCCTCGCCCACATCCGCCAGCAGGACCTCACCCCGGCCGTCGCGGCGCAGGTATACGTCACCAGACCGCCCACGGAGACGCCGACGGGCACCTATCTGGGCGTCTCGCACTTCCAGCGGCTGCTGCGCGAGCCGCCGTCCACGCTCCTCGGCGGCGTGCTCGACCCCTCGATCGACCCCATCAAACCGGAGTTCACGCTGCACGAGGTCACCTCCTACCTGGCCAACTACAACCTGGTCGCCGCGCCCGTCGTCGACGAGTTCGGCCGGCTGGTCGGCGCGGTGACCGTCGACGACGTGCTCGACCACCTGCTTCCCGAGGACTGGCGCGAAGGGGCCGACCATGACGTCTGAACGCCTCGACCAGCCCCGCGACCTGCGGCGGTCGTTGCGTCCGCACTATGACCCCGAGGCGTTCGGGCGGCTGTCGGAGCGCATCGCCCGTTTCCTCGGCACCGCCCGGTTCATCGTCTACATGACCGTCTTCGTGACGACCTGGGTGATCTGGAACGTCGCCGCGCCCGAGCACCTGAAGTTCGACCCCTATCCGTTCATCTTCCTCACGCTGATGTTGTCGCTGCAGGCCAGCTACGCCGCGCCGCTGATCCTGCTGGCCCAGAACCGCCAGGACGACCGCGACCGCATCCAGTACGAGCAGGACCGCGAGAGCGCCGAGCGCAACCAGGCGGAGATCGAATATCTGACCCGGGAGATCGCCGGGTTGCGCCTGGCGCTGAACGAGGTGGCCACCCGCGACTATCTGCGCTCCGAGCTCGGACACCTCCTGGAGGAGCTCAGGGAGCGCCGGTGATGTCGAGCTTGGCGAGCATCGAGCGCACCTGGCCGATATCGTCGGGGCCCAGCATGTCGAGGAACTGCGTCCTGATGCCGCGCAGGTAGGTCGGCGTCGCCTCCGCCAGCCTGGACGCGCCGCGCTCGGTCAGCACCGCGAACAACCCGCGCGCGTCGTCGGCGCACGCCTCGCGCGCCACCAGGCCGTCGCGCTGCAACCGGTCGATGAGCCTGGTCAGCCCGCTGCGGGACAACAGCACGCGGCCGGCCAGATCGTTCATGCGCAGCCGCCGCTCCGGCGCCTCGGCCAACTGCATGAGCACGTCGTACGACGCCAGCGGCAGGTCATGGGCGACCAGCAACTCCGCCTCCAGGTGGCGGGTGATGCGCACCTGGGCCCGCTGCAGCATCCGCCAGACCGCCAACTCGTCGACGGTGAGGCCCTCGTGGCGCAGAAGAGTCACGGAGTAACCTTAGGACGTTGTTGCACGAACATCTAACAGCTCGGATTAACTCAGCGAGGCCTCCGGTTCATACGATGGAGGGGCATCCTCACTGGCGTCCAGCGCCTGTCACACATATACCGACAAAGGAGGGACGGCACTCCCTCGTGCCGAGACTTCGATGGCACTAACCCAGGAAAACGTGACGGCCGCTCTCGCCACCGTCATCGACCCCGAGATCCGTCGCCCGATCACTGACCTCGGCATGGTCAAGAGCATCGAGATCGCTCCGGGCGGCGCCGTGCACGTCGGCGTCTACCTCACCGTGGCCGGCTGTCCGATGAAGGACACCATCAGCCGCGACGTGAAGAACGCCGTCGCCAAGCTCGACGGCGTGACGGACGTGCAGCTCGAGCTCGACGTGATGAGCACCGAGCAACGCAAGGCCCTGCAGACCAAACTGCGCGGCGACCGGGGCCCGGAGAAGGAGATCCCCTTCAACCAGCCGGGCTCGCTGACCCGCGTCTTCGCGGTGGCCAGCGGCAAGGGCGGCGTCGGCAAGTCGTCCGTCACCGTCAACCTGGCCGCCTCCATGACCGCGAGCGGACTCAAGGTCGGCATCGTCGACGCCGACATCTACGGCCACAGCGTGCCCCGCATGCTGGGCGCCGCCGAACGGCCCACCAAGGTCGAAGACATGATCATGCCGCCGGTGGCCCACGACATCAAGGTCATCTCGGTCGGCATGTTCAAACCGGAGGGCAACACGCCGGTGGTGTGGCGCGGGCCGATGCTCGACCGGGCTCTGCACCAGTTCCTCGCCGACGTCTACTGGGGCGACCTCGACGTGCTCCTGCTCGACCTGCCCCCGGGCACCGGCGACATCGCCATCTCGGTGGCGCAGCGGCTGCCGTCGGCCGAGATCCTGGTCGTGACGACGCCCCAGATGGCCGCCGCCGAGGTGGCCGAGCGCGCCGGCTCGATCGCCGCCCAGACGCACCAGCAGATCGCCGGCGTCATCGAGAACATGGCGTGGCTGCCGTGCCCCCACTGCGACGAGCGCATCGCGGTGTTCGGCGAGGGCGGCGGCCAGACCGTCGCCGACGCGCTGACCCGCACCCTCGGCGCCAGGGTGCCGCTGCTCGGTCAGGTGCCGATCGACCTGCGGCTGCGGGAGGGCAGCGACGAGGGCAAGCCTCTGGTGCTGACCGACCCCGACTCACCCGCCGCCACGGAGCTGCGCTCGATCGCAGGAGCGCTCAGCAAGCGCTCCTCCAGTCTCAAGGGCCTCCAACTGGGGCTGGCACCCCGCGGCTGACCCGTCCCGCGCGCACGCTCGCCGCCAGCCCGCGTCGCGCGCGGACCGGCGGCGTGCGGCCCACGTCAGGAAACGGGCGTCAGGTGGCTTCGGAGTCGTAAGGGGGGATCTCGCCGTAGCCGAGCTCGTCCACCAGGTCGGGCGTGGCGGGGGCCGTGGTGGCCGGTTCGAGCTCGCGCGGCTTGTTGTAGTCGTCCTCGATGTCGTCGAGGAGATGCTTCCTGACGAACGTACGGGGGTTGAGGTCGGCCGGGTCGAAGTTCGAGAACTCCGGGCCCAGCCCCGCGCGCAGGTCGTCACGCGCGTTGGTGGCCATGCGCCGCAGGTTGCGCAGCGTCCGGCCCGCCTGCGAGGCGGCCTGAGGCAGTTTGTCGGGGCCGAAGACGAGCAGCGCGAGCACGATCAGCGCTGCGACTTCCCACCACCCAAGTCCGAACACCGTGAGCTCCTACCGCAGTCCAACCTCTCCGAGGACAACCCCGGCCTATCCACAGACTAAGGGCTCTCCGGCCTAGGTCGGTCGCCGCCCTATGGTCATTTTCACCGCAAAAGCCCCTGCCCACCGGGCCACCGCGCGCGGAGCGCGGGCCGCTTCGACCACGCGGACGGCCCGGCCCGGTTCGTCACGGCGGCGCGGCGGGGAAGCCGGTGAGCGTCACCCTGGAAGGCCGGTCACGCACGACGGCGGGTGGGGGCGGGTCGGCTGTGCCGTACAAGATCCTGATTTTTCGAGTGAAATCAGGACGGACTGGGCGCGGGCTGGTCATCGGCCTCGACGGTGAGGGTGGCGCGCTGTTCCTGGCCGGCGCGCTGGAACTTGATGTCGATCGTGGAGCCGGGCGCCTTGCTGCGGATCAGCGCGATCAGCTCGTTGCCGTCCTGCAGCGCCAGCCCGTCGATCTCCAGGATCACGTCGCCCGCCTTCAGCCCGGCCTTGCCCGCCGGTCCGTCGGCGTCGACCGGCTGCTGGCCGCTGACCGGCTCGGAGGCGATGCGTACGCCCTGGCCCTTGTAGTCGCGGTCGAGAAGGATGCCGATCTTGGGGCGCTTGGCCCTGCCGGTGGTGATGAGCTCTTCGGCGACGCGCCGCGTCTGGTTGACGGGGATCGCGAAGCCGAGGCCGATGCTGCCGCTCTGGCTGTTGAGCGAGCGGCTGAGGGTGGCGATCGCCGAGTTGACGCCGACGACCTCGCCGCGGCCGTTGACGAGCGGCCCGCCGGAGTTGCCGGGGTTGATGGCGGCGTCGGTCTGGATCGCGCTGATGTAGGCGGTCTCCTCGGAACTGGCGCCGGTGTCGTCGCCGGCGATGACCGGCCGGTTGAGCGAGCTGACGATGCCGGTCGTGACCGTGCCGGTCAGGCCCAGCGGGGAGCCGACGGCGATCACGGGGTCACCGACGACCACCTGGTCGGAGTTGCCCAGAGTGATCTCGGGCGTGCCGAACGTGTCCTCGGGCTTGATGACGGCCAGGTCGGAGCCGGGGTCACGGCCGACGATGCGGGCCGTGGTGGTCTTGCGGTTGTTGAACATGATGCGGATCTCGCCGCCCTTGGCGGCCGGGGCGACCACGTGGTTGTTGGTCACCACGTAACCGTTCTTGATCAGGAAACCGGAGCCCGAGGCGCCGTCGGTGGCCATGCCGTTGCCGGCCTCGATGGACACCACGCTCGGGAGCACCCGCGTGGCCACGCCCGCCACCGAGTCGGGCGCCCGGTCGGTGGCGCCGGTCGGCACCGGGCCCAGGCTGTAGCCGGGGTCGTTGTCGCTGGCCGGCTTGGTGAGCAGGTAGGTGCCGACGCTGCCGAGCAGCGAGGCCACCAGGGCGATGGCGACGGCGGTCGAGATGAGGAAGCCGGTGCTGGGGATGCGGCGCGGCCTGCTGACGTGGCTGTGCGCGCCCGATGGAGGCGGCGCCCAGCCCGCGCCCATGCCGAGTGCCTGACGCGGGGGCGGGGGTGGTGGCGTGCCGCCGAAGGGAGGGCCGCCGAAGGGCGGCGCTTCGTACGCCCGCGTGCCGCCGTCAGGACGGCCGTAGCCGCCTCCACCGCCGGGACGGCCATCTGGACGGCCGTAACCGCTCTCACCCCCGTCAGGGCGGCCGAAGGCGAGGTTCTCCTGTGTGCCGCTCTCGGCGAGCCCGAAGAACGGACCGTCGTGGGAGCGCGAGTCGCGGTCGGGCGGCGCGCCTTCGTAGGAGCGTGAGTCGCCCTCGGGCGGCGGGCCATCGTAGGGGCGCGAACCCGGCTCGGGCGGCGGAGCTTCATGGCTGCGGGCGTCCGGGTCGGGCGGACCGAACGAGGGCGCGCTGAGCCGTGACCCGCTCTGGCCGCGGTCGTCAGGAGCGGACCCGCCCTCGGCGGGCGATTCGCCGGCCGAGCGGTCGTACGGTGGCGTTCCGGAACCCTCGGAGCGGCCCGACGGGTCACCCCAGGAGGCGCCGAACGAGGCGGGCGGCTCGGGCCGCCTGCTTTCGTACTCGGACGCATCTTCCGCGGGCAGGAAGTCCGGCCGCCCCTGTGGCTCAGGGTAGTCCGACGTCGTGCGTCCTTCGTTGGGGCGCGTCTCGTCGGTCATCTAAGTCTCACCACTCCTTGGCTCGGCCACCGCAATCCTCGCTTGTGCGGCATACGAGGGTCATAAAGCCTTTGTCATGAATCGCTCGTGACAAATCCCGAACCCAGATCGTATGCCCCACGCGTCGTTGACTACGCCACCCCGAGTATCCCAGGCATGGCGCCGGCTCAAGGTGTGGCGGTGGGGGGAGCACTCGTCGGCGAGTTGCGATCGGGCTGCTGGAAGAGCTCGACCGGGGGCGCGGGGTTGCTCTGGCCCACGCCGGTCGCCGCGAAGAACGTGCCGAGCGCGACGGCGGCGGAGACCACCCCGACCGCCACGTAGGTCGAGCGCCGCCTACCACCGCGCCCAGGGCCCGTGGCCCCACCAGCGGCGTCCCGGCGCGGGCGGTTGTCCAGAGGCGCGATGCTGTGCGGCCCAGGGATGGGCACCCCGCCGAAGGTGCGTGTGGGGAAAGGGCGCTCCCTCGGGGGCAGTGGCCCTCCCGGCTCCGCCATCCGGAGCAGGGACATCGTCAGGTCGGCGGGCATCGACGGATCGTCGAGCGAACGCAGGCGCGACTTCAGCGCCCGCACCGACTCGACCTCTCGACGACAGTCAGCGCAGAAGGTCAGATGAGCAAGCGCACGCTCGCGGTCGGCGTGGTTGAGCTCCCCGTCGACGAGCGCGGATACGCGTTCTCCAAGATGAGCCATATCAGTTTTCCTCCCCACGGATCACGGTCGGGGGGAGTTGAGAGTTACGGGGGGCCCGATGGTCGAGCGCCTCCCGCAACTGCGCCCGGCCACGGTGAATGCGGCTTCGGACCGTGCCCAGCTTGACGCCGAGCGTGGCCGCGATCTCTTCATAGGACAGGCCCTCGATGTCACAGAGCACGATCGCGGCCCGGAACTCCGGGGCGAGCGCGTCGAGGGCGGCCTGGATGTCGGGCTCCAGATGCGCGTCGTCCAGCGCCTGCGCGGGAGACGGCTCACGGCCGCGCAACCGCTCGGCGGCGTCGTCGGCCAGCCCCTCGAACCTGATGCGCTGCTTGCGGCGCGCCATGTCGAGGAACAGGTTGGTCGTGATCCGGTGCAGCCACCCCTCGAAGGTGCCGGGGGTGTAGCTCGACAGCGACCTGAAAACCCGGACGAAGACCTCCTGCGTCAGGTCTTCCGCGTCGTGGACATTGCCGGTCAGCCGGTATGCCAGCCGATACACGCGTGCGGAGTGCGTCCGCACCACTTCCTCCCACGTGGGAGGAGTCCAGTCAGACGACACCGGAGTATCTGTCTGGTGGTCGCTTTCGTCCACCAGAACTCCTCTCTCTGGGACCACCGCTACCGCCATAGTGCCTGGTTTCGTCCCTTCGTGCGCACTGCCTGCCTTCCGGACCGGCAAAGCCCGTTTAAACCTGCAACGCCTCAGGTCCCTCCTGAGTTCCCGTCCCGGCGTGTCTCCCATAGGCTGCGATCGGCACCAATCACGTGTATGACCTTTTGCGACAATCGCACGAAAGTGGGGGGAGGCGGCCGATGACCACTCCGGTGGAGGCCACTCTGGCCTATGCGGAGCAGTTCCATCACGAGGATGAGATCGTGCACGCTGCGCGGCAGCGCGGGCTGGAGATGGGTGCCACGCCCATCCTTCCCGGCGGCGGGGCGGCCTTGTGTTTCCTGGCGACCGCGGTCAACGCCAAGTCCGTCGTCGAGGTCGGCACGGGCTGCGGCGTCTCGGGCCTGTGGCTGCTGCGCGGCATGCGCTCGGACGGCACGCTGACGAGTGTCGACGTCGAGCCCGAGCACCAGCGGCTCGCCCGGCAGGCGTTCGCCGAGGCGGGCTTCTCCGGCGGGCGGGTACGCCTCATCTCGGGCCGGGCGCTCGATGTGCTGCCACGGCTGTCGGACGGCGGCTATGACATGGTGTTCGCCGACGGCGCCAAACACGAGTACGCCGACTACCTCTCCGAGGCGGTCCGGCTGCTGCGCGTGGGCGGCATCGTGGCCTTCGACAACATGTTGTGGCACAACCGGGTGGCCGACCCGGCGCAGCGCGACCCCGACACGGTGACGCTGCGCGAGGTGGGCAAGCTGGTGCAGTCGGACGAGAGGCTCCGCTCGGTGCTGATGCCGCTGGGCGACGGCCTGCTCGCCGCCGTCAAGATCGCCGACTGACCCGCCCGCTGCCGCGTACGTCCACGTGCCTCTCCCGACGCACGCGCCGGCTGCGCGCGCGGGCCCGGCCGGCCGGGCACCCGGCCGCCACGGGCGCATACGCTCCGGCAAGGCACGCGCCCGTCACATGCGCGTGCCCTTCCCGGCAAGCGCCCGTCAGATGCGCGTGAGCCATTCGAGGAGCGCGCGCACGCCGAACCCCGTGGCGCCCTTGCTGAGCGTGCCCTCGTCGACGGTGCTGCGTCCGACGCCGGCGATGTCGAGGTGCGCCCACGGCCGCTCCCCGGCGAACTCCCGCAGGAACAACGCCGCCGTGATCGACCCCGCGCCGAACTTCGAGCCGGACTCGACGTTGCTGAGGTCGGCGATCGGCGACTTCAGCGCGGCCGCGTAGTCCTCGACCAGCGGCATGCGCCAGAGCCGGTCGTCGGTGGTCTGGCCGGCGTCGACGAGCTGCCTGGCCAGCGCGTCGTCGGAGGAGTAGACGGCGCCGACATTGCGCCCGAGCGCCACCGTGATCGCCCCGGTGAGCGTGGCGACGTCGACCACCGCGTCGGGGTCGAGGACGACGTCGGCGTAGGCCAGGGCGTCGGCCAGCACCAGGCGCCCCTCGGCGTCGGTGTTGAGCACCTCGACGGTACGGCCGCCGTAGTGCTTGATGACGTCGCTGGGCCGCTGCGCCGTGCCCGACGGCATGTTCTCGGCGGCCGCGACCAGGCCGGTGACGCGTACGGGCGCGCCCAGCCGGGTGAGCGCGCCGAGCACGGCGATCACGGCCGCGCCGCCCGCCATGTCGGTCTTCTGGGTCTTCATGTTGTCCGTCGGCTTCAGCGACAGCCCGCCGGAGTCGAACGTGATGCCCTTGCCCACCAGCACCACGTGCCGGTCGTAGGGCCCGTCGGGCGTGTAGGAGAGCTGGATGAGCCGCGGGGGGCTGGCCGAGCCGCGCCCCACGGCGAGGATGCCGCCGAAGCCCTCTGCCTGGAGGCGCTCTTCGTCCCACACCTTGACCGGCACGCCGGTGTCGGCGGCCCGTTCGGCGAGCCAGGCGGGGTTCTTCACCGAGGACGGCGTGTTGGCCAGGTCGCGCGCGAGCGCCACCGCCTGGGCGACGACCTGCGCGCGGCGTACCTGAGCCTCGTCGGCCCCCGCGAACGCGAGCGTCCGCACGGCCGGCTTGCCCGCCTTGCCGATCCTGTACGAGTACGCCGCCAGCAGCGCCGCCTCGACGAACGCCGTCACGTCGCCGCCGGGCGTCACCACGGTCAGCGTGTCCTTGCCCTTGACCTTGCGCGTCAGCGCGGCGCCGGCCCTGCGCAGCGCCCGCGGCGAACGGTCACCGACGCCGTAGAGCAGCACGCGGCCCACACCGTCGCCCCGTGCCACCGGGACCTCGACGACCTCGCCCGCCTCTCCCTTGGCCTCGTAGTGTTCCAGCAGGTCGGGCACGGGCAGGTGCAGCTCGACCGGGTGCGCTGGGCTGAGGTCAGAGGCGTAGGGGACGGCCAGCAGCTCGGGCTCGCCGGGGGCCTCGGCGACCACCGACGCAGTGGTCTCAATGGGCACGGGATCTCTCCTCGGACGTCAGCGACCCTGGCGCCGGATATCGCCAGGGTCGTAGAACAAAAGGTGTCTCTCGGGGGCGCTCAGCCGACGACGTTCTTCAACGCCTCGCCGAGCGCCTTGGCCTCGTCGGCGGAAATCTCCACGACTAGCCGGCCGCCACCTTCCAGGGGGACCCGCATGACAATGCCGCGCCCTTCCTTGGTGACCTCGAGCGGACCATCGCCGGTCCGCGGCTTCATCGCCGCCATGCGTGTTTCCCTTCCTGCCTTGGGCTCCCGCGGCCCGCGATTTCCGACCGCCCGTCGGGGGTGGTCGGCGCATTCACGTCTTCTGTGATGTCCTATTCTCCCGCATCGAGAGCGCTCATGGGTAACGATCTCCTCCCAGAATGCGTTGTCGAGGTCGGCGATCGCGTCCAAACTGGACTTCGTGCACGCTCGCGCCGCTCTGTTCGACCTCTATGGAGACCACCTGCGCTCACGCGGTGGGCAAGCCTCCGTGGCCGCCCTCGTACGCCTCATGAAACCCCTGGAAATCGCCGCTCCCGCAGTGCGTACGGCGGTTTCGCGCATGGTGCGGCAGGGCTGGCTGCAGCCCGTCAGGCTCCCTCAGGGCCCCGGCTACGGGCTGACGCCGAAGTGCGTCAGGCGTCTGGACGAGGCGGCGCTGAGAATTTACCGAGCCGGAACGCTGACCTGGCACGGCAGATGGCATCTGATCGTTTTCGGACCGGTCAAGGACCGCCCTCGAAGGGAGCGGCTGCGCGCCGACCTGACGTTCCTGGGCTACGCCGCGCTGTCCGAGACGGCCTGGATCGGGCCGCGCTCGTCGATCGAGCTGGACAACCTGCTGGAGAGCGAGGGCGTACGAGCCGACAGGTTCGACTCGGCGCTGGAGGGTGACCCCCGCGAGCTGGTCGCCAGGGCGTGGGATCTGACCGCCATCGGCGAGGCGTACACACATTGGCTGGCCGAGGCTGACACGCTGATCAGCGGGCTCCCGGAGGGGGCATCGGCCGCCCAGGTGTTCGCCACCAGGAGCAGGCTCGTGCACGGCTGGCGCAACTTCCTGTTCCGCGACCCGGGGCTGCCGCCCGAGCTGCTGCCCGCCGGCTGGCCGGGCGAGAAGGCCAGGATCTACTTCGAGCAGGAAGCCGCCCGGCTGCTGCCCGCAGCCGCCGCGTTCGTCGACAGGGAGTTGACTTGATCCGCTATGACGTGGCCGACGCCGTCGCCACCATCACCCTCGACCGCCCCGACGCGATGAACTCGCTGACCGCCGAGACCAAACAGGCCCTGCTCGACGCGCTCCGCGGGGCGGCGGACGACCCCGCGGTGAGGGCCGTCCTGCTCACCGGCTCCGGACGGGCGTTCTGCGCGGGCCAGGACCTGCGTGAGCACGCCGCCAACCTGGAGGCGGGCCACGGCCTGGCCGACACCGTGCGCGCGCACTACAACCCGATCGTGGAGCTCATCACCACCATGGGAAAGCCGGTGGTGGCCGCCGTCAACGGCGTCGCGGCGGGCGCGGGCGCGTCCATCGCCTTCGCCTGCGACCTGCGGGTGGCGTCCGAGAAGGCCAAGTTCGCGCTGGCGTTCGCGGGCATCGGGCTGGCGCCCGACTCGGGCGCGTCGTGGACGCTGCAGCGGCTGGTCGGCCGGGGCAGGGCCGCCGAGCTGATGTTGCTCGGCGAGCCCGTCGACGCGGCCCGCGCGCTGGAGCTGGGGCTCGTCACGCGCGTGGTCCCCCCTGACGACGTGCTGAAGACCGCACGGGAGCTCGCCGGGGCGCTGGCGCAGGGCCCGACGGTGGCGTACGCCGCCACCAAGCGGGCGCTGGCCTACGCCGCGACGCACGCGCTGCCCGACTCGCTGGCCCTGGAGGCCGACCTCCAGGACGCGTGCGCCGCCTCCCAGGACCACCGGAACGCGACGAGAGCCTTCGTCGCCAAGGAGCGCCCCACGTTCGAGGGCAGGTGACGGGGCCCTCAGGCCGGCCGGCGTGAGCGTGCCAGGCAACCCTCGATGTGGTCGTCGACCAGGCCGATGGCCTGCATCAGCGCGTAGGCCGTGGTCGGGCCGACGAACCTGAACCCGTGCCTCTTCAGCTCCTTGGCCAGCGCCTTGGAGCCGGGCGTCGAAGCGGGCACGTCGGCCATCGTCCTCGGCACCGGCGCGTCGGGCTCGGCGAAGCGCCACACCAGCTCCGAAAGCCCCTCCGGAAGGCCGAGCGCGGCCCTGGCGTTGCCGACCGCGGCTTCGATCTTTGCCCGGTTGCGGACGATGCCGGGGTCGCCGAGCAGCCGTTCGACGTCCTGCTCGGTGTACGCGGCGACCTTGACGATCGAGAAGCCGTCGAAGGCGGCGCGGAAGTTCTCCCTCTTGCGCAGGATCGTCAGCCACGACAGGCCCGACTGGAACGCTTCCAGCGCCACACGCTCGAAGACCGCGTCGTCACCGTTGACCGGGCGGCCCCACTCCTCGTCGTGATAGGCGAGGTACATCGGGTCCGCCATGCCCGGCCACGTGCACCTGATCGGCTCGGTCACGGTCGTTCGTCCCCCGGCGTGGATTGCGCGGGCGCCTCCCCGCGCGCCTCCCCACCGTCCTTCTCGACCGTTGCCTCGACCGGGCGGGGCGCCGGCTCGCCGTCACCGCTCGCACCGTGTGCTTCGTCCTCGGTCACGCTCTCCGGCCGGTCCGCTTGCTCGCCGTCCCGCTGCCCGTCCAGGACCTCGTCCGCGTCAGGGGCGGCGGGTGCGGGCATCGTGCCGGTGGCGCCGTTGGAGGTCTGCTCGACGGCGGCGTCGCGCGGAGGGACCCGCCACTGCGCGTGGTGCCCGTCGCCGTCGTCGCCCCAGGGCCCTCCGCCGGGCAGCGGGTCGCCCGACTCGGGAAGCTCCCTGTACGCGGCCGGAGCCTGCGGAGCGTGGTCGGTGCGCAGCCCCGAGCCCGGGACGGCGTGGGTCTCCTGCCGCGCGTACAGCCGGCTCGACAGCAGCTCGGAGACGCGCTGCTCCAGCACCGCGATCCGCGAGTCACGGGCGCTTATCGCGCCGGCGGCCCTGCGCAGGGTCTCGTCGACGCTCTGCGTGTGGTAGCCCACCAGGTTGACCGGCAACTGGAGCGCCATGAAGTCGACCGCCGTCAGCTGCCCGGGCTCGGGCAGGTCGAGGGGCGGCACGTCCGGCGGGAACTCGGTCAGCTCACCGCCCCTGCCAAGGGAGACCAAGACCACGCATGCCAGGATGGCGATGGCGGCGATGGCGAGTACGACCAGCACATTGGCATCGTACTCATACGGCGGAGCTCGTTCAGCATCAGCGCAAGCAGCCCAATCCGGTCAGCCGGTCGCCTCGCCGAGTTCGGCGACGCTGGGCCGTACGGGCTGCGAACGCGCTTCGAGGTGGGCGAACGCCTCCTCCACGGTGGTCGTCCAGGAGATCGCGTCGAAGACGTCGGCCCTGGTGAAGCCCTGGTCGTACATGCCGCCGACGAGGGCTCTGAGCGGTTCGTACAGGCCCCAGGGGTCGAGGATCACCAGGGGACGGTCGTGGATGCCGAGCACCCGCGCGGTCCAGATCTCGAAGAGCTCCTCCAGCGTGCCGATGCCTCCGGGAAGCACGAGGAAGGCGTCGGAGCGGACGTCCATGACGCCTTTGCGCTCGCGCATGTCGTTGGTGACGATCAGTTCGTCGGAGTCTTCGTCGGCCACCTCGATGTCCACAAGGACCTGCGGGATCACGCCGACCGTCCGTCCGCCCCCGGCCCTGGTGGCCGAGGTGACCGCGCCCATGCAGGAGACGGTGGCGCCACCGCTCACCAGCGTGTGGCCACGCTTGGCGAGCTGGATGCCGACCTGCCGGGCCAGCTCGATGTATTTCTGGTCGATTCGCATGCTGGAGGCACAGAAGACGCAGATGTTCACAAGGGGCCAGCCTATTGGGGCTCGGCGGGCTGGGCGGCGGCGGACGCCAGTTCTTCGTCCTGCTGCTGCGAGCGTGCCCGGTCGGCGTCCACGATGATGCGCACGGCCTCGTCGACGTCGTCGGTGACGGTGATCAGGTCGAGGTCCTGGGGAGCGATCTTCGCGGTGCCGAGCAGGGTGGTCTTGATCCAGTCGACCAGCCCGCCCCAGAACTCGGTGCCCACCAGCACCACGGGGAAGGAGGTGACCTTGCGCGTCTGCACCAGCGTGAGCGCCTCGAACAGCTCGTCGAGCGTGCCGAAGCCGCCGGGCAGGGCGATGAAGCCGCAGGAGTACTTGACGAACATCGTCTTGCGCACGAAGAAGTAGCGGAACTCGATGCCGAGGTCGACGTAGTCGTTCATGCGCTGCTCGAACGGCAGCTCGATGCCGAGCCCGACCGACACTGCTCCGTCGACGTCGCGCGCGCCCCGGTTGGCCGCCTCCATGACGCCCGGCCCGCCGCCGGTGATGACGGCGTAACCCGCCTCCGCCAGCGCCCTGCCGAGCCGGCGCCCCTGCTCGTAGTCGAGGGAATCCTCGCCGGTGCGCGCGGAGCCGAAGACCGTGACCGCCGGGGGCAGCTCGGCGAGCTGGCCGAATCCCTCCACGAACTCGGCCTGGATGCGCAGCACCCGCCATGGATCCATGTGCACCCAGTCGGAGGATCCCTGGCGTGCGAGCAGCCGCTGGTCGTGCGTGGAGGTGGGGACGAAGCGGCCGCGGACGACGGCCTGCCCGTGACGGCGTTCCCGGCGTGACTTTTCCATGCGGGTCACGCTAGTCGCCTTCGGACACCGCCAGTTCCACCTTCACCCGCCTGCCGGGCCGGCGTCGCGACGGTGACCGGAGCCACAACTCAGGGCACATCCGCAGCTCAGGGGCATGAAACAGGTTGCTAAAAAATCTTGTAAGAAGCAGGGAACCGAATTTCGACTCCCCCGCGTCTAACTGCCGAGGGTGCTGCTCGGGACTGAAAGTGGTCTTCCCCGCCAAATGGCCGGCGAGGAAGGCCACTTTCATGTGGAGAGCCAGTCGAGCATGGCCCGCTCGCTCTCGACGATCTTCGGCAGCGAGACGTACTCCCCCTGCTGGTGCGCGAGGTTCGGATCACCGGGCCCGTAGTTGACGGCGGGCACCCCCAGTGCGGAGAAGCGGGCCACGTCGGTCCAGCCCAGCTTGGCGCGCGGCGTGCCGCCGACCGCCTCGGTGAAGGCCGCGGCCACCGGGTGCGTCAGGCCCGGCCTCGCGGCGGGCGCGGCGTCGACGAAGGCCACCTCGAAGCCGTCGAACACCTCGCGTACGTGCTCCTGGGCCCGCTCGATCGACAGGTCGGGCGCGAACCGGTAGTTGACGGTCACCACGCACTGGTCCGGGATGACGTTGCCCGCGACCCCGCCGCGCACGCCGACCGCGTTCAGCCCTTCGTGGAACTGGAGACCGTCGACCACCGGCCGCCGCGCCTCGTAGGAGTTGAGCCTGGCGAGGACCGGCTCGATCCCGTGGATGGCGTTGCTCCCCAGCCACGACCTGGCGCTGTGGGCGCGCCTGCCCGTCACGGTGACCTCGGCGCGCAGCGTGCCCTGGCAGCCGCCCTCGATCACGCCGCCGGTCGGCTCCATCAGCACCGCGAAGTCGGCCTCCAGCCAGTCGGGGTGGTCTCTGGCGACCCGGTTGAGGCCGTTGCGCTCGGCCTCGACCTCCTCGCAGTCGTAGAAGACGTACGTGATGTCCCTGCCGGACGACGGGACGGCCGCCGCCAGCCTGAGCGCGACCGCCACGCCGGCCTTCATGTCGGAGGTGCCGCAGCCGTACAGGAGGTCTCCCTCCACCCGGCTGGGCAGGTTGGCGGCGACGGGGACGGTGTCGAGGTGCCCGGCGATCAGCACCCGCTCCGGGCGGCCCGCCTGGGTGCGGGCCACGACGGTCTCCCCCGACCGGTCGACCTTCAGGTGCGGCAGCGCGGACAGCGCCCGCCGCACCTCGTCGGCCAGCCGCCGCTCGGCGCCGCTGACCGACTCGATGTCCACGATCGCGGCGGTGAGCGCGCGTACGTCCTGCGTCAGGTCAAGCATCAGGTGTTCACTCCGTGTTCGCGCAGCACCTCGTTGAGGGCCGCCTTGTCGTGCCGCTGTCCCGGCTCCAGATATTGGAGCACGAGCACGCAGGGCAGGCCGAACGTGCCGCCGGGGAACTCCTTCTGGCGGGTGCCGCCGACCGCCACGCACCAGGCGGGGATGCGGCCGCGGGCGATCTCCTCGCCCGTCCGCACGTCGATCACCGGGATGGAGCCGGAGAGGATCGTCCCGGCGCCGACGACCGCGCCCTGCCCGACCCGGGCGCCTTCGACGATCATCGCGCGGCTGCCGATCAGCACGCCGTCCTCGACGACGACCGGGACGGCGCCGGGCGGCTCCAGCACCCCGCCGATACCCACCCCGCCGGACAGATGCACATTTCTGCCGATCTGGGCGCAGGACCCGACCGTGGCCCAGGTGTCGACCATGGTGCCGGCGTCCACGTACGCGCCGATGTTCGTGAACGACGGCATCAGCACCACGCCGGGAGCCAGGTAGGAGCCCCACCGGGCGATCGCCCCCGGCACCACCCGCACCCCGTCGAACGAGCTCTTGAGCGGGTGCCTGTCGTGGTGCTGGAAGTCGCCCACCTGCGAACGGGCCATGCCGAGCACCGTGAAGCTGAGCAGGATCGCCCGTCTGGCCCGCTCGTCCACGACGACGTCGTCGCCGGCCAGGCGGGCCGCTCTCGCCTCGCCCTTGTCGAGCAGGTCGACCGCGCCGACCACAACGTTGCGCGCGTCGACGTCGGCGGGCGACAACTCCGCCCTGCGCTCCCACAGCTCGTCCACCACCGGAGACAGCGGTGACGAGGTGCTCACGTGACTCATGGCCCCGGAGCTTATCCGTCCAGGTAGGTTCTTCAGCGTGCGCGTGCGCTTCTCCCGTGGGGTCATCACCATCGCGATCATCGTGATCGTCCTCGCCGTGGCCATTTCCGTGGGCCTGTACCACCTGCTCAAGCGGACACCCAAGCTGGCGGAGCGCCATCCGTACTGCGTGGTCAGGACGCCCGACGGCGTCCGCAACCTCGATCCCGAGCAGGCGCAGATCGCGGCGACCATCGCGGCGGTCGCGGCGCGGCGCAGGCTGCCCGAACGGGCGGTGGTGATCGCGTACGCGACGGCGATCCAGGAGTCGAAGCTCTACAACGTCGCCTTCGGCGACCGCGACTCGGTGGGCGTGTTCCAGCAGCGCCCCTCGCAGGGATGGGGCAGGAAGAAGCAGCTCATGGACCCCGTCTACGCCACCAACAGGTTTTTCGCCGCCCTGGTCAAGGTGAAGAAATACCGCAAGATCCCGCTGGCGGAGGCGGCGCAGGCCGTGCAGCGCTCGGCGGGCGGCTACGCCTATGCCGCGCACGAGGACGAAGCGAAGATTCTGGCCGCCGCGTTCACCGGGCGTGTCCCCCAGGCGGTGCACTGCTGGTATGCCGCCGCGAAGACGCCCGCGCCCACGTCGCGGACCGCCGCGGCCCGCAAGCAGCTCGCCAGGGCGCTCGGCGGCACCGCGATCACCACCAAGCGGCGCGGCTGGCTGGTGGCCGCGTGGTCGGTGGCCCACGCCGAGAAGTACGGGCTCAACCGCGTCGGCTACAACGGCGCCACCTGGGTCAACGACTATGAGCGCGACGGCTGGCAGACGGGCGGCAAGGCGAGCGCCCGCCGGGTCGACCTCTCGTAGCGCCGGGTCAGGTCGCCCTGCGCACGATGGAGATCGAGCCGGGCGGCAGCGGCTGGGCGTAGCAGGCCGTCCATGAGCGGCCCTGGATGCGTTCGAAGGAGAGCAGCCGCCCGTCGGAGGCGCGGTAGTCGGCGAAGTCGAGCAGGCCCCTGTCGGGGTTGCCGGTGTCGCCCTCGCTCCTGAAGGCGGCCGTGCCCCGCTCGATCGGGAAGAACTCCACGCCTTCCATGATCAGCATGCTCTTGGCGGGAACCATGCCCTGGGTGGGCACGTCGGTCCAGAGCAGCACCTCCAGGTGCGGCGGGTCTCCGTCGAGCACCTCCACCGACAGCCACTGCAGGCGGCGCGAGCCGTCGCGCAGGAGGTATTCGATCCACTGGGTGCCCTGCCACGAGACGTGCATGGCACCGAGCACGCGCGCGGGCGAGCCCTGCACGTCGATCCGGTCGCCGACCTGGATCGTGCGAGGGTCGGTGTAGTCGGTGCCGGCATGCCCGGGCGCGATCACCGGTGCTGCCAGCGGGGTCTCGACGGGAGCGACCTCAGCCGGCGGCACGCTCGCACGGCCCTTCCTGTCCTGCCGCAGAGTGGCCAGGAAGGCACCCAGCAACAGCAGGATGGTGACGATGCTCAGCCCGAGTACGACCATGGAGGTCATGCTCATCGATCAGCTCGCTCCACTCGCGGTCTGTCTCGGCAAAAGCTCTTATCAATTTATGCGTCAAGCCCGCGCGGCGGGCTATGTCGCGCGATCCTACTGGAGGCGGCGCACGGCCGCACCGATCCGCTCATCCGTGGCCGTGACGGCGACGCGGACGTGCCGTTCACCTGCCAATCCGTAGAACTCACCCGGCGCGACCAAAATGCCGATTTCGGAGAGCTTGGCGACCTGGTCCCAGGCGCTCTGCCCATTCGACGCCCAGAGGTACAAACCGGCCGTCGAGTGGTCGACACGCCACCCCGCCCGCTCCAGCGCGGGGCGCAGCAGGGCGCGGCGGCCGGAGTAGAGCTCGCGCTGCCGGTCGGCGTGCGCGTCGTCGCCCAGGGCGGCCGTCATCGCCGCCTGGACGGGCGCCGGCATGATCATGCCGGCGTGCTTACGCGTCTCCAGCAACCGCTTGACGAGGACGGGATCGCCCGTCACGAACCCGGCGCGGTAGCCGGCCAGGTTGGAGCGTTTGGAGAGCGAGTGGACCGCCAACAGCCCCTCGTGGGAGCCGCCGCAGACGTCGGGGTGCAGGATCGAGACCGGCTCCTCCTCCCAGCCGAGCTCGATGTAGCACTCGTCGGAGGCCACGACCGTGCCGCGCTCGCGCGCCCACGCCACGACCTTGCGCAGGTGCCGGGCGGGCAGCACCCGGCCCGTGGGGTTGCCGGGAGAGTTGACCCACATCAGGTCGACCCGTTCCGGGCCGAGCGCGAGCGTGCTGTCGGCCGGGGTCGCCACCGCCCCGGCCAGCCGGGCGCCCACGTCGTAGGTGGGATAGGCAAGCTCGGGAAAGACGACCCGCCGGGCCCCGAGGTAGGTGGGCAGCCAGGCGACGAACTCCTTGGAACCGATCACCGGAAGCACGTCACGCTGGTCGACGGTGACGCCGTGCCGACGGCGCAGCCACCCGGCCGCGGCCTCGCGCAGCGCCTTGGTGCCGTGGGTGAGGGGGTAGCCGGGGCTGTCGGCCGCCTGCGCCAGCGCGTCCTGGACGGCCCGCGGCACGGAATCGACGGGCGTGCCGACCGACAGATCGACGATGCCGCCGGGATGTGCAAGCGCGCGCTCTTTGTACGGCTCCAGCTTGTCCCAGGGGAAGTCGGGCAGGTTGTTCACGGTTCTCCAGGGTGTCACGTTGCCGTATCGAGCGCCGGGCATGCTTCACGAGCGGGGCGCACCCGGCCCGGATGCCCCCGCTCGCTTCGTGCCTTGACCGTCAGTGGCCCTCTGCCTGCGGCGGCAGGGCGGCCACCACCGGGTGGTCCTTCTCGATCTTGCCGACCTTCGAGGCGCCACCGGGCGAGCCGAGGTCCTCGAAGAAGTCCACGTTCGCCTTGTAGTAGTCCTTCCACTGCTCGGGAAGGTCGTCCTCATAGAAAATGGCCTCGACGGGGCATACAGGCTCACACGCGCCGCAGTCCACGCACTCGTCGGGGTGGATGTAAAGCATGCGCTCGCCCTCGTAGATGCAATCAACGGGGCATTCCTCGATGCACGCCTTGTCCAGGACGTCCACGCAAGGCTGCGCGATGACGTAGGTCACCTCGAGCTCCTTCTTCTCCGCACCATGGCATGACTCTGACCGCGGTTTGCTACGCCCTAGTATTGCCGTGCTTGCCGACTGGCCGAAACGGAGGGTGGCAAACTCGTGGCGGCACGGCTCGTCATCGCGATCACAAGTCAGGACATCGGCGCACGGATCACCACCCGTAGGCGCGTGCCAGAAGGCTTCCGCGACGCGGTGGGGATCCTCGTGTCGTGGGAGTCCGGGGTGCTGACCGTCCGCAAAAAAGACGGGACGCTGGTGGAGATTCCCGAGGAGACGCTGGTAGCCGCCAGGGTCGTTCCGGCCGCGCCTCCTCGACCTGGACGGATGTAGCGGTAAGTATTCGTTGTGTGACTGTACGTACCTGCGCCGCCGCAGCAGCCATCCTCGCCAGTGCCGGATGCGGCGCGTCGTCCACCGAGACCGCCTCCACCGAGGCCAAGAACCTGCCGCCCCTCAACGCCCAGGCCGCCTCCATGAAAGCCGGCTTCGGCACCATGGAGCGGCTCGTCGAGGCCGCGACGCGCGAGGGTGAGCTCAACGTGATCGCGCTGCCCCGCGACTGGGTCAACTACGGCGAGATCATCGACACCTTCGCCGACAAGTACGACATCAAGGTCAACGAACTCGAACCCAACGCGGGCAGCAAGCGTCAGCTCGACGCCGCCGCGCAGCTCAAACCCGACGTGTTCGACCTGACGATGGACGTCGCAGTCGCCGGGGCGGGGCGGTTCGCCCCGTACAAGGTGCAGGGGTGGCAGGACCTGCCCGACCAGGTCAAGGACCCTGCGGGCGGCTGGTACGCCGCCTACGGCGGCTACATGTCCATCGGGTACGACCCGCGCGCCGTCAAGCCTCCTGTCTCCTTCGCCGACCTGCTGAAGCCCGGCTACCGGGTCGCGCTCGACGGCGACCCGCTCCGCTCGGCGTCGGCGTTCGACGGCGTGATGGCCGCCTCCATGCGGGCGGGCGTGCCGCAGCCCGCGCAGGGAGTGTCGCTGTTCGCCAAGCTGAAGCAGGCGGGCAGGCTCACGGATCCGTCCAAGGCCAACACGATCGTCGCCTGGGACCACCTCAACGCGGCCCGCAGCGCTCACCAGCCGGACGCGTGGAAGGTGACGATCCCTCGCGACGCCGCCCTCGGCGGTTACCACGTACAGGCGATCAACAAGGCGGCGCCGCATCCGGCAGCCGCGAGGCTCTGGCAGGAGTTCCTGTTCTCCGACGAGGGCCAGAACCTGCTCATGAAGGGGTTCGCCCGGCCCGCGCGCACCGAGGCGATGCGCATGAAGGGCACGCTCGACGCCGAGCGGGCCGCGAAATTGCCCAAGGCGCCCGGCCCGCCGGTCATCCTGACGATTCCGCAGGCAGACGCGGCGAAGGCGTACCTCAAGCGGCAATGGGCGAAGAGCGTGGGATGAGTCCGATGTGACTTGATATGTCGTAGGGACGTTCAGGCTCTAAAGTGAACGGACAGCACGGCCACGGGGGCCCGTTGTCTGACCGAATGTGAGCTGATCGTCTTGCGATACGACACGCCGAGTTTGGAGCGGTGGAACAGTCGCGCCTACGACAGCAGCTTCGGCTACGTCTCGACCCAGGGCGCGCCACTGGTCGACCTGCTCGACCCGCGGCCCGGCGAGCGTGTGCTCGACCTCGGGTGCGGCACCGGAGTGCTCACCTCCCAGATCGCCTTCAGAGGTGCCGACGTGCTCGGCATCGACGGCTCGGCCAAGATGATCGAGAAGGCGCTGGCACAGTATCCGGGCATCAACTTCATCGTCGGCGACGGGCACGACTTCACCGTCGTCGAACCGTACGACGCGGTCTTCTCCAACGCGGCGCTGCACTGGATGAGCCGCGACCCGGGCAGCGTGATCGCGAACGTCCGCGAGGCCCTCACGCCCGGCGGGCGTTTCGTCGCCGAGATGGGCGGCGCGGGCAACTGCGCCGAGCTGACCGCCGCGATGCTGACCGCCTGGCGTGAGTACGGCCTGCGCGAACCTGACCTGCCGTGGTATTTTCCCACGCCTGCCGAGTACGCCCGGCGGCTCGAACAGGAGGGTTTCGTCGTCAGGTTGCTCGAATACTTCGACCGGCCGACGCCCCTGGACGAGTGCCCGGGCGGAGCCGCCGACTGGGTGAGCACGTTCGCCGCCTCGGTGCTCAAGGGGCTCCCGCCCGACATCGTGGGGCCCCTGCTGCGGCGCGTCAACGAACTGGCCGCGCCCGCGCTGCGCAGGGAGAGTGGCTGGATGGCCGACTACGTGCGCCTACGCTTTGCCGCTGTTCGGCGCTGATGCGTAGTGCATGATGCGTAGGGCTCTTTTGCCGGACTATGGTCTGTTCCGTGGGCGGCGAGACTATGGCTGCACCGCTGCGGCGGCGTGAGGGGCTGGTGAACGGAACGGGATGAATTTCTGCCTGAGCGACCTCGTACCACCGTTGAGGTGGAGCGACGCGTCGACGATCACGCTACTCACCGGGCAACCGGACCTGCCGGACGCGTGGTGGCGCACTCTGCCCATGCCCCACGTGCTCGCGGCCATCGGCCCGGAGTCGCTGGGCGAGCTGCTGACGGAGATAGCCCTGGAGCATTGGCCGGCGGCGGCGGTGGGCGACGTCCTGCCGGCGCTGCACGTCCTCGACCCCGACGAGGCCGACGAGCCCGCCGTCGTCATCGCGCTCGACCGGGCCGGCTCGTGGGCGGGACTGCTGGCGCTGACCAGCCGGGAGCTGGTGGACCAGCCCTTCATCCAGGCGCGTCCGGTGCTGAACACGCTGTTCTCCGCCGCCTTGGTACGCCTCGCGCGCTCGCGCCACGACCACCCGGCCCCCGCGCCGGCGTCTTCGCCCGCGTCGGCGTCCCCGTCGGCGTCCCCGTCGGCGTCGGTCCCCGGGCCGGTCCCGGCCTCGGGGTCGGCCGCTGAGGCCGCGGCCACGGTCGGCCCGGTGCCGGCCCCCGCCCCGGCCGTCCCCGAGACGGCGCACGGGTCGGAGCCGGTCACCGCCGACCCGCAGCCCGCCCAGCCGGCCGGGGAGCACCCTGCCGAGGCCGGGCACTCGCCGGAGCCCGGACGGCCCGTGGAGCCCGAGCACTCCGCCGGTGCCGAGCACGTCGGCGGGCAGCACTCCGACGCGGCCGAGCAGCCCGACGGGCAGGACTACGTCACGGGTGAGTCGGCCGGCGGACAGCAGCAGGCCGTCGAGGCGAGCGAGCGTCACGGGGCGGTCGCCGAGCAGGCGATGCCTCACGAGGCCGGTGAACGTGCCGCTGACGCGGCGGCGCAGTTCGCCGCCGAACCGGGCGAAGCCGCGCGTGTGGCCGATCATGACGCTGAGGCCGCCGGGAGCGAGGTCGCCGGGGGGCCGGAGGCCCCGGCCGCCGGCGTGGGGCCTGACGCTGAGGCAGTGAGCGCCGAGCAGGTCCGGGAACCTGCCGCTGAGGCCGTCAGCCCGGAGCCGACCCCACAGCCCGCTGAGGCCGGCAGTCAGGAGCCGGTGGCGGAGGCCGCCGCTGGGGTCGTCGGTCCTGAGCCGGTCGCGCCGGGTCAGGACGTTCTGGAGGCTTCCTCCGCGCCTGCGGCGGGGCTGGAGCCCGAGCCTCTGGCCGACGCGGCGCCGGAGCCGGAACCCCAGGCC
>NZ_SMJZ01000111.1 GCF_004348345.1 Nonomuraea longispora
GGTTTCCCGCGACGGCGGCTCCGGGCGGTGGGCGGGCTCGTGCGACGGAGGGCGGCCGGGCTCGCGTGACGGCTCCTGCCGGGGACCCGCCTGTCCGGCGGGGTCGTAGCCTGAGGCGGACTCGCGCGCGGGCGGGCCCTGACGGTGGCCGGAATCGTGGGACGGGTCCGGCTGGCCGGACGGCTCGTGGCGGCCGGGGCCCGGGGTGTCGGAGCCCGGGGCGTCGGAGCCGGACGCATCGCGGCCGAAGTCCGCGGGGTCGTGGCCAGGTGAAGCGCGGCCGGAGTCCGCGCTGTCGTAACGAGGCGAGTCGTAACGCGAGTCGTAACGGGGCGAGTCGTAACGGGGCGAAGCGTGGCGGGTGGCGGCATCGCGCGAAGGCGTCCCACGGGAGGGCGTGTCGCGGGACGCCGGCTCCTGCGGCCGCGCGTACGACGTCTCGGACGAGCGAGGCGGCGGGTTGTAGCCCACCGCCGGCTCCTCCGGTTCGCGCCGCGAGACCGGGGGGAACGGCAGCGCGTCGGAGGACAGCGGCGGCACCGGCTGCAGCTTGGCCACCCGGGGCGCGAACGGCGTCACCGTGGTGTCCTCGACCATGGGCGGCTCGGGGTCGAAGTCGGCGGCCGACAGCCGCAGTGCCTCGTCGTCGTGGGGGGTCACGTGGCGCTTGCGCGGGTCGAAGAGCCATTCGGCGTGCCGGGTGTGACCGTTCCACACGTAGCCGAGTTTGACCCGCCACAGGCCGTCGTCGCGTTTGGCGGAATCCCAGTCGATCTCGTCGGTGGGCACGCCGCGCCTGGTCAGGCGTTCCGCGACGAGGTCACCGAGGGTCGGGCCCGGCGAGGACTCGCCGGGCATGCGTACGGACACCCGCTGCGCCTGCTGGGCGACGTATTCGCGCTCCTGCAGCACCGGCCCCTCGAACCAGCGGACTCGCTCGACCGGGATCCCGGCGGTCGCGGCTATCTCCTCCGCCGTCTCTCCGGCGCGGATGCGGGCCTGGATCTCCTTGGGGCGCAACGGACTCTCCACTTCGATCTCGTACTGGCCGAGACGGGAGAAGTTGCCGCGGACGGCAGCACGGAGCCGGTCGTCCACGGGAAGCGTGAAGCGCGTACCCCGCCCGGCAGTAGCCAGCACGAGATAGGTGCCGTCCTCACTCACCGCGACGAGTCGGAGCTCCTGCATGCGAGTCCTTTCGTCAGCGTCGCCATTCTTCCCCCGGACCCTTGAGTCTCTCGCGTGTGCCGGTTGCCTGCCAGCACCGTACCCGGCATGTCCGAACATCGCCTTCCTGGGATAGTCCCGAGGTGATGTGACGCCGGTCACATTCGTGGAATCCATCGCCTCTAGAGCCCGCCGTCGCGCATGAGGAGGTTAGAGGCCCTTGAAGGATTCTGGCGAATCTCGCCGCGCGCCGGAGCGCACTTGAGCCAAGAGGCCACGACGGACGGGTGGGCGGCCGGGTGGAGGTGCAGGTGCCGGGCGGCGCCGCCGGCGATGTACGGAGCGTAAGCGGAGTACGCGACTCCTGCCTGGGTGAGCTGACACGCGCGGGAATGTGTCGTTCCGACGACGAACACCCCCGATCGCACCAGAGTGCGTACGGCGGTGCCGAGGGCGGGCGAGTCGGCGCCGTCGATGGACAGGTTCGCGACGGAGGGGCCGCGCGCGTGCCTGCGGATCCAGTCGAGGCCCGCCAGCGCGTCGGCCAGCGTGCCCGAGCCGCCGCAGCCGAGCACGCGTACGGAGGCGATGCGGGCCTTGGGGGCGACGGAGTGGACGCGGCCCGCGGTGCGCGTGCCGGTGCCTGCGCAGTCGTGCCCGGTGCCGCCGGTGGCGTCGAAGGCCCGCCAGGTCCGGTCGCCGAACTCGGCCCGGTCGGGGTCGAGCCCGCTGTCCACGACGTACACGGTGGTGCCGGCGCCGGTTGCCGGGCCGGGCGGCGGAGGGTCGGCTCTCCTGCTCGTCATGGGGTGGATCTGCCGGTCGGCCTCGATCGCGCGTACCCGCGGGTCGGCTCGGAGCTCGGCCAGTTCGGCGGCGGTGAGGAAGGTGGCGAACCCCGGCAGCGCCGCGGTGTAGTAGCGGCGCACCCGCCATCGCGCCTCGCCGACGAGGTCGCGGGCGGCGCCTCGGCCGCGCGCGATCACGATGTAGGGCCGGACGGGTTCGGTCACGGCGGGGCGCTGGGAGGTTCCCGAGGCGGGCGTCATGGCCAGCGGGATGGCGGTCGTGGCGGCCGTGGCCACAGCCGCGGCGAGGTAAACGGAGGGCAGGCCGAGTCGTCGGGGCACGAGCTACGAGGTTGCCTGTCGCGCACGTCACAACAACATCAGGACACGCCGTCGCGTCTATTCCCGGGAAAGTTTTTACCGAACAACGATACGAGGGGACTGATCCGGGGGATGAGCGGCGAGCAGCGGACATTTGAGCTGACCGTCCCACAGATCATGGGGAGCGCCCTGGCCGCGGTGACCGCGGCCGTGGCCGCTTCCTATCTCGGCGTCGCAGGGACAGTGATCGGCGCCGCGGTCGTCAGCGTGGCCAGCACGATCGCGGGCGCCGTCTACACGCACTATCTCGCGCGTACGTCAGACCGGGTCAAGCAGCGCGCCCTGGTCGTGCGGCCGGCGGAGCCCGCAGGTGACGGGACCGCGGAGGAGGAGACCGCCGGCAGGGCGGAAGAGGGGGAGAAGGCGCCCGCTGTGCCGGCCGCTGTGCCTGTGCGGCGGCTGCCGTCGTGGACGCGGTTAGGGGCGGCGGCGGCCGTGGTGTTCGCGCTGAGCATGGGCGGCATCCTGGTCTATCAGGCGGTGACCCGGCAGACCGTCCACGAGCAGGTCACCGGCAAGCAGCCGAAGGGCGCGGACGAACGCCACGCGCCGGTCGGCGACGACAAGAAGGAGGAACGACCCACCCGGAAGCCCGAATACGTACGCGGCATGGTGACCCGCGACCCCACCACGCCGGAGCCCGCGAAGACGCCCGCGAAGACCCCGTCCCAGCGGGCCGCGCCCACGAAGACGGTCACGGTGTCGCCGTCCCACACGGCGTCCTCTTCCTCCGCCACCACGCCGCCGGCGGTGGACGACCAGCCGGGGGAGGAGATGCCGTCGGAGGACCCGCAGCTCACCGACCCGCCGGCGCTCGAGGACCGGCCAGGCCCCGAGCGGCCCGACCCCACCGACCAGGCGGACAGGCCCACCGGCTATCCCAGCACGACGTCCAGGTAGGCGTTGGTGAACAGGCGCTGCGGGTCAAGTCCGTCGCGCAGCGCCTGGAAGTCCGCGAAGCGGGGATAGGTCCCGACGAGGGAGGCGGCGTCCCTGGTGTGCAGCTTGCCCCAGTGCGGCCGGCCGTCCAGCCGGGTCATGATCTCCTCGACTGCCGCGAAGTACGCCGGGTCGGGTGTCGGACGGTAGACGTGGCAGGCGACGTACGCGGACGGGCGGCCGTACGCGGTGGACAGCCAGGCGTCGCTGGGCGGCGTGACGCGCACCTCCACCGGGAAGGTGATCTTCCAGTCCATGCGCTCGATGAGGTCACGCGTCTCGCGCAGGGCCTGGGCCAGGCGCTCGCGGGGCACCGCGTACTCCATCTCGAGGAAGCGCACGTCGCGCCGCGCGGTGAAGATCTTGTACGACGTGTCCACCGACTCCGAGTCCCCGAGAACGGCCGCGCCGGCCTCGTTGATCCGCGGGATCAGGCGGGGTACGCGGGCCCCGAGGGCGCAGGCCGCGCCGAAGACGGTGTTCTCCAGGAACACGTTGTCCAGCCACCACTTGACGGCGCCGGGCGGCCGGGCCGGTCCCGCGTCCCTGTTGCCGGTCTTGACCAGACAGGCGTCGGTGTGCGGCAGCCAGAAGAAGTCGAGGTGCTCGTTGGCGGAGATGAGGGCGTCGAGCGAGCCGAGGATCTCGCTGAGCGTCAGCTTGCGCCGCCGGTGTCGCAGCAGGAACGCGGGCTCCACCCGGAACGTCACGGCGGTCAGCACCCCGAGCGCGCCCAGGCCCACCCTGGCGGCGTCGAACAGGTCCTCGCCGGGGCCGACGGTCGCGACCGAGCCGTCGGCGAGCACCAGCTCCAGCTCGGTGACCTGGTCGGCGAGCCCGCCGCTGTCGCGTCCCGTGCCGTGGGTGCCGGTCTGGATGGCGCCCGCCACGGTCTGCTCGGTGATGTCGCCCATGTTGGCCAGGGCAAGTCCGCGCTCGTCGAGCAGTTCGTTCAGCACCCGCAGCGGGGTGCCCGCCAGCACGGTGACGCGGTCGTCCGCGCATGACCTGATCCCGGTCAGGGCGCCCGGGCGCAGCATGACGCCGTCGGTGAGGGCCACGCCGGTGAAGGAGTGGCCCGTGCCGACCATGCGGACCCGCCGCCCGGAGGCGGCGGCGTCCCGCACGGCGCGTACGACCTCCGTGACGGAGGCCGGCGTACGCACTTCCGCGGGGGTGCCCGACTGGTTGCGTGCCCAGTTCACGAAGGTCACGAGCACCCCCTTCAGCGTCTCGCCCGGTCAGTCGCGGGGGAGGCTCACTTGTTCTCCCAGCCCGCGGGAACGGGGTAGACGTCGCCGGGCTCGAGCTTCACGTCCTGGCCCTTGAGCACCTCGGACACCGTCACGAGGTGGTAGCCCTTCCTCTTCAGCGACTTGACGATCGACGGCATGGAGTCGACGGTCTGCTTCACCCAGTCGTGCATGAGGACGATGCTGCCCGGCTTGGCCACCTCCATGGACTTCTTCTTGATGGCCGTGGCGTTCTTCGAGCTCCAGTCCTCGTTGCCGCCGGTCCACAGGATGATCGGCATGCCGAACTCGGTGGCCACGTCGGAGACCTGCAGGTCGACCATGCCGTACGGCGGCCGCAGCAGCTTGGGCTCGACGCCGGCCGCCTTCTTCACCGCCTCCTGGGTCTTCTTGATCTCGGCTCTGACGTCCCACTTCTCGACCTTGCGGAAGTCGGGGTGGGTGTAGCTGTGGTTGCCGAGTTCGTGGCCCTCGGCGACCATGCGCTTGACGTAGGACGGGCGGCTCTTCACGTACTGGCCCTCAAGGAAGAACGTCGCCTTCGCGTCGTACTTCTTGAGCGTGTCGAGCAGCTTGCCCGCGTACTTGCCGGGGCCGTCGTCGAAGGTCAGGGCGACGCACTTGACCTGCGAGCAGTCGACCTCCTTCTTGGGGGCCTGGGCGGCCAGCGCGGACGTCGGCGTGAGAGTGACGCAGACAGCCGTAATGGCTAGAAGTGAACTGATGTGTCGGGACATAACTCGTAGCTTCCAGTGTGATGGGTGTTGCGAGGGATGTCCCGACGGTAGCGGATCAGCTCTTCGCGGGTGAAGAAGCCTCGGGAATTCTCAGCAGACCTGAACCTCCCGCCCCCACGGCCGCGGCCAGAGCCGCCGCCCCCAGGGCGAAGCCGTAGGCGTTGGACGCGCCGTACGCCTCGGTGAGCCGCCCGCCCGCCCACGCGCCGATCGCCACGCCGAACCCGATGGAGGTCGAGATCCACGCCATGCCCTCGGTGAGCAGGGACGGCGGCACCAGCCGCTCGGTGAGGGAGAAGCCCGTGATGATCGTGGGCGAGATGGCGAAGCCGGCCAGGAACAACGCGAGGGCCATGATCCACACGCTGCCGATGAACATGATCGGCAGCAGGCCCACCACGAGCAGCCCGAGCGCCCGTGCGAACCGTCCGCGCAGCGAGATCTTCCAGTGCCGGGACCCGAACCACAACGCCGACACCATCGACCCACCCGCGAACGCCCCGACCAGGAACCCCGCGGCCGCCTTCACCCCGTGCTCCTCCGCGAACGCCACCGTGACGAGGTCGACCGACCCGAACACCGCGCCCAGCCCCAGGTAGACGCAGGACAGCAGGGCGATGCCGGGAATCAGGATGGGCGTGCCCGACGACGACGTGAGCCGCTGCACGGGCGGCTGGGTGCGCCGCTGCGCCGCCAGCGCCAGGCTGCCGAAGAGCATGCAGAGCAGGGCCACGCTCAGCCCGGCGAACGGGTTGACGCCCGTGGCGAGCAGCGTGACCAGCACGGGGCCCGTGACGAACGTCACCTCGTCCACCACGGACTCGAACGCGAACGCGGTGTGCAGCTTGCCGGAGCCGCCGTGGATCGACGACCAGCGGGCCCGCACCATCGACCCGATGGACAACGACGTGGCCCCGACCAGCAGGCCCGTGACGTAGAGCGTCCAGCTGGGCAGGCCGTACCCGGCGCACACCATGAGGGCGGTCAGGGCGAGCGCGTTGACGAGGGCGAACGGCGGGATCACCCGGCTCTGGCCGAACCTGTCGACCAGGCGGCCCGACAGCGGGGCGGCGATCGCGAACGACACGTTGGTGGTGGCGGCCACCGCGCCCGCCACGGCGTACGAGCCCGTCAGGGTCTGGACCAGCAGCACGACCCCGATGCCCAGCATCGACATCGGCATCCGCCCGATGAAGCCCGCCAGCACGAACCCCGTGGTCCCCGGCCTCGCGAACAACCCCCGGTAAGGCCCGACCACGCCATTTCCCCCTTACGTCGGAGACTTCACCATCGCGCACCGAGTGTCCGGACGGCAAGTGATATTTCCGGCGGGTGGGTTAACGTGTGCCGCGTGTCCGGTCTTCCCTCGTTCCGCGCGGTCATGCTCATGGTGCTCGCCGTGCTCGTGGTCACCGTGGCGGCCGGTGGAGTCGTCGTGATCCTCGGCGATGATCTGGTCAGCACCGCCGGCGAGCCCGTACGCAGCCCGCGCCCCCAGCCGCCGCGGCCCACGCCCACGACCACCGCCCGCCTCGACGAGATCGTGCCCTCGGCCGAGCCGGTCAAGGACTTCGGCGAGGGCGGCCCCAGCGTCACGCCGACCCCGCCGCGCGTGCTGGCGATCGCCCCTGCCACCGTGCCCAAGCAGACGAGGTTCCGGCTCGGCGAGCTCGCGCACGTGCAGAAGGTGGCCGTGGTGGACGCGGGCGCGGTCAAGGTGTCGGGCACCGGGCTGAACCTGCTCGCCGTCGACCCGTCCGACTTCCGCTCGTGGACCCCGAAGCCCGTCGCCGACCAGCCGGGCGTCTGGAGCGCGCTGACCCGGGGAGAGCTGGTGGCCGACGCCGCCGCAATGCGCAAGTTCGGGATGGTCCTCGGCGCCATGTACCAGGTGGACGGCGGCCCCCGGCTGCGCGTCGCCGCCTCGGCCACACTCGGGCTCAAGGGCGTGGACGGGCTGGTCAGCGCCGACCTGGGCAGGTCGCTGGGGTTCGCGCCCGGCGTGGCGGTGCTGCTGCACGGCAAGCCCGGCAAGATCAGCGAGTCGGGCGTACGCAGGCTGCTCGGCAAGGACGCCCAGATCGTCCTGCTGGACGCAGCCGAGCGAACCGCCAGGAAGCAGGTGCCCGAGCGGGGGCAGCCGAAGAGCGTCAACGTGGGCAGACCCGGCAGCTACCTGGAGCTGTACAAGGCCTCCGCCACCCGCTGCCCCGGCCTGTCCTGGACGGTGCTGGCCGCGATCGGCCAGGTGGAGAGCGGGCACGGCCGCAACAACGGCCCGTCGAGCGCGGGCGCGCTCGGGCCCATGCAGTTCATGCCCGCCACCTGGAAGCACTACGGCGTCGACGGCGACGGCGACGGCAAGGCCGACATCTGGAGCCCGTACGACGCGGTGCCGGGAGCCGCCAACTACCTGTGCGCCAACGGCGCGGGCGAGGGTGGCGAGAAGCTGCGCAAGGCCATCTGGTTCTACAACCACTCGTGGGACTACGTGAACAAGGTCATGGGCATCGCCGAGGCCTATGCCCGCACCTACGCCTGAGGCCTGCGGCGGGGCGGCGGGCAGCAGGTCAGGGGACACGGCCGCGGCTCCGGCTCGTCCATCAGCTCGCGCACCATCCGCACGAACCGCGGATGCGTGCCGGCCGTCGCCGCCCGCTCCATCGGCAGGCCCAGCTCGGCGGCCACCTGCCTGGCCTCCGTGTCGAGGTCGTAGATGACCTCCATGTGGTCGGAGACGAACCCGATCGGCACCAGCACCACGGCCGGCGCGTCGGTCTTGCGCAGGAAGTCGCAGACGTCCGGCTCCAGCCACGGCACGTGCGGCGGGCCGCTGCGCGACTGCCACACCAGATCCCACGGCGCGGTGCGGCCGAGCGCCTGGTTGACCAGCTCGGCGCTCCTGCGCAGCTGCGCTTCGTACAGGCCGCCGGACGGGCCCGCCGTCTCGGCCATCGAGACGGGGATGCTGTGGGCGGTGAACACCAGCCTGGCGTCGTCGCGTCCGCGGAGGGCGAGCCGTTCCAGCGCCGCGCGCGTGTGGTCGGCCATCGCCGCCACGAACCCCGGATGATCGCCGAAGTGGCGCATCTTGACGAGCTCGGGGCCGCCGTCGACCGAGATCCTCGCGATGTCCTCGTGGTATTGGCGGCAGCTCGAGTAGCCGGCGAACGCCGACGTGGCGAAGACCGCGGCCTTCCTGACGCCGTCGGCCTTCATCTGCCGCACGACGTCCTCGCCGAACGGGTGCCAGTTGCGGTTGCCCCAGTAGACCGGCACGCCGGCGAGCGGGTGCAGCGCCTCGACCAGGTCGCGGTTCTGCTGGTTGATCGGGCTGACGCCGCCGAAGCTCTGGTAGTGCTCGGCCACCTCCAGCAGCCGCTCGCGCGGCACGCCGCGCCCGCGCACGACGTTCTCCAGGAACGGCAGCACGTCGTCGGGACCCTCGGGACCGCCGAACGACAGGACCAGCAAGGCGTCATATGTTCCCACGTGACAAACCCTATGCGGGAATGCCCCCGGCTCCCTCTCCGGGCCGCGAGGCAACGACGAGGAAGGGACGACGGCGGCCGAGCCGCCTCACGCTGTGCGGCCATGGACAGGTAGGTTCGATCGGGTGAGCGCATTCAACGACATACGTGACTATGTGGCCATCCCTCGGGTCCTCTCGCTACGGCTGTCGCCGGACGGCTCCAGACTGATCTCCGCGGTCCAGTCCCTGAACGCCGACGGCAAGTCGTACGGCACCGCGCTCTGGGCGATTCCGGTCGGCGGGCGCGAGGGCGAGCCGTACCGCCTGACCCGCTCCGCGAAGGGCGAGGCCGGGGCGGTCTTCACCGACTCCGGCGACGTGCTGTTCACCTCGGCCCGCCCCGACCCCACCGTGAAGGACTCCGCCGACGAGGTCGCCTCGTTGTGGCTGCTGCCCCGCGCGGGCGGCGAGGCCCGCCAGGTGGCCACCCGTCCCGGCGGCATCGGCGCGGTCCGCACGGCGGGCGACGTCGTCGTGTTCGCCGCCGACGTGCTGGACGGCGAGGCCGACACAGAGGAGGAGCGGCGCAAGGCCCGCAAGGACGCCGGGATCAGCGCCGTCCTGTTCGAGGGGTATCCGGTTCGCTACTGGGACCACGACCTCGGCCCCGGCCGCACGCGCCTGTTCGCGGGCCGGCTCGGCGAGGACCGGCTGGAGGACGTACGCGACCTGACCCCCGACGCGGGTGAGGCCCTGCGCGAGTGCGGCTTCGAGCTGACTCCCGACGGCGCCACCGTGGTCGTGACCTGGCGTACCTACCTGCCGAAGGGTGAGTGGCGCACCGATCTCGTCGCCATCGACGTCGCCACGGGCGAGCGGCGGGTGCTGCTCAGCGAGGACCGCCACGACTTCACCGGCCCGCTGGCGATCTCGCCCGACGGCCGCAGGGTCGCCTGCTCGCGCGAGCGGTTCACCGGCCTGGACGTCTCGGCGCGCAGCGAGTTGTGGATCGCCGACCTCGCCACGGGACAGGGCCGCGCGTACGCGCCCGACCTGTTCCCCGCGGCCGTCGAGTGGGCGCCCGACTCCTCGGCCGTCCACCTCGCCGCCGACCACCAGGGACGCCGGCCGGTCTTCCGCGTTTCCGTGGCCGGGCCCGGCGACGTGGCCAGGCTGACCCGCGACGACGCCTCCTACTCGAATCTCGCCGTCTCCGCCGACGGCCGCGCCCTCTACGCGCTGCGCAGCGGCGTCGGCATCGTGCCCGGCCCGGCCAGGATCGACGTGGCGAACGGCGAGGTCGCCGACGTGCCCTCGCCCGCGCCGCGCCCCGAGGTGCCCGGCACGTTGACCGAGATCTCCGCCACCGCCGACGACGGCACCACGATCCGCGGCTGGCTCGTGCTGCCGGAGCGCGCCTCCGCCGGCGCGCCCGCGCCGCTCCTGCTGTGGGTCCACGGCGGCCCGATCGCCTCGTGGAACGACTGGCAGTGGCGCTGGCAGGCGTGGATCATGGCCGCGCACGGGTACGCCGTCCTCATGCCGGACCCGTGCCTGTCCACCGGCTACGGCCAGGAGATGATCGACCGCGGTTGGGGCAACTGGGGCCCGCGCACCCAGGCCGACCTCGACGCGATCGTCGACGTGGCCCTGGCCAGGGACGACATCGACGCCGAGCGCATCGGCGCGATGGGCGGCTCGTACGGCGGCTACATGGCCAACTGGCTGGCCGGCCACAGCGACCGCTACAAGGCCATCGTCACCCACGCCTCGCTCTGGAACCTCGACCAGTTCGCCGGCACCACCGACGCCGCCATGTTCTGGCAGCGCGAGTTCGGCGAGCCAGGCTCCGAGCGTTACTCGCTGCTGTCCCCGCACAACTCGCTCGACAAGATCACCACGCCGCTGCTCGTCATCCACGGCGACAAGGACTACCGCGTGCCCATCGGCGAGGCCCTGCGGCTCTGGTGGGATCTGCGGCGTACGGAGGTCGAAGCGAAGTTCCTGTACTTCCCCGACGAGAACCACTGGATCCTCAAGCCGGGCAACGCCGTCGCCTGGTACGAGACCGTGCTTGCCTTCCTGGCGCAGCACGTGCTCGGCGAGGAGTGGAAGCGCCCGGGCTCGGTGGCCTGATGACCGGATTCCTGCGTCTGGCCGAGGACATCGCCCGCGAGGCGGGCGACATGCTCCTGGCGAAACGGCCCACGATGTCCGAGGAGGTCGAGACCAAGTCCAGCCCCACCGACGTCGTCACCATTCTGGACAAGGCGTCGGAGGAGCTCATCCGGGAGCGCATCCTGGCCGCCAGGCCCGGCGATCGCATCCTGGGCGAGGAGGGTGGCGAGGCACCAGGGGAATCCGAGGTGCGCTGGATCGTCGACCCGATCGACGGCACCGTCAACTTCCTGTACGGGCTGCCCGACTGGGCGGTCTCGATCGCCGTCGAGGTGGACGGCAGGGTCGTGGCGGGGGTCGTCAACGCGGCGCAGCGCGGCGAGGTCTACACCGCCGCGCTCGGCGAGGGCGCCTGGCTCGACGGCGAGCGGCTGCGCTGCACCATCGGGGTGCCGCTGGCGCAGGCGCTGGTGGCGACCGGCTTCGGCTACTCGGTGAGCCGGCGAGCCGTCCAGGGCGAGGTGGTGGCCGCGGTGCTGCCGCGGGTGCGTGACATCAGGCGCGGCGGCTCGTGCGCCATCGACCTGTGCTCGCTGGCGGCCGGCCGCCTCGACGCCTACTACGAGCGCGGCATCAACCAGTGGGACTACGCCGCGGCCGGCCTGGTGGCGACGGAGTCGGGGGCCAGGCTGGGCGGGCTGCTCGGCAGGCCGGTGAGCCCTGACTTCGCGTTGTGCGCCGCGCCCGGCCTGTTCGAGGAGCTGCACGACCTGCTGGTCCCGCTCGACCCCGAGCGGGACGCCTGACCGGCCTCCGCGCAAGGGCCCGGGAACGACGAAACGGCCGGAGCAAGGACTCCGGCCGTTTCGATCGGGTCAACGGGGCAAGGGTATGCCATGATCGTCGGCCAGCCGACGCAGATCTTCGATCTCGGCGGTGAGCGTGTCGGCGAGATATTCGTCACCGACGCTGCGGGCCTCACGGAGGCCCTTATAAGCCTGGTCGAGGCGGTGTTCGATCGTGGTCGTGAACTCGCCCATCTCACCTACTCTCTAGGGGTTCGACTCGTGTGGGAGCGACGCACGCCCATTGCCGGTTGATGTCCTGGCGATGGGTGTCCCGCAGGCATACCCCGGGTCGTCGTCCCCCGAAACATGAATCTGGCCGTGGTCTGCCTCACCCTGGCGTCACCAACCCCTGAACATGCCTTACCGTGCGCTTATCGACGCTGTGGACAGAATGTGGGACCAGAACCGGGAAGAGGTGTGCCAGGCGTGCGGGTGCTGGTGGTTGAGGACGAGCGCGTGCTCGCCGACGCGATCGCGACAGGGCTCAGGCGCGAGGCCATGGCGGTGGACGTGGCCTATGACGGCGGGGGCGCGCTTGAGCGCACCTCCTACATCGACTACGACGTGATCGTGCTCGACCGTGACCTGCCGGTCGTGCACGGCGACGAGGTGTGCCGCCGGCTGGTGGAGCAGCGGACCGCCTCCCGCATCCTCATGCTGACCGCGTCGGGCGACGTGGACGACAAGGTGGAGGGGCTCGGCCTCGGGGCCGACGACTACCTCGCCAAGCCGTTCGTGTTCGTCGAACTGGTCGCGAGGGTGCGGGCGCTCGGCCGCCGCTCCGCGCCCGCGCTGCCGCCCGTGCTCGAGCGGGCCGGGATCCGGCTCGACCCGGGCAAGCGGCTCGTGCGGCGCGACGGCAAGGAGATCGTGCTGACCAAGAAGGAGTTCGCCGTCCTCGAAGAGCTGATGCGCGCGGAGGGAGCCGTGGTCAGCCAGGAGGACCTGCTGGACAAGGCCTGGGACGAGAACATCGACCCGTTCACCAACGTGGTCCGCGTGACCATGATGACGTTGAGGAAGAAGCTGGGCGAGCCTCAGGTGATCGAGACCGTCCCAGGGGTGGGGTACAAGTTGTGACTGAACGGCCAGAGCGGCAGGCGGGGCCGACGCACCCGATGATCAGCCCGCATTCCGCGCGCAAGGCGACGCGCGTGCAGGAGGCGCCGCCGCCGAGCGGGCCGCCCGCCTGGGACGGCCCGCCCCCGCCGGCGCAGACGCCGGCGCAGCGCACGCCGATGGAGCGGATGAAGGACCTGCCCGGCAGGGTCAGCATCCGGTGGCGGCTGACGCTCACCTACGGCGCGCTGGTCTTCGCGGCGGCCGCGGTGCTGCTGCTCTCGGTCTATGTGATCGTCGGTACGGCGATCGACTACGCGTGGCCATCCATCGACTGGGGGCTCGATCCCGTCCAGAACGCCCGGCTCGACGCCGCGTGGCGGGAGTTCCAGCGGCAGGCGGTGCAGGACGCCCGCGACACCCTGTTCAGCAGCGCGTTCATGGCGCTGCTCGGCGTCGGCATCCTCGCGCTCATCATCGGCTATTTCGTCGCCGACCGGGCGCTGCGGCCGGTGGCGCAGATGACCGCCACGGCACGCAAACTGTCCGAGAGCACCCTGGCCCACCAGCGCATCGCCCTGGAAGGCCCCAACGACGAGCTGAAGGAGCTGGCCGACACCTTCGACGCCATGCTCACCAGGCTCAACATCGCCTTCGACACCCAGCGCAGATTCGTGGCCAACGCCTCACACGAATTGCGCACCCCCCTCACGATCAATCGCACGGTCCTGGAGATCGCCCTGTCGGACCCCGAGGCGTCGGAGGACCTCAAAACGCTCGGCCGTACCCTGCTCGAGGTCAACGCGCGGAACGAGAAGCTCATCGAGGGGCTGCTGCTGCTCGCCAGGAGCGAACGCGAACTCGCCGTGCGCAAACCCCTGGACGTTCAGGAAGTCGCCCAGACGGCCGTGGAACAGGTCGCGCCCTTCGCCCTGGAACACGGGGTCACCGTAACGACCGAACTGGTCAGCGCGCCTACCATAGGCGACCCGGTGCTGCTGGAACGCTCCGTCAGCAACCTGCTCGAGAACGCTGTCAAGTACAACATTCCCGAAAACGGAAAAGTGTGGATCTGGACGGGAATGGTGGACGGTGCCTTGGTTGTTCAGGTGGCCAACACGGGACAGCACGTCCCGGCGTACGAGGTGAACAGCCTGTTCGAGCCGTTCAGGAGGCTCCACGCCGACCGCGTGGATTCGGCCAAGGGATCGGGTCTCGGGCTGTCCATCGTCCGTGCGGTCGTACATGCCCACGGCGGAAATGTGACCGCCGTGCCGCGTGATGGTGGAGGGCTGGTTGTGACCATTCGGCTTCCGAGACGCTGACATCGCCGTTGCCGTGTCGTGTTCGTGCGCGTGTTGAGGAGCGGGGGGCGTCTCATCGGTGCCGCACATGTGGTTGGATGTGCCGTCGAACACGGTGGTGCATGACGCCAAGGCTGTGGGTTTCGCCATATTTGGCTAACCATTGCCCTCGGCAGCAGGCCCTGACGTGTTGGGAGGTTCGTTGTCCGTTTTCTCGGGGTACCGATGGGAAATCTCTCCGGCGGAACGGGCACAAGACGGGCCTCCCGGACGTTAGAAGACGCGCGACGAGCGCGAAGACATATAGATGAGGGGGATGGAGTAAGCACAATGGCTACCGACTACGACAGCCCGCGCAAGACAGACGACGACCTGGGGGAGGACAGCCTCCAGGAGCTCCAGGCGCGGCGCACCGACAAGTCGTCCGGCAGCATCGACATCGACGAGACCGACCTGGCCGAGTCGCTGGAACTGCCCGGGGCCGACCTGTCGAACGAAGAGCTGTCCCTGAGGGTGATTCCCCGCCAGGCGGACGAGTTCACCTGCTCGCGCTGCTTCCTGGTGCACCACCGAAGCCAGCTGGCCTCCGAGAGGAACGGCCAGCAGGTCTGCCGGGAGTGCGCCGCCTAGTCAGAGGAGGCATCGCGTGGCCGACACCGAGAGAGAACACCATGAGGGCAACGAGGCCGCCGACCCCGATCGCGAGGTCGGCGAACTCGTGGGCAAGCTCACCCGGCCCGGTGAGCTCGAGCCGGCCGAGCGGCGCAGGCTGCTCGGCCGTCTAGCCCAGGCCCTGTCCGCCGGAGCGAAGCGGGCACGCGCGACCGGCGCGGGCCGTGGCCGCTGGCTGGCGGACGTCTTTCTCAACATCGCGCCCCGCATCCCGATCAGGGACCTGCACACCCTCTCCGATCACCACCACGGTTTGACCGGCGAAGAGCTCGCCGACGACCTCGTACGCACCGCCCAGAAGGCCACGATGACCGTCGGCGCGATCGGCGGGGCCCTCGCGGCCGCCGAGTTCGCCGCACCACCCCTTCTGCTCTCCGCCCCCGCGCAACTCGTCGCGGAGACCATCGTCGTCGCCGCCATCGAGGTCAAGCTCCTGGCCGAGCTGCACGAGGTCTACGGCGTACACGTCGAGGGCACCGGAGCGCAGCGCGCGGTCGCCTTCACCTCCGCCTGGGCCAAGCAGCGTGGCATCGACCCCCTCACTCCCGCCTCCGTCTCGCTCGCCCTCGGCGCCGCCACCAAGACCGCCCTGCGCAACCGCCTGCTCCGCACGCTCGGCCGTCACCTGACCACGCTGGGCCCGTTTCTCACCGGAGCCGTGGCCGGCGGCGCGCTCAACCGCATCGCGACCAGGAAACTCGGCGAGGCCGTACGCGACGACCTGCGCGTCAAGCGGCCGTTACCCGCGGGCGAGCAGCGCGAGATCGGCCACCGCAAGCGCGGCGAGCTAGACCCTTAGCCCGTTGAACGCCATCTTGAGCAGCGCGTCGGCCACATCGTCGGACGAGGCCCCGCGCGAGGGCTGATACCAGTCGGCGATCGAGTTGACCGTCCCGAACAACAGCCGTGTCACGAGCGCCGGATCGACGTCCGGCCTGATGCTCCCCTCCGCCGCCGCCTCCTTGACCAGGCGGCTGATGAAGGCGTCGAACTCCCTCCGCCGCTCCAGCGCCGCCTGCTCCGTGTGGCTGTTGCCGCGCACCCGCAGCAGCAGCGTCACGTACGGCAGCCGGTCGACGAGGATGCGCACGCTCTGCCGTACGACCCACTCCAGGCGCTCGATCGCGGGGCCAGAGGCGGCCCGCTGGTCGGCGACCATCTCGGACAGCCCGTCGAGCGCCCGGTCGAGCGCCCGCGCGAGCAGCTGCTCCTTGCCGGGCACGTGGTAATAGATGGCCGACTTGGTGACGCCGAGCGCCCTCGCCAGGTCCTCCATGCTCGTCCCGTCGTAGCCGCGCTCGTTGAAGACGCCCACGGCGATGGAGAGCACGGACTCCGGGTCGTGCCCGCGCCGGCGCTGGCGGGTAGGGGTGGGGGTGGCCATGTCATCAATTATCGCTGGCTATCCGCCTGTCGATGACGCGTTTCAGTTTGCCGGCCGACCGTTCCAGCGTCTCCGGGTCCACCACCTCGACCTCCACGCTCACGCCCACCGTCGCCTTGACCAGGTGACGCAGCGCCGCGCCCGCCTCGGGGCCGCCCGCGAAACCGGGTCGGGCCTCGACCCGGACCGTCATCACGTCGAGCCGCCCGGGACGGGTCAGATGGAGCTGGAAGTGCGGCGACAGGCCGGGCGTGCGCAGCACCAGCTCCTCGATCTGGGTGGGGAACACGTTCACGCCCCGCAGGATGATCAGGTCGTCCGTGCGGCCGGTCACCTTCTCCATCCGGCGGAAGGCCGGCCGGGCGGTGCCGGGCAGCAGCCTGGTCAGGTCGCGGGTGCGGTAGCGGATGACGGGCATGGCCTCCTTGGTGAGGCTGGTGAGGACCAGCTCGCCCGACTCGGCGAGCTCGCCGGTGAGGGGATCGACCGTCTCCGGGTAGAAGTGGTCCTCCCAGACGTGCAGGCCGTCCTTGCTCTCCACGCACTCGTTGGCCACGCCGGGCCCCATCACCTCCGACAACCCGTAGACGTCCACGGCGTGAAGGTCGAAGCGGTCCTCGATCTCCTCGCGCATCCGCTCCGTCCAGGGCTCGGCGCCGAAGATGCCGATCCGCAGGGAGGAAGCGCGCGGGTCCAGGCCCCGCGCCTCGAACTCGTCCAGCAGGGCCAGCATGTACGACGGCGTGACCATGACGATGTCGGGCCGGAAGTCGGTGATGAGCTGGACCTGCCGCGCCGTCATCCCGCCGGAGACCGGCACCACGGTGCAGCCCAGCCGCTCGGCGCCGTAGTGGGCGCCCAGGCCTCCGGTGAACAGGCCGTACCCGTAGGCCACGTGCACGATGTCGCCGGGCCGCCCGCCGGAGGCGCGGATCGACCGGGCCATCACGTCGGCCCACACGTCAAGGTCGTTCCTGGTGTAGCCGACCACGGTCGGCCGGCCGGTGGTGCCGCTGGAGGCGTGGATCCTGACCACCTGCTCGCGCGGCACGGCGAACATGCCGAACGGGTAGCCGCCGCGCAGGTCCTCTTTCGTGGTGAAGGGGAAGCGGGCCAGGTCGCTGAGCTGCCCGCAGTCGTCCGGGTGCACGCCGGCCTCGTCGAACTTCCGCCGGTAGAGGGGGACGTTGCGGTAGGCGTGGGCGAGGGCGCGCCGCAGCCGTTCGAGCTGCAGCGCCATGAGCTCGTCGCGGGAGACCCGCTCGATCGGGTCGAGCTCGCCGGGTTCCGGGGGTTTGCCTCGTCTCACGTCAGCTCCCGGCTCCGGCCGCGGAACTCCGCGACCACCTGACCGTCCGGCCTGCGTACGGTGATGTCGTAGATGCCGCTGCGCCCGTAGCGGGTGCGTTCGGCGGCGGCGGCCACCAGCTCGTCGCCCGCGCGGGCGGGAGAGACGAACGTGATCTCCGCGCCCGCCGCCACCGTCACCGGGCCGTGGCTGTTGCACGCGCAGGCGAACGCCGTGTCGGCGAGCAGGAACACGTATCCGCCGTGGCACAGGTCGTGTCCGTTGATCATCTGGTCGGTCACGGTCATGCGGCACACCGCGCGTCCCTCGCCCAGCTCCATCAGCTCGATGCCCAGGGCCGCGGAGGCGGTGTCGGCGTCCATCATGCGACGCGCGCTCTCCACCGCAGGTCTCCCTTGTCAACTGACTGAATGTTCGGTAAACACTTCACCGTCCGGACGATCGTTGTCAAGAGGGTGGACCATGTTCGAACAGCACCGCGAGACCCTGGAGAAGGCCCTGTCCGCGATCGCCGGACGCGGCTACTGGAGTGCCTACCCCGAATCGCCCAGCCCGCGCGTCTACGGCGAGGGCGCGGCCGAGCGCGGCAAGGAGGCGTTCGAGTCCTACCTCGGCAAACCCTTCCCGCTCGACCAGCCGGGCACCGGGACGTGGATCGGCGCCGAGCGCTCGCCGTACGGGATCGACCTCGGCGTCACCTACCCGGAGCCGGTCCCCGGCGACCTGGTCGCGGCCGCGCAGGCGGCGCTGCCCGCCTGGCGGGACGCCGGGCCCGACGCACGCGCGCTGGCCTGCGTCGAGATCGTCGACCGCATCAACAAACGCGCTTTCGAGCTGGCCAACGCCGTACAGCACACCAGCGGGCAGGCGTTCGTGATGGCCTTCCAGGCGGGCGGGCCGCACGCGCAGGACCGCGCGCTGGAGGCCGTCGCGTACGCCTACGCCGCCATGACCTCCTCGGCCGCCGCCGCCCGCTGGGAAAAGCCGGCCAAGGGCGAGCCGCTGGTGATGGAGAAACGGTTCACCGTCGTGCCCAGGGGCGTCGCCCTCGTGATCGGCTGCAACACGTTCCCGACCTGGAACGCCTATCCGGGGCTGTTCGCCTCGCTCGCCACCGGCAACCCGGTGATCGTCAAGCCGCACCCGCGCGCCGTGCTGCCGCTCGCGATCACGGTGCAGGTCGCCCGCGAGGTGCTGGCCGAGGCCGGGTACGACCCCGCGCTCGTCACGCTGGCCGCCGAGGAGGGCCAGGGTCTGGCCAGGACGCTCGCGACACACCCCGGCATCCGCGTCGTGGACTTCACCGGGTCGACGGAGTTCGGCGACTGGCTGGAGCAGAACGCCAAGCAGGCGCTCGTGCACACCGAGAAGGCCGGGGTCAACACGGTGGTCATCGACTCCACCGACTCCTGGAAGGGCATGCTGGGCAACCTGGCGTTCTCGTTGTCGCTCTACAGCGGCCAGATGTGCACCGCGCCCCAGAACGTCCTCGTCCCCGCGGGAGGCATCGAGACCGACGAGGGGCACAAGAGCTTCGACGAGGTCGCCGCCGGGCTGGCCGCCGCCGTCGGGAGGCTGCTCGGCGACGACGCCCGCGCGGTCGAGCTGACCGGCGCGCTCGTCAGCCCCGACGTGCTGGCCAGGGTGGAGGCGGCGCCCTCGCTGGGCGAGGTGGTGCTGGCGTCGCGGGCGCCCGCGCATCCGGCGTTCCCCGACGCGGTGATCAGGACGCCGGTGATCATCCGGGTCGATCCGGAGAAGCCGGAGATCTACGGCCGCGAGCACTTCGGGCCCATCTCGTTCGTCATCCCCACGGGCTCGACGCGGGACAGCCTCGACGTGCTGCGCCGCACGATCAATGCCCGCGGCGCGCTCACCGCCTCCGCCTACTCGACCTCCTCCGACGTGCTCGACCAGGCCGAGCGGGCCGCCATCGACGCCGGCGTCAACCTGTCGTGCAACCTGACCGGCGGCGTGTTCGTCAACCAGTCGGCCGCGTTCAGCGACTACCACGGCAGCGGCGCCAACCCCGCCGCCACCGCCTCGCTCACCGACCCCGGCTACGTCGCGGGCCGCTTCCATGTGGTGCAATCCAGGCGACCGGCATGATTCCCCCGCGAGGAGTGACATGATTGAGGTGTACCTGGTGGGCGGCGTACGCACTCCCATGGGCAGGTACGGCGGCGCGCTGGCCGCCACCCGGCCCGACGACCTGGCGGCCCTGGTCGTCGGCGAGGCGGTGCGCCGCAGCGGTGCCGACCCCGAGGCGTTCGACGAGGTGGTGCTGGGCGCCGCCAACCAGGCGGGCGAGGACAACAGGAACGTCGCCCGCATGGCCACCCTGCTGGCCGGGCTGCCCGCGACGACGCCCGCGTACACCGTCAACCGGCTCTGCGCCAGCGGCCTGACCGCGATCGTCTCGGCCGCGCAGGCGGTGCGCACGGGCGAGTCGGACCTCGTGGTGGCGGGCGGCGTCGAGTCCATGACCCGGGCTCCCTGGGTGATGGCCAAACCCGGCACACCCTGGGCGAAACCGGGCGAGGTGGCCGACACCTCGCTGGGGTGGCGCTTCGCCAACCCGCGCTTCGACGCGCGTACAACGATGTCGATGGGCGAGACGGCCGAGGAGGTGGCCGCGCTCGACGGCATCACCAGGGAGGAGTCCGACGCCTGGGCGCTGCGCAGCCACACCCGCGCGGTGGCGGCGGCCAAGGAGGGGCGCTTCGCCGCCGACCTCGTACCGGTGGGGGAGGTGACCGCGGACGAGGGCCCCCGCCCGGACACCTCGATGGAGCGCCTGGCCGGACTCAGGACGATCTTCCGCGACGGCGGCGTCGTCACGGCGGGCTCGTCGTCCCCGCTTTCCGACGGCGCGGCGGCCGTGGTGGTCGCGAGCGAGGAGGCCGTACGCCGCCACGGCCTGACGCCGCGGGCCAGGATCGTCGCCGGCGCGTCGGCGGGCGTCGAGCCCCACCTGATGGGCCTCGGCCCGGTGCCGTCCACCCGGAAGGCGCTGGCCAGGGCCGGCTGGGAGCCCGCCGACGCCTCCGGGATCGACACCGTCGAGATCAACGAGGCGTTCGCGCCGCAGCTGCTCGCCTGCGTACGCCGCCTCGGCCTGGATCCGGAGACGGTCAACGCCGACGGCGGCGCCATCGCGCTCGGCCACCCGCTGGGCTGCTCGGGCGCCCGCCTGGTCGTCACGCTGCTCGGCCGCATGGAGCGCGAGTCGGGCCGGCGCGGGCTGGCCAGCCTCTGCGTGGGCGTGGGCCAGGGCGTCGCGATGCTCGTGGAGGCCCCGTGAACGTGGCCGTGATCGGCGGCGGGCGCATGGGCGCCGGCATCGCGCAGGTGTTCCTGGCCGCGGGCGACCACGTGACCGTACAGGAGCCGCAGGCGGAGGACGCCCGGCGGCGCATCGCCGACGGCCTGGCCATCGCCGAGTCCAAGGGTCTGGTGGACAGGGAGGCGGCGCTGGCCCGCCTGGCCATGGCCGGGGTGCCCGCGGACGCCGACCTGGTGATCGAGGCGGTGCCCGAGGACGCGGCGCTCAAGGCGGAGGTGCTGGCCGGGGCCGAGGCGCGGGTGGGGGACGACGCCGTGCTGGCCACCAACACCAGCTCGTTGTCCATCGCCGAGCTGGCCGTAGCGCTCGACCGTCCCGGGCGCCTGATCGGGCTGCACTTCTTCAACCCGGTGCCGGTCCAGCGGCTGGTGGAGATCGTGGTCACCGGGGCCACCCCGGCCGCCGTACTCGGACGCGCCAAGGAGCACGTCGAGCGCATCGGCAAGACCAGCGTGGTGGTCGGCGACTCGCCGGGGTTCGCCACCAGCCGGCTGGGGGTGCTGCTCGGGCTGGAGGCCGTCCGCATGGTGGAGGAGGGCGTGGCCTCGGCCGAGGACATCGACACGGCCATGACGCTCGGCTACGGCCACCCCATGGGGCCGCTCAGGCTCAGCGACCTGGTCGGCCTCGACGTGCGGCTGGCGATCGCCGACTACCTGCACGCCCGGCTCGGGCCCCGCTTCGAGCCGCCCGCGCTGCTACGGGAGAAGGTCGCCGCCGGTGAGCTGGGCCGCAAGACCGGGAAGGGCTTCTACCAGTGGTGACCTGATCACGGACAGTCAGGAGGGTGGACGATGGCGGAGCCGTTCGCCTCGCCGGCGGATCCCGGTGGGAAGCGGCAGCCCTTGGAGACACCGGGCGGTGGCGCGTCCCCGCAGGTGATCGTCATCGGGGCAGGTCCGGTCGGGCTGAGCGCGGCGCTGTTGCTGGCCCGGTGGGGCATCCGGGTACTGGTGCTCGACCAGCGCCCGGAGCGCGGGCGGGGCGGGTCGAAGTCGATCTGCCAGCAGCGCGACGTGCTGGACATCTGGTACGCCGCCGGCGCGGGCCGGATCGCCAAGGAGGGCCTGGCCTGGACCACCGCCCGCACCTACTACCGGGGCCGCGAGCTGTTCTCGTGGTCTTTCGAGGGGGAGGGCCCGCTGCCGGCGTGCGTGAACATCTCCCAGACCCGCACCGAGCAGATCCTCGACGCGGCGGTGGCCGCCCAGCCGCTCGTCGAGGTGCGCTGGAACCACGAGGTCACCGGCATCACCCAGGACGCCGGCGGCGTCACCGTGCACTGCGGCGCCCGGCTGCTGCGCGCCTCGTACGTGCTGGCCTGCGCGGGCGCGAGAGCCCAGCGGGTGCGCGAGGCGCTCGGCGTCACGTTCGACGGGCAGACGTACGACGACCGGTTCCTGATCTGCGACATCAGGGCCGACCTGCCGGGCCGGGAGAACGAGCGCCACTTCCACTTCGACCCCGTGTGGAACCCGGGCCGCCAGGTGCTGATCCATCCGTGCCCCGGCGGGACGTTCAGGATCGACTGGCAGATCGCGCCCGACTTCATCCCGGCGGACGCCGACAGGGCGCGGGCCATCCGGAAGGTCGTCGGGGACCGGCCGTACGAGTTGTTGTCGCACAGCACCTACCGGTTCCACTCGCGGATCGCCTCTCGCATGCGCGTCGGCAGGGTGCTGCTCGTCGGCGACTGTGCCCACCTGGTGGCCCCGTTCGGGGCGCGCGGGCTCAACTCCGGCGTCCCCGACGCCGAGAACGCGGCCTGGAAGCTGGCTTTCGTGCTCAACGGATGGGCAGGGGAGGGGCTGCTGGAGACGTACCACATCGAGCGGCACGCGGCGGCGCTGGAGAACCTGGAGGTCACCGCGGCCACCATGCGGTTCATCGCGCCGAGGACCGTGGAGGAGCGGATGCGCAGGAGGACGGCGCTGGAGGGCGGGCGGATCGCGGAAATCGACTCGGGCAGGTTCGCCGAGCCCTTCTGGTACGTGGATTCGCCGCTCACGACGCCGGATCCGGCACGTCCGTTTTCCGGCAGGCCGCCCAGGGGCTCACCCTGCGTGCCCGCCCCAGGGGTGATCCTTCCGGACGTGGCGTTGCCCGAGGGCAGGCTGCGGGAGTTCTGCCGGGACGGTTTCCTGGTTCTGCTGGGTGAAATGTGCGATTCGCGTTTGTTTGTGCAGGTTATGGGCAAGGTCATTAAGGCACCGCTCGCCGTACGTGGGTTCGCGGAGATGGACGGGACAGGCTCGCTCGCCGGGAAGCTCGGCGCCGGGCCCGATGAGGCATGGCTCATCAGGCCCGACTCCCACATCGCCGCGATCATCCCCCATGCGGGGCCGGAGTCGGTGGCGGTCGCTATGAGTCGCGCTCTTGGCGACTTCCCGACATTTGACCCCTAGAGGAGGACTGCGTGACTGGCCGTAGCTCGTTTCTGATCGTCGCGAACCGGTTGCCGGTGGACCGCACGATCGAGCCTGACGGAACGGCCTCGTGGCGCAGGAGTCCTGGCGGGCTCGTCACCGCGATCGCACCGGTGATGAAGCGCCGCCACGGAGCCTGGGCCGGCTGGCACGGGGCGCCCGACGAGAAGCTCGAGCCGTTCGAGCAGGACGGCATGAACCTCGTCCCGATCCCGCTGTCCGCCAGCGAAGTTGAGCTGTACTACGAGGGCTTCTCCAACGCGACCCTGTGGCCGCTGTACCACGACGTCGTCGCCCCGCCGATCTACCACCGGGAGATGTGGGAGACCTACCGCTCGGTCAACGAACGTTTCGCCGCCGCTGCCGCCGACGCCGCCGAACAGGGAGCGGTCGTGTGGGTGCAGGACTATCAGCTGCAACTGGTGCCCGCGATGCTCCGCAGGTTGCGGCCCGACCTGCGGATCGGGTTCTTCCTGCACATCCCGTTCCCGCCGACGGAGCTGTTCTGGCGGCTGCCCTGGCGCAAGGAACTGGTCGAAGGGCTGCTCGGGGCCGACCTGGTCGGCTTCCAGCTCCCCGGCGGCGCCTCCAACTTCCGCCGGTTGTGCAGGCGGCTGCTCGGGCTGCCGTACAAGGGGAACGAGATCTTCCTCGACGACCGCATCGTCACCACGCAGGCGTTCCCGATCTCCGTGGACTTCGCCCACCTCGACTCGCTCGTACGCGAGCCGCACATCGCGGCCAGGGCCAAGGAGATCAGGGTCGAGCTGGGCGACCCCGAACACGTGCTGCTCGGCGTCGACCGCCTCGACTACACCAAGGGCATCGGCCAGCGGCTGGAGGCGTTCGGCGAGCTGCTCAACGACGGGCGGCTGCAGCCGAACGAGGCGGTGTTCGTGCAGATCGCCACGCCGAGCAGGGAACGGGTGGAGGAGTATCGGCGCCTGCGCGACGACATCGAGCTCCAGGTGGGCCGGATCAACGGCGAGCACGCGCAGCTGGGCTACCAGCCCGTGCAGTATTTCCACCAGTCCTACGACCAGGAGGAGCTGGCCGCGCTCTATCTCGCCGCCGACGTCATGGTCGTCACCCCGTTGCGAGACGGGATGAACCTGGTGGCCAAGGAGTACGTCTCCTGCCACCACGACCTCAACGGCGCGCTGGTGCTCAGCGAGTTCACCGGGGCGGCGGACGAGCTGCGCCAGGCGTACCTCGTCAACCCGTACGACGTGGAGGACGTCAAGCGCCAGATGATGACGGCCATGCGGGCCACGCCGCACGAGCTGGCCCGCCGGATGCGCACCATGCGCCGCCGGGTGGCCACCTATGACGTGGACCGCTGGGCGAGTGAGTTCCTCAATGCCCTGGAGTCACCTGCTTCACAGCCTTCCACGCGTCGTAACGCTTCTTGGCGGTCCGGTTGACCACGATCTGGGCCACGGACATGCCGACGCCCATGAGGACGGCGTAACCGATGGCCTCACCCAGGCTGACCTCGGGCGAGTCTGTGTCGATGGGGGGCTCCTTGCCGGTCGCCTTGACCCAGACGAACCCGAGGATCTTCCTGGCCGCCCAGGCCGTCACGAGCCCCACCAAGCCGCCGATGACCCGCCAGGCCACGTCTGGCTTGTCCTCCGCCATGCCGATCTCCCTTCCCGTTGGTAACGAACACTAGTCTGTACCGCTTCCCGTACGCCGAAGCCGTAGCATAAGGAGGCATGACTCAACAGCGACCAGGCCATGCCTCCATGCCGGAAAAGCCGACCCTTGATGGTTTGGAGCAGGTATGGGTAGCTCGTTGGGACGCTGAGGGCACCTACCGTTTCGACAGGTCCGCTCCGCGCGAGCAGGTCTACTCCATCGACACGCCACCGCCCACCGTGTCGGGCTCGCTGCACGTCGGGCACGTCTTCTCCTACACCCAGACCGACATCATGGCCCGCTACCAGCGGATGATCGGCAAGTCGGTGTTCTACCCCATCGGCTGGGACGACAACGGCCTGCCCACCGAGCGCCGGGTGCAGAACGTCTACGGCGTGCGCTGCGATCCGTCGCTGCCCTACGACCCTGACTTCGTCCCGCCGGACAAGCCGGGCAAGCGTGACGTGCCCATCTCGCGGCGCAACTTCGTGGAGCTCTGCCACGAACTGACCGCCGTCGACGAGCAGGTGTTCGAGGAGATGTGGCGGCGGGTCGGCCTGTCGGTCGACTGGTCGCTGCTCTACACCACCATCAGCGACGAGTCCCGGGCGGTCTCCCAGCGGGCGTTCCTGCGCAACCTCAGGCGCGGCGAGGCCTACCTCGCCGAGGCGCCCACGCTGTGGGACGTCACCTTCCGCACCGCCGTCGCGCAGGCCGAGCTCGAGGACCGCGAGTGGCCCGGCGCCTTCCACAAGATCTCCTTCTACGGCGAGCAGGGGCCGGTCTGGATCGAGACCACCCGGCCCGAGCTGATCCCGGCCTGCGTGGCTCTGGTCGCCCACCCCGACGACGAGCGCTACCAGCCGCTGTTCGGCACGTCGGTGCTGACGCCGCTGTTCGGCGTCGAGGTGCCGGTGCTGGCCCACCGCCTGGCCGAGCCGGACAAGGGCACCGGCATCGCGATGATCTGCACGTTCGGTGACGTCACCGACGTGACCTGGTGGCGTGAGCTGCAGTTGCCAACCCGGCCGGTCATCGGCTGGGACGGCCGGCTGTTGCCCGAGCCGCCCGAGGGCGTCGACGCCGCGCCGTACAAAGAGCTGGCGGGCAAGACCGTCCACGGCGCGCGCGAGCGGATCGTGGAGCTGCTGCGCGAGGCCGGTGACCTGGAGGGCGACCCCAAGCCGGTGCGGCGGACGGTGAAGTTCTACGAGCGCGGGGACAAACCGCTGGAGATCGTCACCACCCGGCAGTGGTACATCCGCAACGGCGGACGCGACGAGAAACTGCGCGAGCGGCTGCTGGAGCGGGGCCGGGAGCTCGTGTGGCACCCGCCGCACATGCGCGTCCGCTACGACAACTGGGTGCAGGGGCTCACCAGCGACTGGCTGATCTCCCGCCAGCGCTTCTTCGGCGTGCCCCTCCCCGTCTGGTATCCGGTCGACGAGTCGGGCCGGCCCGTTCACGACGCGCCGATCCTGCCAGCCGAGGACACCCTGCCGATCGACCCGTCCACCGACGTGCCGCCCGGCTACACCGAGGACCAGCGCGGCGTGCCCGGCGGGTTCGTGGCCGACCCCGACGTCATGGACACCTGGGCCACCTCGTCGCTGACGCCGCAGATCGCCGGCCGCTGGGAGAGCGACGACGACCTGTTCAAGCGGGTCTTCCCGGCCGATCTGCGGCCGCAGGCGCACGAGATCATCCGCACCTGGCTGTTCTCGACCGTGGTCAGGTCGCACTACGAGTTCGGCGGGCTGCCGTGGAGCAACGCGGCCATCTCGGGTTGGATCCTCGACCCCGACCGCAAGAAGATGTCCAAGTCCAAGGGCAACGTCGTCACCCCGCTCGACCTGCTGGACAAGCACGGCTCCGACGCCGTTCGCTACTGGGCGGCCAACGGGCGCTACGGCGTCGACACCGCCTTCGACGCCGGGCAGCTCAAGATCGGCCGGCGGCTGGCGATCAAAATCCTCAACGCCTCGAAGTTCGTGCTCGGGCTGGCCGGCAGCGAGGGCGACGTCACCGAGCCGCTCGACCTGTCGATGCTGACCGCCCTGTCCGACACCGTACGCGAGGCGGGGGAGGGGCTCGCCGCCTACGACCACACCAGGGCGCTGGAGGCCGTCGAACGCTTCTTCTGGGCGTTCTGTGACGACTACCTGGAACTGGTCAAGGCCCGCGCCTACGAGTCCGGCCCCGCCGCGGCGTCCGCGCACGCGGCGTTGCGGCAGGCGCTCGACGTGCTGCTGCGGCTGTTCGCGCCGTTCCTTCCCTTCGTGACCGAGGAGGTGTGGTCGTGGTGGCGTGAGGGCTCGGTCCACCGCGCGCCGTGGCCCCAGGCCGAGCCCAGGGGCGGGCGCGGCGACGGTGACCCGGCGGTGCTGGCCGTCGCCTCGGACGTGCTCGGGCGCGTGCGCAAGGCCAAGTCGGAGGCCAAGTTGTCGATGCGGGCCGAGGTCAGCAGGCTCACCGTCTCGGGCCCTGAGATCGCGCTCGTGCGCCTGGCCCAGGACGACCTGTGCGCGGCGGGCAACGTCGAGGAGTTCGTCCTGGAGCACGGCGACGCGCTGCACGCCGAGGTCCAGCTGGGCTGACGCCCGTGTCGGTCGGCCTCCTCGACGTCGACGAGCCTGACCTCCTCCAGGCGGGACCGACGATGTGGCTGGTCACCTCGCCCCTGCGCGGCATGCGCGAGTTGCCCATGACCGCTGGCCGGGGCTAGCCGGGCACGCCGGGCACGACGGCGTCAGGCCGGCCCGCGGGAGATCACACCAGTGCGGCAACCGCGCGCATCCGCCGCCGGGACATGCCAGTCTTGAACCGTGCTTCCCGACCGCCCAACCAATCTCGTGCCGCCCGTCCTGGCCAAGATGGCCGCATGGTGCGGGTGCCTGATCCTCGTCGGCGTGGTCGTCTACTACTTCGTCCAGGTCATCGCCGGCCTCACGTTCGTGGCGCTGCCCGTGGCGATCGCCCTCTTGCTGACCGCGCTGCTGTTCCCGCTGACCAACGCCCTGCGCCGCGCCGGCATGCGGCCCATCTACGCCACCTGGATCACCATGCTGGTGGCGCTGGCCGTCCTGGCCGGCACCGGCTGGCTCGTCGGGGCGCGGGCCAGCGAGGAGTTCCCCAACCTCGTCCGGCAGGTACAGGAGACCGCCAGATCCGTGCAGGAATGGCTGATCAGCGGCCCGCTGCAGCTGGAAGAGGCGCAGATCATCGGCTACGTCGACGAGGTCGTCGACATGGTCAACGCGCAACGCACGGCCATCACGGGCACCGTCCTGTCGGCCGGCGCGGTCGCCTTCGAGGTGCTCGCGTCCATCGTGCTGCTGCTCTTCGTGACGTTCTTCCTGCTCAAGGACGGCGACCGGATCTGGGCGTGGTTCCTCAAGGCGTTCGGCAGCGTGGCTCCGCGCGTCGACCGTGCGGGGCGGGCCGCGTGGACCACGCTGTCCCACTACGTGCAGGGCACCGTGGCCGTCGCCGCCGTGCACGGTCTGATCATGGGAATCGTGCTGGCCGGCATGGGGGTGCCCCTGTGGGCGCCGCTGGCCGTGCTGATCTTCTTCGCCAGCTTCATCCCCATCGTCGGGATCTTCTTCGCGGGCACCGTCGCCACGCTCGTCACGCTGGGCGCCAAGGGCCTCATCTTCGCGCTGATCTTCCTCGGCATCCTCGTCATCGAGCAGCAGCTGGAGAACCACGTGCTCCAGCCCCTGATCGTCGGGCGTGCCCTCAACTTCCACCCGCTGGCGATCATCCTGGTGCTGGCGGTCGGCGGCATCCTCGCGGGCATCGCGGGGGCCGCCGTGGCGGTGCCCGTGGCGGCGGTGATCTACCGGGCGCTGCCGGAG
>NZ_SMJZ01000112.1 GCF_004348345.1 Nonomuraea longispora
GCTCTGCGCTCGCGGCCGGTGCGCGGCCGGACGGGGCGTCCTGAGGCGCGGGGGTGCTGCGGGGGCCTGGGCCGCCGAGTGAGGCCGGCTTGACGAAGAGGGAGGGGCGTTCGGCCGCGCCGGTCTCGTCGTCATCCGCAGGCGCGCGCAGGGCCGCCGGCTTCTCGAACAGGGACGGCCGCCCTGGCTCCTCGTCGGCCTGAAGCGCAATGGAAGGATTCTCGGCCGCCGCGGGCTTCTGCGAGGCCGACGGCTCACGTGCGCGCCTGTCCACCGCCTCCGGCTCCTCTCGCGCCCCCTCCGGGGCGCTGTCGTCCCGGACCTCGTCGAGGTCATCGTCAGTCACCGGGCGGAAGCTGGTCGTCTGCTTCCCGGGTGACTCTTGCCGCCCGTCATCCATGGCCGTGTTCACGGCAAGCGCTCCGCTCGAACCATCTCGACCTCCTGGCCGACCCTCACGACGTCACCGACGACGACGATCGCCGGCGGGCGGATCCCAGCCGCGGACACGCGGTCGGCCACGGTGGAAAGCGAAGCGGTGACCGCCCGCTGCGTCGGAAGGGTACCGTCCTGCACCACCATTACGGGAGTCTCCGGCGCACGTCCGTCTCGAACGAGTGTCTCGGCCACCTTCGCGAGCCGCTCGACGGCCATCATCAACACCAGAGTGCCCTGGGAACGGGCCATCGCGGGCCAGTCGACGGTGGACCGGGGGTCGTCGGGCGCCACGTGCACGGAGATCACGTGGAACTCCTGGCTGACGCCTCGATGGGTGACCGGCACCCCGGCCGAGGCGGGGACCGCGACGGCGCTCGTGATGCCCGGCACCACCAGCACCGGGATGCCCGCATGGGCGCAGGCGATCATCTCCTCGCCGCCGCGCCCGAACACGAACGGGTCGCCGCCTTTGAGCCGGACCACGAACTTGCCCTGCCTGGCGCGGTCGACCAGCAGCTCGCTGATCGTCTCCTGGGACAGCGCCCTGCCGTAGGGGACCTTGGCCGCGTCGACCAGCTCGACGTCGGGGGCCAACTCGTCGAGCAGGCCACGGGGCGCGAGCCGGTCGGCCACCACCACGTCGGCCTGCGCGAGCAGCTGGCGGCCGCGCACGGTGATCAGGCCGGGGTCGCCGGGCCCGCCGCCGACAAGGGCGACACCGACGGGTTTGGTGCGGTTGCGCCGGGCGTCGACCGTGCCGTCACGCAACGCGCCGATGACGGCGTCCCTGATGCCGGCGGCCCTGCGCGGGTCGCCGCCCGCGGTGACGGCCACGCTGATCTCGTCGACGCGGCCTGTCGCCGGGGTCCAGGCGGCGGAGGCGTCCTTGTCGTCGGCCCGCACGCACCACACGCGCTTGGCCTCGGCCTCGGCGGCGACCGCCGTGTTGACCGACCTGTCATCCGTGCAGGCCTGCACGAGCCAGGCCCCGTCGCAGTCGCCGACCTCGTAGGGCCGGGCGTGCCAGGCGACCCTGCCCGCGGCGATGAGGTCGTCGAGGGCCGGGGTGACACCCGGCGAGACGACGGTGACCTCCGCGCCGGCGTCCAGCAGCGCGGGGACCCGCCGCTGCGCGACGCGCCCGCCGCCCACCACGAGGACCCGGCGGCCGGAAAGCCTCAGGCCGAGGAGGTAGGGACCCATGGGGGGAATCTCCCGTTCGCGAAGGTTGTGCTAGGACGTAAAACCTACCGGCTGTCACTGCGTCGAAGTGCTGCGCTCGGACTGGCGACCGTCGAGGAGCGGCTGACGGGGATCCCAGCGCGGCCCGCCCTGGTCGTCCTTGCGGCGTCTGGCCATCGCTGACAAGGCCTCAAGGATAACCCGGTTCCCGAGGTAGGCGGTGATGTCCGCGTGATCGTACGGCGGCGCCACCTCCACCACCTCCATCCCCGCCACGGGCAACTCGTAACAGATCCTGCGGACCGCGTCGAGGAGTTGCCGGGCCGTCAGCCCGCCGGGCTCCGGCGTGCCGGTGCCCGGCGCGTGACCGGGGTCGCACACGTCGATGTCGACGGACAGGAAGACCTGGTCACAGCCGTCGAGCGCGATCTGGAACGACTCGGTGAGGCATTCTTCGAGCCCGCGGGCGACGATCTCGGTCATCTCGTACGAACGCATGTCCTGGGCGGCCATCCAGTCCAGCGTCTCGGGCTCCGGCCAGTAGCCGCGCAGCCCGAGCTGCAGGAACCTGTCGCCCCGGATGGCACCCGACTCGATGAGGCGCCGCATCGGCTGGCCGTGGCCGTACAGGTGGCCGAACGAGATGTTCCCCGTGTCGGCGTGCGCGTCGAAATGGATCATCGACGTACGGCCGGGCGCGTACGCCCTGGCGGTCCCCCTGGCGTCGGGCAGCGCGACCGTGTGGTCACCGCCGAGCACCAGCGGTACGCAGCCCGAGGCGGCCACCCGGTGCACCGCCTCCTCGATGGCGTCCAGCGAGCCCTCCACGTCGCCCGAGTAGCACTCGACGTCGCCCGCGTCCAGCACCCGCAGGTCGCGCAGGGCGTCGACGCGCAGCGCCAGGCTCGGCCGGGAACCGTCGTGCGGCAGGTAGCAGGCCTGGCGCAGCGCCATCGGCCCGAACCTGGCGCCGGGGCGGTTGGAGGTGCCCCCGTCGAACGGGGCTCCGACGATGACCACGTCGGCGTCCTCGTAGCTCGCCGGGTCTGCCACGTCGCAGCGGTCGACACCGAGGAACGTGACGTCAGGGCCGTACATGGGGCCGTAGCGGGACAAGCTCACCATCTCCAGGTATCACACGGGCTTCTCGGTCACCCCTGCCGCGTCGAACGTGGCCACGTCGTGCATCACCCGCACGGCCGCGCACACCAGCGGATGCGCGAGCAGCGCGCCGGTTCCCTCACCGAGCCGCAGTTCCAGGTCTACCAGGGGCCGCAGGCCGAGGTGGTCGAGGGTGACGGCGTGGCCCGGCTCGGCGGAGCGGTGACCGGCGACGCAGTGGTCGATGGCCGCGGGGTCGAGCGCGGCCGCCACGAGGGCGCCGGCACCGGCGATCACGCCGTCGAGGATCACCGGTACGCGGGCCGCGGCGCCGTGCAGGATGAAGCCGGCGATGGCGGCGTGCTCGAACCCGCCCACGGCGGCCAGGGCCCGCAGCGCCTCGCTGGGCGAGGAGCCGGCGGACAGCGGGCGCGCCTCACCGGGCGGCGGCACGCGGGAGCCGCGGCCCTCCGCGCCGGCGGCGGGCTCGTCGGCGGCCAGGCCGTTGACCTGCAGCGTCCTGCGTACGGTGGCGACCTTGCGCTCGTAGGTCCTGTCGTCGATGCCGGTGCCCCTGCCGGTCACCTCGGCCGGGTCCTTGCCGGTGAAGGCGGAGACGAGGGCGGCCGAGGCGGTGGTGTTGGCGATGCCCATGTCGCCGGCGATCAGGCAGCGCGCGCCCTCCGCGACCAGGCCTCCGGCGACGACGATGCCGACCTCCAGCGCCCTGACGGCCTGGTCGACGGTCATCGCGGGCCCTTGGGACAGGTCCGCCGTGCCGTAGGCGATCTTGTGTTTGACGAGGCCGGGCGCGTCGGGCAGGTCGGCCGCGACCCCGACGTCCACCACCGTCACCGGCACGCCCGCCTGGGCGGCGAAGGCGTTGGCGACCGCGCCGCCGGAGAGAAAGTTGGCGACCATCTGCACCGTGACCTCCTGCGGCCACGGGGAGACACCTCGGGCGTGCACGCCGTGGTCGGCGGCGAAGATGGCCAGCGCCGCCGGCCAGGGGGCGGGCGGCGGGCAGGTGCCCGCCGCGCCGGCGAGCCGGACCGCGACGTCCTCCATCGCGCCGAGCGAGCCGCGGGGCTTGGTGAGGCGATCCTGATGGGCTCGGGCCTCGGCGAGCGCCCGCTGGTCGGCGGGGCGGATCGCGGCGAGCGTCTCTGCGAGCACGGCAACCTCCGGTACGAGCTGGAGTGAGCCTCCGGGAGCGGGGACCAGCTGGTGGATCTTGGAGAGCGGGACGAGCGGTGGGTCCACGGTCGAGAAGGCCGCGGGGCCGGGACCTACGGTCGCGGGACGAGCTGGAGTGCTTCCTCGTAGCGGTCGATCACGACATCGGCCAGCGTCTCACAGTCGCCGATCACCTCGGCACAGCGGATGTCGAGATCGGGGTGCCCCGCGCCGTACGCCAGCGCCTGCGCCCACACGCGCTCCAGCAGGCCGCCGGCGAACAGCAGGTAGGGCACCACGATCACCCGCCTGGCCCCCAGTCGGCGGCAGCGCTCGAGACCGCCGGGGACCCCCGGCGGGGTGACGGACACGAACGCGGTCTCGACGGTCATGAAGTCGTAGGCGTGCGTCTCCCAGAACAGCCGCGAGACGCGGTGGATCTCGGCGTTGGCGGCCGCGTCGGTCGAGCCCTCGCCGACCAGGACGACAGCGGTGTCACCCGGCTCGACGTGCGCGTTGTACTCCTCGGGGGGCAGCGAGTCGACGGCCCGCAGCCGCGGCCTGGCGCCGGCCAGTTCGAGCGCGCGGGGCCTGGAGATCTCGGTGGCGGCGTCGTTGAGCCGTTCGGCCAGCAGCGCGAGCACGCGGTGGTCGGGGCCGAGCGGGCGGCCGTAGTCGTACATCAGCGTGGGGTGGCGCTGCTGCTCGCGGGCCATCGCGGCGGGGAAGTCGTCGCTCACCCTGCTGAGGCTCAGCGGCAGCGCCACGAGCCGGTGGTGCCCCCTGGCGACCAGGGAGGCGACGGAGTCGCTCAGCCTGGGCGTGGCCCGCTCCAGGTAGCCGCCCGAGACGTCGGCGCCCGTCTGGTCGAGGCGGCAGCGGAGCCGGTGTACGAACCTGCCGAACTCCGCGGCGTAGGCGTCATCCTGTGAGCCCTGCCCGATCAGCAGGAGCGGCGGCTTCATTGTGAGGAATTCTCCGGTGCGTTAGACAAAGTCACGCGAGGATAACCGATGCACAGCGGTAGGGAACAGGTCACGTTGTGTGCGCGGGTGTCGCGTGGACCACGAAAACCGGTTCAGCGGCGGTCAGGAGGTGGGAGCCGCCGGGGTCGTGCGTCAGCGTGGAGGCCAGGATCTGGGTGCCTGCACCACGGTATCCCTGCTCGCGGAGGCGGTCGAGCACGGCGGGCACCTGCTCCAGCTTCTTGACCGCGCATACGAGCGAGCGCGGGCGGCGGGCGGCGCAGGCCACGATGACGTCGGGCCCGCCGCCGCCCACGTAGACGGCGTCGGGGTCGGGCAGCGGCTCGAGCGCGGGCGGCGCCTGTCCCCTGGTCAGAGCCACTTTGACGCCGTGTTCCAGCACGTTGGCGCGCAGCCGGACGCACGCCGCCTCGTCGCGTTCGACGGCCATGACGGCCGCGCCGAGCCTCGCGCACTCGACGGCGATCTCGCCGGCGCCCGCGCCGACGTCCCACACCAGGTCGCCGAGGCGCGGGCCGAGCTTGGCCAGGATGTACGCCCTGGCCTCCGCGGGCAGCGCGCCCTCGAACGGCAGCGCCCACTCCGCCGGCCCCGGCCGCGCCCCCGCGACCCAGCTCGGCTCCCTATGCTGGTGGAGCGGGTCGATGACGAGGAGCACGTCGGGGTCCTTCCACGGCCGGGTCGTGGCCTCGCCCATGCGGCTGTGGGTGATTCGCTCGTCGGGTCCGCCGAGGTTCTCGCACACGAGGAGCGTGCGGGGCGTGGTGGGGGCCAGTTCCCTGGCGACCTCGCCGGGGCCGACGCCGGGTGCCACGAGCAGCGCCACCTTGGGGTGGGCGCGGCAGGCGTTGACGACGCGGCCGAGCTCGCCGGGGCCTGAGGGGGCGACGACGAGCGCGTCGTCCCAGTTGAGCCCCGCACAGGCGAAGGCGCGGGTGACCGGCGACATCGCGGGCAGCACGGTGGGCTTGACGCCGTGGGCGCGCAGGGTGCGTACGGCGCCGAAGAAGCCGGGATCGCCCTCGGCGAGCACGACCACGGGCCCTTCGCCGTGTTCGAGGTGGTCGTCGAGGGTCTCCAGCAGCGAGCCGTCGCCCACGGCCGGGGCGGAGAGCTTGAGCCGCCCGAGAATGGCGTCGGGACCTATGACGAGCCGGGCCTCACGCAGTTTCTCCGCCGCCTTGGGGGAGAGCTCGGATCCGTCCCAGCCGACCACCGTGATCATCACGCCTCACCGTCCCTCATCTCAAGGGTGACGGCTACCGGGTGGTTTCACAAAGGGTGGAAGGGAAAGTCCGGCGTGCCTTCAGGCCAGGTCGGACGGGATGAGGCTGTAGACGACGAGGTCGTCGCCGCCGAGTGAGGCGCGGGCGACGCCCTCGCGGACGAAGCCGGCCTTCTCCGCGACGCGCTGGGAGGCGGTGTTCCGCACGGAGGCGCGCAACTCGAGCCGGTGGAAACCGTGCCGGTCGAACAGCCAGCGCGCGATCGCGAGCACGGCTTCGCCCGCGTACCCCCTGCCGCGTACCCAGGGAGCGGTCATGTAGCCGATCTCGGCGGTCCGGTGTGACCAGTCGACGTCCCTGAGGTCCACGGTGGCGGCGTAGCGGCCGGTGTCGCGATCCACAGCGGTCCAGGCGATGCCCGCTCCCCTGATCCGGGTGCGCTCGCAGAAGTCGACGAACTCCCGCGCGTGCTCTTCGGTGTAGCCGCGCGGTACGCCCGTCCTGGCCTGGGTGACCGGGTCGGCCGCCGTGGCGGCGAGGTCGGGGACGTCGTCGGGTGCGGGCGGCCGCAGCAGCAGCCGTTCCGTGCGCAGTTCCGTCCTGGGCAGGGTGTCGGAGGGAACGCGGCGGTCCCCGCGCAGCAGGCCGAACATGACGAGGTCGTGCGGCCCGTCGTCGTCGAGCACCGCGGCCCGCAGCACGCCTTCCCAGGTGAAGCCCGCTTTCTGGGCCACGCGCAGCGAGGCCAGGTTGCCGATGCCGGCGGTCAGGTCGATCCTGCGCAGCCCGGTGGTCTCGAACGTCCAGGCCACCAGCGCTCGCAGGGCCTCCGTGGCGAAGCCGCGGTCTCGGTAGAGCGGGTGGACGCCGTAGCCGACCTCGGTCGTGCCGGCGCTCCACGAGGTCTTGAACAGGCTGATGGCGCCCACGACGAGGCCGTCGGCGTCGATCATCGCCAGGTGGACGCCCTGCCCCGAGCGGCGCAGCTCGTGCACGCCCCTGGCCAGCCAGGCAGGGACGCCCGCGACCCTGTCGGGCGCGCCCGGCGGCAGGAACCGGGCGTCGGACTTGACGATGGCACGGATCCGCGCAGCGTCCTGGAGGCCGAACGGCCGCAGCGTCAGCCGTTCCGTGGGGATGCTCACGTCGGGATCGAACACCCTGGGCAGGGTACACACTCGCGATGTTTGCCCACGAAAGCAGGGGTAGGAGCGCAATTGGAGAGGAGTGAGAGAACCATGGAACGTGGGAGCGACAAGCACGGTCCCCGGCTCGACGAAGAGCAGAAGCACGAGACCGAGGGCATGGTCCGCGGCGGCGGCACGACGCACGCCGAGGAGTGGAAGGAGCCCGAGGCCATGCCCGCTCCCGGCGAGGAGTCGCAGTCGTACCCGCCAGGACACGAGCCCGGCACCGCGGAGGGCATCACGCAACGGGGTGTCGACGTCCGCAGCGATCTGGCCAAGTGGCTGAGCGACGCGCGCTGGCCCGCGTCGAAACAGGACCTGGTCCAGCACGCCGATCGCATGGAGGCGCCGGACGAGGTCGCCGACATGGTGGACTCCCTCCCGGAGCGCCGCTTCACGAACGTGGCGGAGGTGGCGGAGGCGCTCGGGCTCGGCGTCGAGAAGCGGAGGTGGTGACGTGCGGCTCGACCTGCTCCGTCCGCTGTACGAACGGCAGGGCCCGTACGCCTCGGTCTACCTGGGCGCGTTCACCATCCCCGAGCGCAAGGCCCAGTGGCGCAGTTTGCGCGACCGGCTGGAGGTGAACGGTGAGAGCCGCAAGGCCACCCTGGACGCGCTGGAGGAGGAGATCCGCCTGGCCACGCCGGGCCGGGCGCTGTTCGCCGCCCACGGGGAGGTGCTGCTGAGCGAGCCGCTCGTGGAGCCGCCGCACCCGCTGGCCCTGTGGTCGCCGCTGCCGTGTGTCACGCCCATGCTCATGCAGCGCGGCGAGAACGTGCCGCACATCCGCGTGATCGTGGACCACGCGGGGGCGGAGGTGACGGTGTTCGGCGCCGGGTCGCCGCGCCGTACCGTCGTGGAGGCGGCCTCGTGGCCGCTGCAGAAGACCTCTCAGGGCGGCTGGTCGCAGAAGCGGTACGAGCGCGCCGTGGACGAGACCTGGGAGAAGAACGCCGTGGCCGTCGCCCAGGAGGTCGACGAGCAGGCACGCCGCATCGGGCCCGAGCTGATCCTGGTGGCGGGCGAGGCCAAGTCGCGTTCCTACCTGCTGCAGCACCTCGGCACCAAGACCGCCGACAGGGTGCTGATGGTCGAGCACGGCAGCCGCTCCAACCACGGCCAGTTCGAGGAGGACGCGGAGCGGGCGCTGGACGGCTGGCTCGACCGCAAGCGCGCCGAGCTGCTCGAACGTCACCAGGAGACGAACGGGCCCACCGGGATGGCGAGGGTGGCGCACGCCCTGCGCGAGGGCCGGGTACAGGCCGTGCTCACGCCCGGCGAGCTGCCGAAACCCGTCTGGATCGGCGAGGGCGGCACCCAGCTCGCCACCGACCCGGACGAGCTGCGGCGCTGGGGCGTGCCGGAGCCCGTGCCGGAACGTTCGGACTCCGCGCTGGTCAGGGCCACCGCGATGACGGACGCGGAGTTGTGGTTCACCGACGCGGTCACCGACGTGGCGGCCGTGCTCAGGTACTGATGATCACTTCGAGCGTTCTGGGGCCGTGCACGCCTTCGACCCGGTTGAGCTCGATGTCGCTGGTGGCCGACGGGCCGCTGATCCAGGTGAGCGGGCGCGACGGGTCGAGCCTGGCGACGGCCTCGGGCACGCCGGCCACGATCTGGCCGGCCCGCACCACGCACAGGTGGCGGTCGGGGACGAGCGTCTGCGCTCGCGTGCCCTGCCCGGGGCCGTGGTCGAGGACGATCGTGCCGGTCTCGGCGATGGCCACGGCGCAGCCGGTGATCACGCCGTCGGCCGTGCCGAGGTCGGCCCAGCCGCCCGCGCGGTCGAATCCGTCGGGGACGATCATGCGGCGGCTGCCGGCGAGCTCGTCGATCCTGCCGGGCACGTCGGCCTCGGGGATCACGTGCACGATCGCGCGGTAGTCGCCGACGCGCTCGGCGAACAGCTCCACCAGGTCGCCGGCCTGCTGGGTCGTGCGGTAGCCGCGGGGGATCTCGACGTCCGGCGCGCCCGCCACGGCCCGGCCGATCCTGGCGAGGATCTCGTCACGCGCGGTCATCCCGGCCTCCTCTCTCCCACCAGTCCCTGAACGACTCCGCCGGGATCTCGGGCAGGTCCCTCGTGTCGGTCCACGCCGACGCCGGCCCCGGCAGCCGTTTCGGCACCAGCCCGCGCAGGCGGCCGGCCAGGCGCTGGGCCTGGGCGAGCCGTACGTGGTCGTTGAGTATCCAGCCTGCGACCTTCATGCCCGCCCGCTCGGCGGCCGGGTGCGGAGCCTTGGAGCGCAGGTCCACCAGGACCTCCGGGATGTCGATGGCCACCGGGCAGACGTCGTAGCAGGCGCCGCAGAGGCTGGAGGCGAACGGCAGTGAGGCGTCGAGCTCGGACGACATGCCCCTGAGCTGCGGGGTGAGGATCGCGCCGATCGGGCCCGGATAGACCGAGCCGTACGCGTGGCCGCCCGCGCGCTCGTAGACCGGGCACACGTTCAGGCAGGCCGAGCAGCGGATGCAGCGCAGCGCCTGGCGGCCCACCTCGTCGGCGAGCACGTCGGTACGGCCGTTGTCGAGCAGGACCAGGTGGAAGGCCTGGCCCTCGACGGCGCCCGTCCACATGCTCGTGTAGGGATTCATCCGCTCGCCTGTGGAGCTTCTCGGCAGGAGCTGGAGGAACACCTCGAGATCCCGCCATGCGGGGAGGAGCTTCTCGATCCCCACCACGCTGATGAGCGTCTCCGGGAGGGTCAGGCACATGCGGCCGTTGCCCTCCGACTCCAGCACGACCAGGGTGCCGGTCTCGGCCACCATGAAGTTCGCGCCCGAGATGGCGACCTTGCTCCTGAGGAAACGTTCGCGCAGGTGAAGCCGTGCCGCCTCGGCAAGGGCGGATGGGTCGTCGGTGAGGTTCTCCGGGACCTTCGGCATCTTGTCGAGGAAGATTTCGCGGATCTCGGACCGGTTGCGGTGGATCGCGGGGACCAGGATGTGGCTGGGGAAGTCGTCGCCGAGCTGGACGATCAGCTCGGCGAGGTCGGTCTCGTACGCCTCGATGCCGTGCTCGGCCAGGGCCTCGTTGAGCCCGATCTCCTGGGTGGCCATCGACTTGACCTTGACGACCTCGCGCTCGCCCGTGGCCTGGACCAGGCCGGTGACGATGCGGTTGGCCTCGGCCGCGTCCCTGGCCCAGTGGACGGTGCCGCCCGCCCTGGTCACCGCCTCCTCCATCATGACGAGGTAGCGGTCGAGGTTGCGGAGGGTGTGGTCCTTGATGGCCTTGCCGGCCGCGCGGAGGTCCTGCCAGTCGGGCAGCTCGGCGACGACGCCGGCGCGCTTGCCGCGGATGGTGGAGGTGGCTTTGCGGAGGTTGTAGCGGAGCTGGGAGTTCTGTACGGCCTCCGAGGCGTTTTCCGGGAAATTTCCGGGCATGCCGAGGAAAGTCGCGCTCATTGGGCCTCCTCCGTCGATGCGAGGATCTCGGCCAGGTGCATCGTCCTGACCCCGGTCCTCTGGCGGCTCAGGGTGCCGCCGATGTGCATCAGGCACGAGTTGTCCGCCGCGCAGATCACCTCGGCCCCCGTGTCCAGGATGTTGCGGGTCTTGTCGGCGCCCATAGCGGCGGAGACGGCCGGATTCTTGACCGCGAACGTGCCGCCGAAGCCGCAGCACTCCTCCTCGCCGGACAGTGGCACGAGTTCGAGCCCGCGGACGTTCCGCAGCAGCCGCGCGGGCCGGTCGCCCAGGCGGAGCCCGCGGAGTGAGTGGCACGTCGGGTGATATGTCACCCGGTGCGGGAAATATGCGCCTACATCGTCTGTCTTGAGGACGTCGACCAGGAACTCCGACAGCTCGTACACCTTCGGCGCCACCGCCGCGATCGCCGCCGCTCCCCTGCTGCCCGGCCCCGCCAGCTTCGGGTACTGCTCGCGGACCATGGCCGCGCACGACCCCGACGGCGACACGACCGCGTCGTACCCGGCGAAGACCTCGGTGAAGTGCCGGGCCAGCCGCACGCCCTCCTGCCTGTAGCCGGTGTTGACGTGCATCTGCCCGCAGCACGTCTGGGCGGCGGGGAAGTCCACGTCGCAGCCGAGCCTGCGCAGCAGCGACACGACGGCCTTGCCCGTGCCGGGGAAGAGCGTGTCGTTCACGCACGTGATGAACAGGGCGACTCGCACGGCTCTCCTTCCAAGGTATGGTCCGACCACAGTATGGTCAGACCATACCGAACCACAATCTTTCCGGCCACCATGGGAGGTTCCGTTGGGCGACGGCGGCTGGCGTCCCGTGAAGCGGACGCGGACGTTCGAAGAGGTGCTCACCCAGATCGAGCGGCGCATCGCGGAGGACGGCCTCACCGCGGGCGACCGGCTGCCTCCCGAGCGCCGGCTGGCCGAGCAGCTCGGCGTCAGCCGCTCGTCCGTACGCGAGGCCATGCGCGTGCTGGAGTCGCTCGGCGTGGTCTCCTCCCAGGTGGGCCGGGGCCCCGACGCGGGCGCGGTGCTGACCTCACGCCCCGAGACGGCGCTGACCGACCTGCTCCGGCTCCACCTCGGCATGGCGGGCCTGGAACTGCGCGAGGTCATCGGCACCCGGCACATGATCGAGCATTGGGCCGCCTCCCACGCCGCCTCGGCCGGGGCGGACACGTCCGCGCTCGCCGCCGCCCTTTCCGGGATGGACGGGGCGAGCACGGCGGAGGAGTTCGTCGAGCACGACACCGCCTTCCACTGCGCGATCGCGGACGCGTCCGGCAACCGGCTCGTCGCGGCCATCATGCGCTCGCTACGCGACTCGATGCGGAGGTACGCGGTCGAAGCGGTCGAACGCCTCGGCGACACCGCGATCCTGCGCGCCGACCACGTACGCATCCTGCGAGCCGTCGAGGCCGGCGACGCGGACGAGGCCGCGAGGGCCGTCACGGAGCACCTGGCGCACGCGTACCCGTCGTTGTCCGGTCACTGAACCGTGTCCGCCTGCCTGCAGGTGGCACCCGAACAGGCCGTCATCGCCTGCAGCCGCCGTTCGAGCCCGGCGAGCAACGCGGGGTCGGCGCTCGCGGCGAGGTTGTCCAGCTGGTACGGGTCCGCGTGCAGGTCGTAGAGCTGCCGCTCCCCCGTGTCGTACCGGACATAGGTGTAGCGATCCGTACGCAACGCTCGATAGCCGGGCACCGGAGTCTGCCGAGCCGACGCCCTGTTGGCCGGCCTGGCGAACTCGACCAGCACGTTCCTGCGCCACTGCGCCGGCGGGTGGCCCCGCAGCAGCGGCACCAGCGAACGGCCCTCCGCGAACGGCGGAAGCGGAGCCCCGCCCAGCGCCGCGAACGTCGCCGGCAGGTCCACGGCGGAGGTCAGCGGGTCGATCCTGGAGCCGGCGGCGACGCCGGGGCCGCGCACGACGAGCGGCACCCTGACCGCCTCCTCGAACGGGGTGGTCTTGCCTCGCCTGAGCCGGTGCGTGCCCAGGTGGAAGCCGTTGTCGGAGGCGAAGAAGATGTAGGTGTCGCCGAGCTTGCCCGACTCACGCAGGGCCTTCACCAACGAGCCGACGAGGTCGTCCACGCCGAGCATGGCCCGCAGCCTGGCGCGGAACCGCTCGTCGATGTTCTCGGCGCCGGCCGGGCCGATCCTGGGCAGCTCGCGCACCCACAGCGGCTCTCGGCTGACGTCCTCCTGGTCGAACGACGGGGACCGCGGCGCCATGGCGTCGGGGAAGGCGCCGGCGTGCCGGGGTGCGGGGTTGGCCGGGTTGTGCGGCGGGATGGGCGCCAGGTAGAGGAAGAACGGGTCCTTCGACGCGGTCACGAAGTCGCGGGCCTTACGGGACAGCACGTCGGTCAGGTAGTCGCTCTCCGACCAGCCGTAGTCGGCCACGCGGCCGTTCTCGTTGAGCCGGTAGCCGTACTCCTGGTAGAGCTTGCGCACCGGCACGGCCCACTCGTCCCAGCCGGGCGGCACGTATGTCTCCTGGGCCGTGACGCCGGGATAGTGGTTGAGATATTTGCCCATGAGGGCGGTGCGGTAGCCCGCCTGCTTCATCCACGTCCCGATGGTGGAACGTTCCAGCCCTTGCGCATGGAAGCGGTCGAACCCGCCTTCCGGCGCGGTGTTGGTCCATACGCGGTGGCTGTGGACGTACTGCGAACGCAGCGTCGACGCCCGCGACGGACAGCACCAGGGGTTGGTCGCGAAATACCGGTCGAACGACGCGCCCTGGTGGACGAGATGCCGGGTGATGTTGGGGAAATGGCCGAGCGTTCCGGTCTCGAGGTCGTCGGCCAGCACGAACACGATGTTCGGCCGGGGGACTCCCTCGGCCACCGCGGTCCCGCCCACCGGCAGGAGAAGCAGCAGGCAGACGAGTCGCGACAGAGCCTTCAGCACACGGCTTCCACTTCCCGCGAGATGTGCATTGACACTGAAGGGGACCGCGGGGGTAATGGAATCTACCTCCGGAGGTGGATCATGAAGCTCGGCCTGAATCTCGGTTACTGGCAGCGCGACGCCGACGACGCAACGGAGTCGGTGCTCGCCGCCGAGCGGCTCGGCTACGACTCGGTGTGGACCGCGGAGGCGTACGGCAGCGACGTCTTTACCCCGCTGGCCTGGTACGGCGCGCGCACCAGCCGCATCAAACTGGGCACCTCCATCGCCCAGATCTCGGCCAGGCCGCCCGTCACGACCGCGATGACGGCGATGACTCTCGACCACCTCACCGGCGGCCGGCTACTGCTGGGCGTGGGCGCGTCCGGCCCGCAGGTCGTGGAGGGCTGGTACGGCAGCCCGTTCGCCAAGCCTCTGGCCAGGACCCGCGAATACGTCGAGATCATGCGCAAGGTGTGGCGCCGCGAGGAGCCGGTCACCAGCGACGGCCCGCACTACCCGCTCCCGCTCGCGGGCGGGCTGGGCAAGCCGCTCAAGCTCATCACCCATCCGCTCCGCCCCGACATCCCCGTCTACCTCGGGGCGGAGGGCCCGAAGAACGTCGCGCTGGCCGCCGAGATCGCCCAGGGCTGGCTTCCGCTGTTCGCGTTCCCCTCCAAGATCGAGGAGATGTACGGCGCGTCACTCGCGGACGCGCCCGCGGGCTTCGACGTGGCGGCCATGGTGATGGTGGCGATCTCCGACGACGTGCGCTCCGCGCTGGACGGCGTGAAGATGATGCTGACCCTCTACATCGGCGGCATGGGGGCGAAGCAGCGCAACTTCCACGCCGACATCATCGGCAGGATGGGCTACGCCGAGGCCGCCGAGCACATCCAGTCGCTCTACCTGGCCGGAAAGAAGGACGAGGCGTTCCGTGCGATCCCGGACGAGCTGGCCGACGGCATCTCGCTCGTCGGCCCGCCCGGCCGGATCAAGGAACGCCTGGAGCTCTGGCACGCCAGCCCCGTCACGAGCCTGCTGGTCATGGGCCCGCGTGACGAGCCCTCGCTGAAGCTGGTGCGCGACCTCGTGCTGGGCTGAGCCCCGCACGCCGGTCAGTCGGGGCGCGGCGCCGGGTCGGTGGTCACCGACCGCAGCAGCGGCCTGCTCAGCGCGCCTGCCCCCAACACGCCGGCGAAGCCGGCCACGACGCAGGCGAGCAGCGTGACCGCGCCCACCGTGCTGATCCCGCCGAGCATGAACGGCGTCGCGCAGAACACCCCCACCAGGATCGCGCCGCCGCCCATCACGGCCAGCGGGATGAGCGTCTCGGCGCGGCGGGCCTTGTCGAGCACCTCCAGCGGCGTGCCCGCCAGGCGCAGCAGCCCGTACGTCCGCCGCCGGTCCAGGATCGCCGACGCGGCCGTGATGCCCGCGCTGGCGATGGCCACCAGGAACGACACCGACAGCACGACGATCGTGCCCACGCGGACGTCGGCCAGGATCTGCACGCCGAAGCGCTGGTCGTCCGTCTTCGTCGTGGGGGTGCGGCCGGGGACGAGCCCGGCGAGCGCGGTGCGCGCCCGGTCGACGGCGGCGGCGTCGGCGGAGCTGCCCAGAGCGGCGACGACGACCTGGTCCGACGCCTCCACGGTGGCCGTCACCTTCGCCCGCTCCAGCCGCTCGCGCGCCTGTCCGGTCACCTTCGTCATCTGTCCGGCGGGCGCGGTGACCCGGAGCTGGGGCGGCCCGGTCTCGCCCTCGAACGCCCCCGGGCTGAGCAGGCCGAGGAAGCCCGCCACGAATCCGGTCAGCGCCACGCCGCCCACCGTGCGCCAGGCCGAGCGCGGGTCGTCCACCAGCCGCCGGCCCGCCAGCAGCCGGGCCGGCCTCCGCGCGCTCGCGGCCGTGATCCTGCCGATCATCCCCACCACCCAGGGCCCGGCCAGGTTGACGCAGAGGAACGCCAGCCCGAGCGCCACGGCGATGACCGTGACGCTGGAGCCCCTGGTCAGCATCGGGAACACGGCCAGCACCGCCAGCAGTGCGAGCACCCGTACGAACCGCATGGCGGGCGGGGTCTCCCGCCTGGCCACGCCGAGCGGGCTCACCACGACGCGCCGCAGCCCGATCACCGCGGACAGACCCACCAGCAGCGGCACCGCCACCAAAACCGCGGCCAGGACCAGCGGACCGGGGAACAGGTCGGCGGCGAACCAGGGGCCGCCCTGCATCTCGATGCCCGCCAGCAGCGGCACGGCCACGGCGAACGCGACCGTCCCCACGAGCGCGCCGGCCAGCGCCACGATCATCGCCTCGGCCACGGTCATGGCGACGACCTGGCCCGGCGTCGCGCCGACCAGCCGCAGCGCGGCCAGCCGCTGGTCGCGCCGGGCCACCGTGAGCCTGGCCGCGGCGCCGCCGAACACCAGCAGCGGCACCACCATGAGCACGCTCGCGATGAGCGCGAGCACCCGGTACGCCTGCGAGTCCTCGCTCGGCGCGCCCGCCAGATCGGCCACCTTGGCGGGCGGCTTGGAGATGACCCAGTCGTCGCTGCGTTTCGCGGTCAGCGCGGGCGCGCCGGGTTCGTGGCCGACGACGGCGACGAGTTCGTCCGAATGGATCAGCGCCTCGTCGCCGAGCACCCCCGCGGGATCGGGGTAGCGGTCGGCGAGCTCGGCCGCGGGCAGTCGCGCGGCCAGCTCGGCCAGCGCGGGCGAGAGCCACACCTCGCCGGGGGCGGGGAACCGCGGCATGCCGGGCGGGGCGGGCGCCCGGCCGAGCGCGGCCAGGTCGACGACGGTGATCGCCTGGTCGCGTACGTAGTCGTAGCGGGCCGCCTGGACGGCCACCGCGCCGGACGCCGCGGGCACCGGGTTGCGCCAGGCGCCGCGCTCGCCCCTGGCCTCGAAGGCGAAGTTCGCGGCCACGGCGAACAGCAGCAGCGCCGTGGACACGGCGACGGCGGCCAGGGTGAGCCAGGTGCCGAGCATCCCCTTGCCGCCGCCCTTCAGCAGCCGCCAGGTCAGTGCGAGGTTCACGCGCGCACCCCGCTCGGCACGATCAGGCCGTCGCGGACCTCGGCCGCGCGGTCGCACCACGCGGCCACCTCCGGGTCGTGGGTGACGACGATCAGGGACGCGTCGTTGTGCTTGGTCGCCTCCGCGAGCAGCCGCATCGTGTCGTGCCCTGTCCGCTGGTCGAGCGCCCCCGTGGGTTCGTCCGCGAACACCACGGCCGGGCGGCTCACCAGCGCCCTGGCGATGGCCACCCGCTGCGCCTGGCCGCCGGACAGCTCGCCGGGCCGCCTGCCCTCCATGGACTGCAGGCCGAGCGGCGCGAACCACTCGCGCGCCCGGCGCACGGCCTGCGCTCGCGGCACCCCGTCCAGCATGAGCGGGAGCGCCACGTTCTCCTCCGCGGGCAGCTCGGGCAGGAGCTGGCCGAACTGGAAGACGAAGCCGAAGCGGGTGCGGCGCAGCGCGCTGCGCCTGCGCTCGGACATGGTGTCGATGCGCCGGCCGAGCAGGTGCACCTCGCCCGCGTCCGGCTTCATGATCCCGGCCAGGCAGTGCAGCAGCGTCGACTTGCCCGAGCCGCTCGGGCCCATGATCGCCACGGCTTCGCCGGCGCGCACCGCGATGTCCACACCGCCCAGGGCGACCGTCTGCCCGAACCTCTTGGCCAGGCCTCGTCCAACAAGCACGTCGTTCATGAGGTCCAGCCTCGGGGCCGCCGGGGGTGCGGCGGATCGGCCGGGCGGCCAGAACCGCATCGGCCGAACGGCCGATCTCTAAAGTTGGGGCGTGACTATTCGGGTTCTCGTCGCCGACGATCAGCAACTGGTACGCACCGGCTTCCAGATGATTCTGGACGCGCAGCCGGACATTGAGGTCGTGGCCGCGGTGGCCGACGGCGCCGAGGCCGTGGCGCAGGCCCGCCGGCTCAGGCCCGACGTGTGCCTGCTCGACATCAGGATGCCCAAGCTCGACGGCCTGGAGGTGACCCGGGTCCTGGCGGGGCCGGGGGTCGAGAACCCGTTCCGGGTCGTCATCGTCACCACCTTCGACCTGGACGAGTACGTCTATGGAGCCCTGCGCTCAGGCGCGACGGGGTTCCTGCTCAAGGACAGCGGGCCCACGTTGCTGATCGAGGCCGTCAGGGCCGCGGCGGCGGGCGACGCGCTGGTGTCGCCGTCGGTGACCGTACGGCTGCTCCAGCACGTGGCCCAGCCCCGGCGTGCCCCGGCTCCGGTGAACGATCCGCTGACCGATCGCGAGCTGGACGTCGTACGCCTGATCGCCAGGGGCCGCACCAATCAGGAGGTGGCCGCGGAGTTGTTCGTGTCGCTGTCTACGGTCAAGACGCACCTCGGCAGCATCTTCGCCAAGCTGGGAGTCAGGAACCGGGTGGAGATCGCGGCGTGGGCGTGGGAATCCGGTGTGGTGAGCTGATTAACAGGAGGGCTCACGGGATACAAGTGAGTCAGAACCTCAGCGCATGGCCATGGGAGAACAACGTGCGCCACACCCAGGCATCGCCCGCGAGAGCCGCCCTCGCCGTACACGTGACTCTGGTCGCCCAGGTCCTTTCCACCGGCGCTCTCGTGATCTTCGAGCAGGCGCGGGGCCGCGACCTCGCCGTGCAGCTCGCCGCGTTCGGCGGCCGGCCCACAGGGGCCGACGCGGAGGCCGTTGTCGGGGCGGTGACGGTGTTCGCGGTGCTGATGATGCTGGTGGCGGGCACCTCCGTCGCGGTCGCCGCCGCCTACGTGACCTGGCTCGTGCGGGCCAGGCAGGCCAACGACCGCTCGGCCGCGACCGGCCCCGTGGCGGCCGCCTGGCTGATCCCGGGCGTCAACCTGATCGCCCCGGCCGTGCTGGTCGACGAGGTGTGGCGCGGCGCCCGGCCGCCCGCGGGCCGCCGCGGCCGGTGGCTGGCGCTGCTGACCGGCTGGTGGGTGAGCTGGCTGGCCATGCTGACGCTGGTCACCGTGCGACTGCCGCTCGGCTCGTCGGAGCTCGACCTGACGGGGGTGGGCCTGCTGGAGCTGACCTGCTCGGCGCTGGCGGCCCTGCTGTGCGCGGCCACCGTACGCGAGCTGACCCGGCTCCAGCGGGGCTCCCGGGCACCCCGGCAGGCGGAGCTCGGCACCGTACGCGCCTTCGCCCCCGAGCCGCGCCCGGCCCCGGGCTCCACTCCGATCGGACGCGCCGGCTAGGTCACCGCACCTGCGCGTGGTTCCCGTGAGGAAGGGACGCGTTCCCGCGGTGCGCTCAGTGATTCAGGCGGCGGTGGGGCCTGAGCTGCCCGGGCTGGCATGCCAGAGCCGCCTGGGCGGTTCGGTGACGGCGGGGCCGATGTCGGAGTAGGGCGAGAGCCTGAACCCGTTGGGATATTCGATGGCGCGGCCTCCGACCCCCGCGAGGTCCTCCTGAGTCTGGGTGATGGCGGCGCGGACCGCCTCGATGCCCTGGGAGCGCCGGAGCGCGTCGAGATCCACCAGGTTCCAGCAGTCGAGCGCGCGCACCGACACCGCCCGCGTGCCCGTGCGCCTGACCACTCCCCTGGCCAGCATGAGCCACGAGCCGAACACGATCGAGGCGTACCGCCCCTGCACCGACTCGAAGAACGTCAGGTCGACCGGCCCCGTCGAATCGTCGAGCGTGGCGAAGATGACCCGCCGGCCCGAGCGCACGGCGGGCGTCTGCGTCGCCACCTTGACGCCCGCGACCAGCACCTCCGTGCCGTTGCGCCGGCCGAGGAGGTCTCTGGAACGTACCACTCCGAGCGCGTCGAGCAGTTCGTCGTGGAAGCTGATGACGTGCCGGCTGACGTCGATGCCGAGGATCTCCAGCTCGGCCTCGACCATCTCCGTCTCCGTCATCTCGGGCAGCTCGCCCGGCGGGAGGTGCTCGCCGAAGCCGAGCGGGAGCTGCACGGACGGATGTTCCTCCCGGGAGGGCGGGGGCGCGTAGCGCCTGGACCTGCGCGGGCCGGCCCGCACCCCGGTCCCCGAAGCCCGGTCGAGCGCTCCGACCTGGGCGATCAGGTCGCGGCGGGTCAGCTCGCCAGGACGCCAGCGGGGCCCGCCCGGGTGCAGGTCGTGGAGCGCGTCCAGGCCGCCGACCTGGACGATCCGCTCGATCGTGGGCCGGGAGGGCCGGGCGCGGTCCCAGAAGTCGGCCAGCGAGGTGTACGGCTGCCCGGCGACCATGCGCTCGACCTCCGCCTCGCTCACCCCCTTGACCGCCGAGAACGGCACCCGCAACGCGTACCCCTTGCCGATCTCCTCCTGGCGGAAGCCGCGCCGCCCGGCCGGGCCGTCGCCCAGCTCGGACGGGCGCACGCGCACCCGCACGCGCGGCCCGAGCCGCTCGACCTGCCAGTCCTTGCCCGACTTGTTGACGTCGAGCTGAAGAATCTTGATGCCGCACTGCCTGGCCTCGTCGATGATGACGCGCGGTGGGTACATGCCGGGCTCGTGCGTGAGCACGCCGGCGAAGAACGCCGCCGTGTGGTGCCGCTTCAGCCAGGCCGACTGGTAGGTGGGCAGCGCGAACGCCGCCGCGTGCGCCTTGCAGAACCCGAACGCCCCGAACGCGTCCAGCACCTTCCAGGCGCGTTCGACGGCCGCGTCGCCGAAACCGTTGGCCCTGGCCATGGGCACGAACGTCCTGCGTACCCGCTCGCGCCCCTCCGGGGTGTCCAGGGTGCGCCGCAGCAGCTCGGCGAACGACAGGTCGCGCCCGGTCATCTCCGAGATGATCCTGAGCACCTGCTCGTGGAACACCACGACGCCGTGCGTCTCCTTCAGCGCCTCCCTCAGCCTCTCGTGGGGGTAGTACGGCTTGCGCCACCCGTGCCTGGCCTCCAGGTAGGGGGTGACCATGTCGGAGTTGACCGGACCAGGGCGGAACAGCGAGATGTCCACGATCAGGTCGTGCATCCTGCGCGGCTCCAGCTTGGCGACCAGCTCGCGCTGGCCGGGCGACTCGATCTGGAAGCAGCCGAGGGTGCGGCCGGCGCTGATCATGTCGTAGGTGTCCTGGTCGTCGTGGGGGACGTACTGGGTCTCCGGGTCGTCCCCCTGCTGGGTGTCCAGCTCGACCACGACGTCGTCGACCCGCTTGATCTCGCCCAGCGCGTACGCCAGCGCCGACTGCATCCGCACGCCCAGCACGTCGAGCTTGAGCAGTCCGGCCTCCTCGACGTCCTCTTTGTCGAACTGCGACATCGGGAACTCCAGCAGGCTGCGCTCCACCGGCGTCCTGTCGCGCAGCCCCGCGTTGCCGACCAGCACGCCGCACGGGTGCAGCGCGATGTGCCTGGGCAGGCCGTCGAGCTTCTCCGCCAGCCGGAACACCCGCTCCAGCCCCGCGTCGCCGAGCCGGCTCTCGCGCAGCTCGGGCAGGTCGTTCAGCGACGCGGTGATCTGCTTGGCCCTGATGTGCGGGAACGCCTTGGCGATGGCGTCGATCTCGTGCGGCGGCAGACCCATCGCGCCGGCGACGTCGCGGATGGCGCTGCGCGCCCGGTAGGTCTCCATCATGGACACGCAGGCCACGCGCGCCTCGCCGTAGCGCTCGAAGACGGCCTTGTAGCAGTCGAGGCGGCGGGCCGACTCGACGTCGATGTCGATGTCGGGCAGCCCGATGCGGCCCTCCGACAGGAAACGTTCCATGAGCAGGCCGTGATCGAGCGGGTTGACCTCGCCGATGCCGATGAGGTAGTTGACCAGGCTGCCCGCTCCGGAGCCGCGGATGGCGCAGCGGACGCCCATGCCGCGGATCATGTCGGTGATGCCGGCCACGGCGATGAAATATCCGGACAGCCGCTTCTTCTCGATGATGGCCAGCTCGTCCTGGAGGCGCAGCCTGGCGTCGGCCGAACGGTCGAGGCCGCGCGCGAGCAGGCCGTCCTCGAGCCGGTGACGCAGCAGCGGCACCGGGTCACGGCCGATCTCGGGCAGGTGCAGGTCGGGCGGGTCGTTCCGGAGCGCGAGCAGCCTGCGGGGGTCGATCGCGCACGCCTCGGCCAGCCGCCTGGTGGTGAACAGCAGCTTCGCCACCCGCTCCTGGTCGGCGCCGCAGACCTTGGCCGCGACCTGCCTCATCTCCTTGCCGCTCTTGAGGTAGGCGTGCGAGGTGGTGCGGTCGAGGTGGCGAGGGTGCAGCGGGACGAGCTGGCGGGCCGCGTCGAGCACGTCGCCGACCTGGTGGTCGGCCGGGTCGAGGTAGCGGGTGGCGTTGGTCAGCACGGCCGGCACGCCCATGGACTCGGCCAGCGCGAGCATGCGCACGGCCGTGATGGCGTCACGGAAGCCGTACTGGTCGACCAGCTCGATCACCACGCCGGGCACCGCGGCCCGCCACAGGCCGAGCAGCGTCCTGGCCTGCTCGTCGCGGCGTTCCGCCACCGCGCGGCCCACGTCGGACCTCGGGCCGAGCAGCACCACGAGCCCGTCGTCGGCGCCGAACCCGTGCTCGCCGCCGGGCCCGCCCGCCCACTCGCCGGCCAGCTCGCGGGTCAGCCTGGGCTCGCCCCGCTCACCGGCGTGATGGGCGGCCGTGACCAGGCGGCACAGGCGGGACCAGCCGCCCCCGCGGGCCAGCACCGTGACGCGGTCCTCCGCGCCGGGGCCGGTCCGGGGGCGGCGGGGCGGCGGCAGCCCTGGCAGCAGGCTGGGCGCCGGGACGTCGAGCGCGAGGTTCACGCCGAGCACCGGCGCGATGCCGGCCTCCGCGCACGCCTGGACGTGTTTGATCGCGCCGTAGAGCCCGTCGCGGTCGGTCAGCGCCAGGATGTCCATGCCGTGCTCGGCCGCCCGGCTCACCAGCGCGCGCGGGAAGGCGGTGCCGTAGCGCATGGAGTAGGCCGAGCACACGTTGAGGTGCGGGAACGGGGGCGCCATCAGTCCCACGCCCTCAGCAGCAGCCAGCCGTTGCCCGCGGTGTCGTAGCGCAGCTCGTAGGAGCCCGCCTCGCGGCCGGGGCCCGCCTCGACCCGCCAGAACCGGCGCTCGCCCGGATCGCCCTCGCTCGTCTTCCACCATTCGCGCGCGACCACCCAGTGGTCGAGGATCCGGCGCACGAGATAGAGGCGGTCGCGCCAGACGAACTGGGTCGGCTCGCCGTCTCTGGTCCACACCTCTATCGGATCGCCATAGAGTCTGCTCAAGACGCTTCTCCCCGCCGGCTCTGGTCTGCATGTGGAGCCGCCCGGGGGAAGGCGGGCGCTTACCTATCGAACATATGTTCTCAGCGTCCGGAACGCAAGTCGTTCACCTCCGCCCCCGAGGCTGCCCCTCTTCCCCCGTACGGGGGGAAGCATGCCGCAGCGTCTGTCGCCGGTCGGCCCGGCCCGTGGGGGCCGGGGGTCCGCGGCGGCGTACGCGCGGCCCACGCGGGTTCCGTACGGGTCTGCGCCGAGTGGGGCCGATATCGGTAAGCTAGCGCGGCGTGAGCGGTGAACCATCCAAGATCGGGCGCTACCGGCTGCTGAGCGTGCTGGGCCGAGGCGGGATGGGCACGGTCCACCTTGCCGAGGATCCCACCGGGCAGCGGGTCGCCGTCAAAGTGATCAACCCGGAACTCACCCAGCACGAGCAGTTCCGCATGCGGTTCCGGCGGGAGGCCGACGCGGCCCAGCGGGTGCGCAGGTTCTGCACCGCCGCGGTGATCGAGGCCGCGCTCGACGGCGACCAGCTCTACGTGGTCACCGAATACGTGCCGGGCCCCAACCTCGAGGAGGCCGTACACCGCTCAGGGCCCCTGCGCGGGTCCAGCCTCGACGCGCTGGCCGTCAGCGTCGCCACCGCGCTCATCGCCATCCACGGCGCCGGGGTCGTGCACAGAGACCTCAAGCCGTCCAACGTGCTGCTGTCGCCCGTCGGCCCGCGGGTGATCGACTTCGGCATCGCGCGGGCGCTCGACACGCTCGGCGGCGTCACGGGGACCGGCGAACTGGTCGGCACGCCCCGCTACATGGCTCCCGAGGTGCTGCGGGGCGAGCCGGTGTCCCCGGCCTGCGACGTGTTCTCGTGGGGCTGCCTGGTGGCGTACGCGGCCAGCGGGCGGGCGCCCTTCGGCGGCGAAACGCTGCCGGCGATCGTCTACCAGGTGCTCAACACCGAGCCCGACCTCAACGCCGTAGAACCCGGCCTGCGCGAGCTGGTCGGAGCCGCGCTGCGCAAGGATCCGGCGGCCAGGCCGACCGCGCAGCAGCTGCTCGACCACCTCGTCGGGCGGTCGGCCGCTCCCGAGCAGGCGGCGCAGACCGTACAGGTGACCTGGCAGCAGGCCGCCACCGCCCACACCGACGTGCGACCGGGCGCGGCGAAAGGGCGCGGGAAGCTGATCGCGGGGATCGCGGCGGCCACGGCGCTGGTCGTGGCCGGCGGGGTGACCGCGTGGACGCTGCTCGGCCCCGACGGGCCGCCCGACGACCTGCGCGTCCTCTACCGCGAGGACTTCACGCAGACCACCGGCGGCTGGAACGGCACCTACGACCCGGACCAGAGCTCCAGCTACGGATACCGCACGGACGGCACCTACGGGCTGGACGTGGAGGAGTACAACGAGGAGCGCTACGCGGAGGCGCCCATCCCCTTCCTCGTCGCCGAGCCCACGAGCACGCCCGACCCGTCGGCCACGCCCACGCCGATGTTGCCGTCGTCCGTCGTGGTCGCCGTCACCTCCGAGGTCAAGAAGGCGGTGGGCGCCGGTGAATACGGCGTCTACTGCCACAACCCCGAGGACGACACCTACTACGAGTTCGGGGTCGACACGAAGGGGCAGGCCAGGATCCGGCGCGTCTTCGACGGCGCCGGCGGCACGCTGGCCCAGCCGGTGCAGGTCGGCGGGCTGCCCGGCAAGCCCGCCCGCATCGTGGCGTCGTGCGAGCAGCGGGGGACGACGGTGCGGCTGACGATGTGGGTGAACGAGCAGCGGGTGCACCAGGTGGACGACCCCAACGGGATCGGCAACGGCCATGTGGGGTTGTTCGCGCGTACGCCGAAGGACGGCACGTCACTGCTGAAGACGGCGTTCGACGACTTCGAGCTGCGCGCCCAGAAGGAGCCCTGAGCGCGCGCCTCGAACCGGCGGACGGACTCCGCCCGTGGCCTCGCTCAGAGGACGCCGGCGCGGGCGGCGGCGAGCGCGGCGTCGGCGGCGCGGGCGGCGTCCTGCTCGCTCACCGGCTCGTGCGCGACGAACAGCCGGTAGTAGACGGGGGCGACCGCGACCCTGATCACCTCGTGGACGTCGACGTGGCCCGGCAGCTCGCCCCGCGTGACCGCCCGCCTGACCACCTCGGCCGACTGCTCGTGCCGCGCCGCGAAGAACGCGTGCAGCGCACGCGCCGCGTCGGGGCTCTGCATGGCGGCCGCCACGAACGCCGACGAGACCGGCCCCAGCCCGGGATCGTCGAACCCGCTGCGCACCAGCTGGACGATGCCCCGCAGGTCACCCTCGATCGAGCCGGTGTCGGGGATCGGCCACGGCTCGTCGGCGGCCAGGTCGAGAGCGTCGGAGATGAGCCCCGTGACGTTGCCCCACCTGCGGTAGACCGTCGTCTTGTGCACCCCTGAACGCTCGGCGACGTTCTCCACCGTCAAGCCCGCGTAGCCGTGCTCGCCCAGCTCGGCGAGCGTCGCCCGGCGTACGGCGTCGCGCACGCGCGCGCTCCGCCCGCCCGGCCGCTTGTTCGACTGCAAAATCTACTCCAGTTGCATTAATCTCCCTCGCATGACACACTAAAGCTACATCAGTTGCGATTGGAGTTCCATCCTGATCAGCCTTCGCAAGGTTTCCCAGTCCTACGGCGATCGCGCCGTGCTCGTCGACGCGTCCGTGGGCCCCGGCGAACGGGCGGGCGTCGTCGGCGACAACGGCTCGGGCAGGTCCACACTGCTGCGGACCATCGCCGAGCACGCTGCCGGGGCGGGAACACGACCTGCTGCTGCTCGACGAGCCGACCAACCATCTGTCGCCGGTGCCGGCCGAGGAGCTGGAGCAGGCGCTCGACGCCTACGGCGGCACGCTCGTCGTGGTGTCACACGACCGAGCCCTCACCCGGCGTTTCCGGGGCGACGAAATCATTCTCATGGGGGGAACCATATGTTGACCATGATCAGCGCCGGCGCTCCGTACGGCATCACGACGGGGGCGGACGGAGCCCTGTGGTTCACGCTCGTCCACGAGGGGCGCGTCGGGAGGCTGGTGCCCGGTCAGGAGCCGGTGATCCACCAGCTCGACCCGGCCGACGGCCAGCCGACCGTGATCGCGCCGGGTCCCGGCGGGGCCCTGTGGTTCACCGAGGGCAAGGGCGGCCGGGTCTGCCGCATCACCGCCGACGGGCAGGTGACGGCGTACCCTGCCGACTCCCCCTACGGCATCGTCGCGGGCCCGGACGGCGCCATGTGGTTCACCCAGATGCGGAGCGGCAGGATCGGGCGCGTCGCGGCCGACGGGACGCTGAGCGCGTGCGAGGTGCCGGTGGAGGGCGGCATGCCCGCGTTCCTCACGGCGGGGCCCGACGACGCCCTCTGGTTCACCCTCAACCAGGGCAACGCCATCGGCCGCGTGTCGATGGAGGGCAAGGTGACCGTTCACCCGCTCCCCACGGAGGGCGGCGCACCGGTGGGCATCACGCTGGGCCCCGACGGCGCACTGTGGTTCGTGGAGATCGGCGCGGGCCAGATCGGACGGATCGACACCGCGGGCGGCATCCGCGAATTCGCCCTTCCCGACCGGGAGGCCCGCCCGCACGCCATCATCACCGGCCCCGACGGCGCCCTCTGGTTCACCGAATGGGCCGCCGGCCGCCTCGGCCGCATCACGACCGACGGCGTCATCGACCACCATCCGCTCCCCCGCCTGCCGGACGGGCCTGACGGCGCACGCAGGAGCGAGCCGCACGGGCTGACGGCCGGGCCCGACGGGGCGATCTGGGTGGCCTTGGAGGCGGGCGCCCTGGCCCGCGTACCGTCCGGAACGGCGACCTGACCACCAGGCGGTCCGGGTGCCGGGGTGGAGGCTCACGGTATGCGGGCCGTTCCCAGGGGGAGTCCTGGGGCAGGGATCGCCCCGGCACGGTCGGGGCCGGTTGGAACCGGAGTGGCGGTGAAGGGTTGACTAGGGGCATGCACAGCATCGTCGTTTCCGCCCAGGGCGGCCCAGAGGTTCTCGAATGCGCCGAGCGTCCCGACCCGGTGCCGGGTGAGGGCGAGGTCGTGGTCGACGTCGCCGCCGCCGGGGTCAACTTCATCGACATCTACCATCGCTCCGGCGCCTACCCGCTCGACCTTCCCACGTCCATCGGCATGGAGGGCGCCGGCACGGTCTCGGCCGTGGGGCCGGGGGTGCGTGACCTCGCCGTGGGTGAGACCGTGGCCTGGGCCGACGTCATGGGGAGTTACAGCGGCAAGGTGGTGGTGCCGGCGGCCCGTGCGGTGCCGGTGCCCGATGGCGTGCCGCCCGACATCGCGGCGGCGGCGATGCTCCAGGGGATGACGGCCCACTACCTCACCCACTCCACGAACGAGGTGCGCGAGGGCGACCAGGTGCTCGTTCACGCCGGGGCGGGCGGCATGGGCCAGTTGCTGATCCGGCTGGCCAAGCTCAAGGGCGCCAAGGTGTACACCACGGTCTCCACCGACGAGAAGGGCGAGCTGGCCAGGCAGGCGGGCGCCGACGAGGTGCTGCGCTACGACGACTTCACCGACGCCCTGCGCGGCAAGATCGACGTCGTGTACGACGGGGTCGGCAGGACAACCTTCGACGGCGGCCTGGAGGTGCTGCGGCCGCGCGGCCTCATGGCCCTGTACGGCGCCGCCAGCGGCCCGGTCCCGCCGCTCGATCCCCAGACGCTCAACCGGAAGGGCTCGCTCTTCCTCACCAGGCCCACGCTCGCGCACCACATCGCGCAACGCGAGGAGCTGCTGCAACGCGCGTCCGACCTGTTCGGGTGGATCTCGGCGGGGCAGCTGCCGATCAACGTCTCGCGCCGCTACCCGCTGGCCGAGGCGCGCCGGGCCCACGAAGACCTCGCGGCCCGCCGTACGACAGGAAAACTCCTCCTTCTACCCTGACAGCATGGACATCGCGGGATCGGTGTTATCGTTCGCCGCCGTGGTCGCCCTGCTCACGCTGACCCCGGGCCTCGACACGGCCCTCATCCTCCGGACGTCGTTGCTGGCGGGCCGGAGGCCGGCCTGGGGCGTGACACTGGGCATCCAGCTCGGCACCCTGATCTGGGGTGTGCTCACGGCGGCGGGGCTGTCGGCGCTGCTGGCCGCCTCGGAGACGGCCTACCAGGTGCTGCGCTGGGCGGGTGTGGCCTACCTGGTGTGGATGGGCCTGCGCATGATCCTGACCAGGGCGGACGCGCACGGGCTGCCCGAGCAGCAGGCGGTCGGGTTCGGGAAGGGGTTCGGCCGCGGGCTGATGACCAACCTGCTCAATCCCAAGGTCGGCGTCTTCTACGTGGCCATGCTGCCGCAGTTCATCCCGGAGGGGGCGCCGCACGCGGTCATGGGGTTGCTGCTGGCCGGGGTTCACGTGGTCGAAGGGCTTCTGTGGAGCGTCGCGCTGATCTGGTTCGCGTCGCTGATGAGCGGGTTCCTGCGCTCGCCCCGGGTGCGGCGGTTCCTCGACCGGCTGACCGGCGTCGTCATCGTCGGCTTCGGCGTGCGCCTGGCGTTCACCGACTGATCGGAGGCGTCTCATGCCGCCCCGATCAGTCGGTTCCACCGCCGACAACGTCTCCTCCTGGGTCAACCGCACCGGCAGCGTCGCCGTCCTGATCGACCTCGACGGCAGGCAGTCCCGTCCGTTGTCCCCCGGCCGGTCCCTGGAGGAGCCGCCCTACGCGTACGACTCCGTCGACGTGGTGACCTGGCCGCGGTGACCGGTTCCCCCGCCGGAAAGCGGTGATCAGAGGTCGGGCTCCGGC
>NZ_SMJZ01000113.1 GCF_004348345.1 Nonomuraea longispora
GACGCCACCATCCCGCCGAGCATTATCTGCGCTGGTCACACTGGCGACGCTGTCACCAAGCCCGCGCCCGCCGCTGCCACTATCAACGCCAGCGCAGACTCATCGATCCCTAAGTGCGGCTGGAGTATTAGTCGACTGTGAATGCTCTGTGCAGAGCAACTATTGTGGGATCATATGGCCATGCAGCGCCCTACCAAGCTGCACCGCCTCGTATGATGGATGCGGCACCCTTTACAAGTACCCATGTGATGGAATGTGCACGTAGCGCACGGCAAGTAGCAGCGTCATCGTGGCTGGACAACCAGGTTCTTGGCTGTCCGGCCACAATGCCAAATTCGCTATCCCCAGCAGGGGCCCTGCATAGTCCGCCTAGCATTAAATCACCCAGGCGGCCATTGAAGATCTACGTCCAGTGCTCTGGCCTAGGTCCACGCAGCGCGCCAATGATGTGCCGGCGAAGTCCAGGAGTATCTATATCTAGGCTATGTAGCTTTACAGCTGTGGCGGACTGACTCTCTCTAAGTAGTCCAAGCACAAGATGTTCCGTACCGACATAACGATGACCGAGCTCAGACGCCTCAAGGCGTGCGAGTCGGATTGCTTCCTGAGCCTGAGAGTCGAACGGCGCGGCCTGTGAAGTTCCAGTCGGCTCTTCATTGCTCGACCGTGCGATGCACTGATCGAGCTCCTCAAGACTCACTCCCATGGTGCGGAGTGCGTGGACGCCCACACCTGCATTGAGGCGAATGAGACCCTGCATTATGTGGTCGGCGCTAGCTGTCTCCCGGCTATCCTCTATCGCCTTCTGTCTGGCTAGGTCGAGGACCTGCGTTGCTCGCTGAGTGAGAACTTCTTCCAGGGGCTTGCTCGAGATCTCTCTTCGCCACATTAAGACGCTCCTCCGAGATGGAAGGACCCGCTAGAAGCCTCGGCCTTTCTGCCCATAATACGTGCCAGGATCGCATAGGCCGACCGCTTGCACCAGCAGAACCGAGAAGGCATGCTGTCAGGCCATAACGGGTTGAACGCGAAGAATCATATAGCCGTCACGGCCCGCTCAGCTGGTGTATAGCTGAGACTCATGAGCTGCAGGTTTTCTGAGAAGTGGAAGGTCAGCTGCTGGCCGACCGGGGCGTGATGCTGGCCAGTGCGACACGGATCGCCAAACGGGCGTATCGTCGGTGTTCGTGACCACCCTCCTCGCCCGACCCAAGGATGCCTCGGACGTTCTGGTGCACGAACCGGAGGTCTGAAGCTCCCCGACTTTGATGGAGACCTCAACGGTTGATTCCGGCGGGTTCGTTGGGCTGGTGTTGAGCGTAATGGAGAGCTTCGAACTCCTCTGGTGGCAGGTGCCCGATCGCTGAGTGCAGGCGGGTGGCGTTGAACCAGTCCACCCATTCGGCGGTGGCCAGTTCGACGTCGGCCAGGCAGCGCCAGGGTCCTCGGGGGCTTGATCAGCTCGGTCTTGTAGAGGCCGATCTGTGATTCCATCAGGGCGTGCCGACGCTGCCGACGGAGGCGTCGATCCCGGCCGCCAGCAGATGCTTGGTGAACCGGAAAGACGTGTATTGCTCGGCATCGCTGTGGTGGATCAGTCCCGGCTCGACCCGGCCGGCCGATACGCCCTCGCCGCCACAGGGCCATGTCCAGGGCGTCGAGTACGAGTGTGGTGTGCTTGGTCAGCGAGGCGGCCCAGCCGACGATCGCCCGGGAGTAGACGTCGACCACGAACGCGACGTAGACGGCGCCGCACCAGGCGGCCACGTGGGTGAAGTCGGCCACCCAGGCAGCGTTCGGCCGAGTCGCGGTGAAGTCGCGTTGGAGGCGGTCGGCCGCCCGCTCATGGCTGGGGTCGGCCATGGTGGTCCGCACCTTCTTACCGCGCCGGGCGCCTCGCAGGCCGAGGGCGCGCATGCGCCGCTCGATGGTGCCGCGGGCCACCTGGTGTCCTTCGCGTTGCAGCTGATGCCAGATCTTGCGGGCGCCGTAGACGCCGTAGTTGTCGGCGTGGATGCGGGTGATGTGCTCGTCCAGTTCGGCGTCGCGCACGGCCCGCGCCGAGGGTGGCCGGTTCTTGGCGGCGTAGTAGGTGCTGGTGGAGATGGGGCAGCCGTGCTGGGTCAGGACACGGCAGATCGGCTCGACACCGAACATGTCGGCGTGCTGGTCGATGAAGGTCACGAGTGCGTGTGTGGCCGGTCGAGCTCGGCGATGCTCCTATGTCGTCAAGCCGCCATGGCCATCTTGTGCTGGCTCGGCTGCGAGGCGGTGGCGTCGGTGCGCTTGAGGGCGCGGTAGACCACGTCGGAGATGCGCCGGCGCAGCAGGCGAACCGCCTCGGTGCGAGTCTTGCCCTCGGCCATCAGGCGGTCGACGTAGGCTTTGCCCGGGCCAACGCCACGCGTCTGCGTCACAGCAATCATGTGTAAGGCCGAGTTCAGCCGCCGATTGCCGCCGCGGTTGAGCCGTACCCGGCTGCTGTTGCCCGACCATACGGGGATGGGCGCGGTGCCGGTGAAGCGGGCGAAGGCCGCCTTGGACCGGAAACGATGCACGTCCGAGGCCTCGCCGATGATGGTCGCCGCGCCGAGCACACCGCACCCAGGGATGACCGGTCGCGACCGCGTTGATCGTGGCCCACTCGGTCGGGTAATCGGGCCGCACTTCGGCAACCATCCGCACCGCTCGGCGGCGCAGCTCGGCGGGGTAGGGGGACTTACCTGGCATGGACTCGATCCTCTCAAGAGATCAAGCCTCCACCGAACCCGGGGCGATTCACCCGGCGCAGTTCAAGATCCCCTGCACCTGGCCCTGGGCCCACCAACTGCGACACGCCATCGCATCCGTCCTACCGCTGCCCGCTCCCACCTGAGCACCAGCCCCGCCCCTGACACCCCGACCGGCAAGACACCACCGGCCCGTGGACCCGGCACCACCGGCGTGACCGCCGACCCAGCACCCTGCCCAGAAACCCAATTGAAGATCCACAAATCATCCAGCCGTCACGCTGGGCGCAGCCACCCAAACCCGTGTAGGGTCGGGGGCTGGCGCGGTGGCGTCTCCGGGCGGTAGGGCCTGGGCCCTTCATGTTCCGCCGGTTTCCCGGTCGGTTGTGCCACCCCAGTGACCGTGGCCAGGTTCGTTGCTCCGTTTCCAGTCCCCGCCCGTCGAACCGTGCATGCCGTTCTCCGGCACACGGCTCACCGACGTCGTTCACCGCCTGGCATTCGGCGTCCCCCGCCAGTCCCGCAAGGGCCTGGGCGCAACGACGATTCCCGACAACGTGACCAGGCCGAGTTGGTCTGGAGACTGGAAGGCCACAACCGACCAGCCAAACCCCCGCGAGCGGCGATGGCGTTTGCGAAGCACGAGCGCCATCCGCATCCGCACATAACTCCTGATCTTGTTGAAGTGCCGGGAGGAGTTACCGAACCGGAAATAGGCGGCCCAGCCGCGCAGGAACCGGTTGATGTCCTCCACGATCACCTCCGGGTGCAGCAGCAGCCGGGACCGGAGCGTCAACTGACGGATCCGGTCGCGGGCGTGCTGCATGGCCCGGTCGGCGGGCCAGCGAGCGAGGAAGGTGACAGGCCGTTTGCCGTCCCGGCCCGGGCTGCGCACCAGCCGATGGTGAAAGCCGAGAAAGTCCAGCCCTTCCCCACCGACCTCCAGGTGCACGATCCGGGTCTTGGCCGCCTTCGGCTTCAAGCCGAGCTCGGCCAGCAGCGCCGTCAGCCGCGCGAGCGCGCGTTCGGCCTGACTGCGAGACCAGCACATCACCGTCACGTCGTCGGCATAACGCACCAAAACCCCATCAGCCTCATCCCACGCCCGATCGAGCCGGTGCAGGTAGACGTTGCACAAGACGGGTGAAATCACCCCGCCCTGCGCGGTCCCGGTGACCGGCCGACGCACCTGCCCGTCCTCCACCACCCCAGCACGCAAGATCGCGCGCAGGAGCTTGACAACGGACTGGTCACAGACGCGTTCCTCGACCGCTCGTATCAACTCCTCATGCGGAATCGCCGAAAAGCAGTCGGCGATATCCGTCTCCACCACCCACCGTCGCCCCCGATAACACTCATCGATCAGCACCTGCAAGGCGTCGTGCGCCGAGCGCTTCGGCCGGAACCCGAACGAGCAGCCCAGCATGTCCGCCTCGAAGACCGGTTCGAACACGATCTTCAACGCGGCCTGCACGATGCGGTCCCGAACCGCAGGATCGATAACGGCCTCTGCTCAGCCGTGCCCGGCTTGGGGATCAACACCCGCCGCGCCGGAAGCGGCCGATACCGTCCCTCCCGCAACTCATCGGCCACCTCATCGAGCAGCCGGACAACACCGTACTCCACGACCTCGGCCAGGGTGGTCTTGTCGATACCGGGTGCGCCGTTGTTCGCGCGCACCGCAACCCACCCGCGCTGCAGCACATCTCTGCGGCAAACCTTGTCATACAGCGCGTGGAATCGACGTCCGGGATCGGCCTTGGCCGCCCGGTACAGCGCATGCTGCAACGCTCGAACCGGATCACGCGGAACCCGTGGTTCCCGCGATCCCGACGCGGCAGGACTAGCCTGACCAGCACTCACCGGGCCCCTCCATCACAGTCGCTGCGCATCGACGAAGCAGCGGCCCTTCCCTCACCGCCGGTTGTGTTGTCCGGTCGGCTCCAGCAGTACTACGGCCGCCTCCGACGCCCACCCGGCCGGCACTCCATTTCCCGGCGTTGACCGGTTATAGGACGCCACCCTCCAGCAACACCCTCATGTCCGCAGGTTGCCGGGCCGGGGAGGGCCTCCCCAGTTCCCGCCGCCACTATCGACACGTTCCGCGCCCCATACGCCGAGGAGTCCTTAACGGCTGCGCTTCCAGGCTCTACACCGCGTCCATGGCCTTCGCCCTGGATTCGGGGGCTCGGCTCTCCCTGGTTCCCGACCTCGCGGCCGGAACCTCTAACGACGCCGCAGGCTTCGCTTCATGCTACGGACCGCATCGTTGCTCCCCCATGAAAGGGCCTTTGACGCTGGGCTTCGACCCCGCCCGTTTCCAGACGAAACCGCCAGCCTGCTACCGGGCCTCCTGGCAGCTACCCGGACCGGACTCCCACCGGCAAGCGACGACGAGCTTACGAACAACAGGATCCACCGCTACGTCACGGCTTCACCTCCCGTCCTGCTGGGCGCACGAATCATCGAGGCTAAGCCTGCGAAAACAACTCATCCAGCGCATCGTCCCACCGCGCTGGGACACCCTGGGCTACCGTGGACAGCACGGCCACCGCCCGGTCATCGATCTTCACACATCCATGGTCACGGCGGTGGCCGCTTCATGTCCGGCGCTTCGCCAACCCCAAAGATCGCTAGGCCCATTCGGCTCGTGCTAACGTCGGGCATGTCGCAGAAATCGAACGGAGGCCAGTTGGATAATGCCCGTAGCGGGAGATTATGAAACTGGAGGAGATGGCAGCGGGATCCGCGGTTATGGCGAGGCGGACTCCGCACGAGTCCGTTGTACCGTTAGTCGCGAGCGTCTCATTTCAGTGGTCCTTGACCCACGCGTGTTGCGTTCAGACTCAGAAGAGTTGGCCGCATCGCTTATGGAGGCCGTGAACAAAGCGTTCACAGATGCGCGCGCCAGGTCAGCAGCGGAAATATCTGCCCCCCACATCGACCCATTGGCCATGGCACAACATATGCGAGAGTTGCGCGACAATCTATCCGTTCGAACAAGCCGCATCAATGCCTCCATCAACGAGAGTGTGCTGGAGGTGCGGAGCGAAGTGATGATTTCCAGCGATGTGCCAACCTTGGCATTCGCTGACATGTTCGACCAGTTGATTGCAGTGTTGGAAGACGTCGGCAGAACATCCAAAGGAGTCACTGAAATACGTGGCGATGGTGGTAACGATGAGAAGGTAAGAGTCGTTTGCGAGCCGGAAGCTCAGATAGTTTCTATGGACATAAATCCACGAGTCATGCGAAACACCGAGGAACTCGGCAGAGAAGTTACCTCGGCAGTGAACATGGCCTTGGAGGATCTGGATCGCAGACTGAACGAGTATCGAGAATCGGCAGGCCTGGAGCCATCTAAAATTCAATCTCGAATCGATGAACTCCAAGAGCTAAATGTCACACGCCTGCAAAGTTACGCCCAAGGTATTGCCGGGTTGATGGGTAGCATTCGACCGTACGGATGACAGAGATGAATGGGGAAGTACGTGGAAGGTGAACTGAAGGCCGCCTGGCACCAGCTGCGAAGATATGCCGAAGATGTGATCTTAACACATGAGAACGCTCAACACGAGGTTACATCTCTACAGGAAAAGATAGACGCACGCGGCGAGGTCTTCGGCATAAATAATGCTGTGGGACAAACTCTTGGCATGTGCTATGCCGCCGTGCGAGAAAAGGAAAGCTCCTGTTATTCCGAGAGCTTGGAAGCTTATCAGCGCTACCCGAACGGCATGCGATCCATGGCTAGCTCTGGTCAATTGGCGGAGCAACTCAGCGGCGAATTTATCAAAATGTTGGAAGCGGAGGCGAGAAAGAAGTGAGTCTTGAAATCCCATCGTACCTTACTCCGTTGGAACTCTTTCTGGGCCGAATATTTCCGGACGGCAAAGAAGACTCGCTCATCGCGATGGGAGATGAGCAGGAGGCACACGCCATCCGAACGAAGCATCAGGTGTTGGATGGACGTGAGCATATGAGGCAGGCTATCACCACTAGTCGAGGCGATAGCTTCGCTGCCTTCGACGAAGACATCAACGACCCAGAAGGACCGCAGCGCGCCTTAGAGCAAGCCAGCACGGGAAGTAGAGTTGTTGGGCTCGGCCAAAAATCCTCCGCCGGGATAATCCTTGCTCACAAGGCCGCCACTCTCCTACAATATGGATTCACCGCTGCCTCGCTGTCGCAGGCCATGGCTGTGGGCGGATTTGGTGCAACTATGGTTCCCGCAATCAAACAGGCCGGCCAGCGAGCTATCGACGCCGCAACGAACGTCACGGTGGATGCGATTCTGTCCTAATACATAAGTCGTAGGAGAGCCGTCAAGTCTCGCGCTGCTTCCTTCCCAGCTTAGAAATTCATACCAAATGAGTAAATCTGACAGACTCGCTGACTTGGGCCTTTTCAGGTCTGCTGCTATATTTTTTCCAAATGTTCGCAAGCTGGCGTCATTCCCGGGACATGAATTTCGCCCTGGAGGCATGGAAAAGCTGTTCAGTGGAAAGATGGGACACCGCGAGATTCAAGCTCTGCAAGAAAGCTATGAAGCGACGAGAAAAGAACTCAACGCCATGCCGGGTGGTATTCCTCGTACGGCTGACGACGTCAGGCGAATCTTGCCGCATATAAACCCACTCGAGTATAAGAGGAACTGCACTGAGGCTTCCATGGCGGTGGACGATGTCCTGGCAGGGCGTGCCGCCGTAGCGGGGAATTCGAGACATACCAATGTGCTTCCAGATCGTTTCGTGGATAGCAATGGCAAGCCTGTTGGTGGAAAGATCGACGGTGCCGCCTCAAATACTGACGGGTTCGAGCGAGAGCTACTGGATGCGGGTCCCGGTTCACGTGGAATCTTATGGATGGCAAGAAGTAATGGCGACGGGCATTCAGCTAACATGGCGAATCTCGACGGGCAGGTTTATCGAATTGATGGCCAGCTCTCTGGGTATTTGAAAGGTCCCGACGGTGCGCGGCTGCCAGTTATTCTTGATAACAAGCAGTGGGGCATCTTGAACAAGGACGCTGGCGGCGACTTTGAATTCTTCAAGCTCTTTCGTACGGATTCTTAGCGATCACGCATTTTTCAGGGTGGACCGCTGACTAGATCCCTGTATGGGCGGCCACGCTTCGTGGAAAGTCCGCGATCCCTCGTGATCCGGCCAGCGAGTCTGAAGTTCGGTATCCAGGGTGCGCAGTTCGCGTCGGATCCGCGCTGAGCCGGTTCGGTTGGCGGTGTCGAGTGCCTGGCGCCCGAGGGTGTCGGCGTGGTCGGGGTCTTGGTCGGCTTGGACGATCGAAACTGCCAGCTTGGCCGTGAGGTGTCCACGGTCACGCGCCATGTTGTCCGGCAGCTAATCGATCTGCTCCTGCAAGATGGCCGCCGCGGTGTCGGGGCGTCCTGCAGCCCGGTGGCAGGCGGCGGACTGCTCCCGCAGCGTGTCCAAGTCGTAGTGGTGCAGGTATACGGGCGCGCCCGGCGGCGGGTCGGCGGGCCAGCCGTCAAGGCTGAAGGCGTGGCCCCGGCGGTAGGCGTCGATGCCGGTGTGGATGTAGGTGACGACGTCGTCGGGCAGGTCGTCGAGAGGGAACCAGTCGATCTTGTCGCATTTGCCGGGCTCGGCGTTGACGGGCTCCCCGGTCCAGCGGGCGGTGGCGAAGAAGACGCCGATGCGGGCCTGGCCGTCGGGATCGGCGTGGTGACACAGGTGCGCGAACGCGAGGTCGGAGGGCTCGATGACGATGCCGAGCTCTTCGCGGGCCTCGCGGGCCGCACCCTTGGGCAGGGTTTCCCCGGCGTCCAGGCAGCCGCCGGGCACTGACCAGGAGCCGTCGGCGAAGCCGGTGTTCGCGCGCAACAACAGCAGCACCTGGCCGTCACGAATAAGGATCAGATGCACCCCGACGTGAGGGCGGAAGATCTCGGCTGGTGCGGCCATGGCCGTGCTCCACGAAGTGACGGTGCGCTCGATGCCCCAACTCGATGCTGGGGGTCAGCTCACGCTATCGCAGTGCGCGGGGAGCACGGGGGTGCTCGGCGAGGCCGCCGCAGACCGCCCGGGGACCGTCAGGTGTGGGCCAGCGGGGCCCGCCTCTCGTCGGCCGGCTGGTCCATCGCGTGGATCAGGTCGGTGAGGTGGTCGGCCAGCTGGGCCGGGGTGCGGCCGTCGGTGTGCAGGTGGTAGGCGGTCGGATCGGTGGCGGCGATCTCGTTGTAGTGCTCGGCCAGCCGCCGTAGCAGGGCGCGGTTGGCAATCAGGTCCCGGTCGGCGGCGCTCTGGTCCGGCTTCGCGGTCATCCGCGCGGTCAACTCGTCCAGGTCGGTGTGCAGGTAAACGGTGATGTCCGGCTGGGTCAGGTAGCCGGTGAACGGGGCGATGGCCGCGGCGACGGTGGCGTTGTCCAGGCCGTGGACGGCGGCGTGGTTGGCGATGACGGAGTTGACGTAGCGGTCGGCGACCGCGTGCCCGCTGAGCAGTGCGTGGCGGGCCAGGTCGGCGGCGTGCAGCGCGCCGGCCAGGTAGAAGGCCAGCTGGGGCAGGGCTCGGGCGCGGCTGTTGATGTAGGGCTGCAGGTCCGAGACCGGGGCGGGGACGGTGTGGAAGGTGTCGCAGCCGAGCCGCTCGGCCAGGTGGGCGGCCAGGGTGGACTTGCCCGATGCGCTGATGCCCTCCAGCACCACGAAGATCCCCGACCGCGGAGTGTCGGCGGGCTGGTAGGCGGCGGTGAAACGTGCAGTCACGGCAGTGTCCCTTCGGTGAAGGCATCCAGATGCGCGGAGACGGCGGCCAGCAGCGCGGCCGGATCTGCTGTGTGCGGGGTGACGTCCAGGCGCAGGTCGGGGCGCAGCAGGCAGGGGCTCAACGTGCCGGCCGAGTCCAGGCGCAACGCCCAGAAGCCCTCGATGCAGCGCTCCTTCTCGGGGCAGGTGGAGCACTGGCCGACGTGGTGGCGGCCGAGCGCCGCGTCGATGACCTCGATGGTCATCGGGCCGCCTCTGCCGGAGACGGTGAAGACGCGGCGGCCCTGGCCGGTGCCGGAGGTGACGACGTTCTCGGCGGTGGCGATGGAGCGCAGGCAGGCGCTGATATCGCCGGAGGCCACCTTGACGCCGCCCAGGCCGGCGTTGTGGTCGGTGTCGACCAGTTCGATGATCTGCAGGCCGATCCCCAACTCCCGGGCGTAGGCGATGATGTCCATCACCTCGTGCGCGTTCTGCTCCTGCAGCAGCAGGTTCAGCTCAACGATCGGGATGACGCCCACGGCGGCCTCGATCCCGGCTTTGATCTTGGCGATGTCGCCGGGCTTGCCCTCGGCGATCGCGGCGATGGAGGCGTCGGAGAAGTAGTGCAGCGAGACCTTGATCCGGTCCAGCGCCGTGGCCGCCAGCCAATCCAGGTCCTTGGTGAGGGTGAGCCCGTTGGTGATCAACGTGGTGGTGTAGTCGTCCATCTGATGCGGGGGCAGGCCCTGCAGGATCGGGCGGGCCAGCGGGGACAGCAGCGGCTCGCCGCCGGTGAAGAACACGCGCCGGATCCCGGCGGCGGTCATCGCGTTGATCGGCGACAGGAAGTCGCCGACGTCCAGCGCCCGGCGGCGGGGCTGGACGGCGCGGTCGTGGTGGGTGATGCGCGGCGGGATCTCGCCTTCGTTGTGGCAGAACCAGCAGCCGAGCTGGCAACGCGGGGTGAGCGAAACGCGCAGCTGCCCGCCGCGGCGGGCGAAGTCGCCGGCGCCGCCGGACAACCGCCGCGGCATCGGCAGGATGGGCAGCGTGGGCGGTGTGGGCAGGTCGGTGCGCAAGGTCATCGGCAGTCCTGTCCGTGATCGGTGCGACCTGGTGGGCCGCGTCGGCCTTCACCGTCCGCCCGGTCGCCGCGTTCGGGCAGATGGAGGGGCCTGTGCGCCCCTGCGGGCTGGCCTGCGTGCCTTGCGCGCGTCTTGCGCGTACCATCCCCGGCAGTGAGGTGTCGGTGACGGTGGGTTTGCTCATGAGGGCCTCCGGCGACAATGACGCCGTAGGCCACCGAAGGGCGTAGGCATGACACGGCCGGTCACCAACCGCGCGCTGGAGACCCTGCTCACCGAGGCGGCCTATCACCGTTCGCTGGCCGCCTTCGCCCGCCAGGTCAACCGGGCCGCCGCCGAGAAGTATGGGCTGGTTTTGAAGTACGACGGCGCGTCGGTGTATTGGTGGCTGCGCGGCCGCTGCCCCGAACAGCCGGCCCCGGAACTCATCGCCGAGGTGCTGGCGGCCCGGCTGGGCCGCGCCGTAGCGGCCGGCGATCTGGGGTTCGCCGCCTTGGCGGCCGACGCCGACGCCCAAGCGCTGTCGTTTCCCACCACGGTGCCCGCGGCCATCGAGACCGCCGCCGGGCTGTGGCGGCGGCTCGGCACCACCATCTCGTCCTCGCCGGCGCTGCCGTACTCGTCGGCGCCGTTCGTGGCCAGCGCGGCCGAGCAGGCCGGATGGCGCTGGCACTTCGACCCGGCCGACGCCGACGTGGCCCGGACGGCGGGCCACCCGGTCGATGTGCTGGATGTGCAGATGCTGCGCTCGTGCGCCGAGCAGTTCCTGGACCTCGATCGGCACCATGGCGGCGGACACGCCCGCGCGTTCCTGGGCGATTTCCTCACCAGGGACGTGGCGCCCCTGCTGCGCGGGCGTTATGGCGACGCCGTCGGGCGGGACCTGTTCGCCGTGGCGGCCGAACTGACCGGCATGGCCGCCTTCATGTCCTATGACATCGGCGACCACGGCGCCGCCCAGCGCGCCTTCATCCAGGCGTTGCGCCTGTCGAAGACGGCCGGAGATCGCCTGCATGGCGCGCATATCCTGGCCAACCTCGCCACCCAGGCCATCTTCCTGCATCTGACCGGCGAGGCCGTCCGGCTGGCCCGGGCCGCGATCGAGGGCGCCGGCCGCCGCCCGTGCGCGATGGTGGCCGCCCGGCTGCATGCCACCGCGGCCAGCGCCCACGCCCTCGCCGGTGACCGGCAGGGCTTCGCCCAGGCGATCGCGCGAGCCACCCGCGCCCTGGAACGCGCCGAGACCGGTCCGGCCTGGACCCGCTATTTCAGCCCAGCGCACCTGGCCGGCGCCGCGATGCGCTCGCTGCTGGACCTGGGCCTGCCCGGCGAGGCGCTGCGCTATCAGCACCAAGCCCTCGACCTGGGCCCGGCCAACACGCGCACCCGGGCGCTGCATACCGCCCTGACCGCGACCGCGCATGCGCGCGCCGGTCACATCGACCAGGCCGCGCTCTTGGGAACCCAGGCGCTGCAGATGGCGCGGCGAGTCCGCTCGCGTCGGGTCGCCGCCCGCATCACGTTGCTGGCCGACGTGCTGATCCCGCATCGGCCCGTCGCCGAGGTGAGCGTGTTCCTCGACCAACTGCGGGACCAGCCGTCCTCTGGACAGATCGGCCAAATCGCGGGCGGGCAGCCCGTGCCGGGGTAGCGTGGATGAGGTGAGTCAGACCTATCTGCCGCCCGAGCAGTGGTATGCCAGCCTGCCCACCGTTCACCTGTCCGCGTGCATGCTGCTCACCGATGACGCCGATCGTGTTCTGCTGGTCAAGCCCAACTACCGCCCCTATTGGGCGGTGCCCGGGGGGATGGTGGACGACGGCGAGCCTCCCCAGGTGTGTGCCGCGCGCGAGGTCGGCGAGGAACTCGGCCTGCAAGTCCTCCCCGGCGCGCTCCTCGTGGTCGACTGGGTGCCCCCAATGGGGGATCGTCCGCGGCCGATGATGAACTTCATCTTCGACGGCGGCATCATCGCCGATCCCTCCCGCATCCGGCTGCAGACCGACGAGCTCGACGCTGCTCGGTTCTGGCCCTGGGAGGAGGCGGCCACCAAGCTGCCCGCCACGACCGCCGCCCGCATCCCGGCCGCCCGCACCGCCCGCAAGAACCAGCAGACGATCTTCCTGCCTGCCGAGCGCGATGCCTGAGCTGTGCACGTATCCGCGTACTCGGTGGAGCACTCACACAAGTACGCGGACCATCATCGTCGGCTGTTGAGCGCGGACATCAGCTCGCGGTTGGAATCGCGTGCCGCCTGCAGTTCCTGATCACGCTCCTCCAGACGAAGTTGGAGGTCGGCGTTCTCCTCCTCCAAGGCAACGATCCGTTGCTGCAACTCCTGAAAGCCGTCCGAGCCACCGATGCCAGCCTCGCGCCAGATCTCCTCGCCGAGTGCTTGCGACAAACGTTGTTCCAGGGCTTGGACCTTTCTGGCCAGCCGGACGCATTGCTCGCGGCTGTTGGCCAGGTCAGCCTTGAGGGAGGCTCGGCTGACGGACGGGCCTCCCGATGGGCGGTGGGTGGCTCGGCTGCCAACACATGGATCTGAGCAAGCAGGTCGCGGTGGCGATAGAGAAAGCTGCGATCGACGCCCGCTCGGCGGGCGATGGCCGCGACACTGATCTCCTGGCCGGTAGTGGATGCGACGTTGATGGCCTTGACGACCCGTTGGCGGCGACGGGCCGAATCGGCTCGACGGCCTGCCGCCAGCGTGGAGGGTCGTGCTTCTTCGGTAGTCATGCGGGACGCTCCGGACGAAGGTCGGCGAGAGGTTGGCGGACTCGGGGCATGCCGAGCATGACCTGGCGGGTCTTGCGGACGATGCTGATCGCTTCGCTGATCTGCTCGCGCTCGTCATCGGTCAGATCGTTGAGATCTTGTCTGACACGGTGGATCAGGCGCCGGATGAAGTTTCCCCAGTTCAGTAGACACATCAGGGCTTGCGACTACGCGGCAGCATAGTCGAGATCTTGGGCGTTCCCGAGCGCGTGTCGGCGCTCGTGTTCGACGGGGCTGTAGTAGCCGTTGGTGGAGTGGCGGCGGCGCGGGTTGTAGAACCCTTCGATGTAGCTGAAGAGGGCTCGCTCGGCTTCTGACCTGGTGCGGAAGGTGCGCCGGTCGATCAGCTCGCACTCCAGCGAGGCGAAGAAGCTCTCGGTGATCGCATTGTCGAAGCACGTCCCGGTGCGGCCCGTCGACGGGCGGACGCCTGCCTGCTCACAGCGATGGCCGAAGGCGATCGAGGTGTGCTGGCTGCCCTTGTCGCTGTGGTGAATCACCCCGGCCTCAGGGCGGCGCTGGTGGATCGCCATCGCCAAAGCGTCGGTCACCAGCTCGGTGCGCATGTGCTCGGCCATCGCCCAGCCGACGATCCGACGGGAGAAGACGTCCAGCACCACGGCCAGGTAGACGAACCCCTGCCAGGTCGGCACGTAGGTGATGTCGGCGGTCCAGATCCGGTTCGGTTCATCGGCGGCGAGCTGGCGCTGGACCAGGTCGGACGCGGATGCGGCCCGCTTATCGGTAATGGTGGTGCGGCACCCCTTGCGCCTGCTCACCCCGGCCAGCCCGGCGGCGCGCATCAGCCGGGCCACCCGCTTGCGGCCCACCCGCTCCCGTCGAGCTCGCGCAGATCGGCGTGGATACGCGGCACCCCGTAGATCTCGTCCGAGGCCTGGTGATGCCGGCGGATCTTCTGGGTCAGCTCGGTGTCGCGCCGGGCCTGGGCCGACGGGCCGCGACGCAGGCGAGCCGCCCAGGCGTAGTAGCCCTGGCGCGACACACCCAGCACCCGGGCCAGCAGGGAGACATCGTGGTGGTCCTTCTCCGCATGAATCAGCCGGAACTTCATCTCGGCAGATCCGATGATATTTACGCGAAGAAAACCGAGGCGGCCTTCGGGATCTCGTTGGCCCGCCGGAGTTCGGCGTTCTCCCGGCGAAGCCGCTTCAGCTCGGCCGACTCGTCCGTGGTGCGGCCGAGCCGGCTGCCCTCGTCGATCTGGGCCTGACGGACCCAGGTGCGTAGCGTCTCCGCGGTGCCGATGCCGAGCTTGGTCGCGACCGCGTTGATCGTGGCCCACTCGGTCGGGTAATCGGGCCGCACTTCGGCAACCATCCGCACCGCTCGGCGGCGCAACTCGGCGGGGTAGGGGGACTTACCTGGCATGGACTCGATCCTCTCAAGAGATCAAGCCTCCACCGAACCCGGGGCGATTCAGTCAGTACAACTCTGGTCATAAGGCGGCCGAACAGGAACTTGCTGTCAGCTCGGAAGCAGACCGCAACCGCGTTGTCCGGTGAGCCGTGTTGAGGAACTAGGCACGGATCGTCGATCGCCCCCAGCAATCTACGACGACCAACCATGCAGTGGCGATCGTAGGGCTGCATCTGTGCGGCGGCGTGGCAACCCCGGTCGGGTGAACCGCCGGTGGACCGACACGGGTAACACTCATGAGCGGCGCGGTCTCAAGCCTCGAGGGGAGGATGACGTCCGTCGGATTCCAATCCCTCCGGAACTGGTCAAGATCCTTCGGCAACACATAGGAGAGTTGGGCGTCGCTCCTGACGGGCGACTGTTCCGTAGCGAGCGCGGCGGCGTGGTCGCCTCGACGGCCTACACCGAGGTCTGGCAGGAAGCCCGCACCCTCGCCCTCACACCTGCCCAGGTCGCCTCACCACTCGCCAGGAGGCCGTACGACCTCGGCACGCGGCCGTCTCGCTCTGGCTCAACGGCGGCGTACCGGGCCCAGAGGTCGCGTCCCGTGCCGGGCACGGCGTGGATGTCCTGCTGCGCGTCTATGCCAAGTGCATCGACGGCCAGGAGGACATCGTCAACCAGCGGATCGCGGACGTACTCACCGCATGAGATCACAAGCGGCACCACTCGAAGGGCTCCGGCTTCCCCGGGGCCTTTCGGCGTTGAAGGGCCTCGTCATCCCGCAACATGCTCCGGATCATGGGCCTCGACCTGGGGGAACGCCCTCAGATCCATCCCGCGTATATCCCGTGACCACCGACAAACGGCCGCTCAGGGCTGCATCTGGCTGCACACCCCTGAAATGCAGAAGAGGCCCCGTAGGGCCCCTGAGCTGCGCTAACTGCGTGTGGCAGGTGCAAGGTTCGAACTTGCGTAGGCTGAGCCGACGGTTTTACAGGGCGTCCCTGAGACCTGCTCTAGCCTGCCGCTTTACCTCACGGATCCGACGGTTTCGCGCGTATTCGGTGCAGGCGAACGCGATCAAGGCTCATAAGCCCCTGGGCAAGAACATCTAGCCACTGGTCCTAGATATCCATGTCCCCCGCAAACGGGCGTCTACGGTCAACTCAGGAGGCCGGTTAGCGATCAACCCCCTCCCCTAGCTCCGTCCACGGAACTTCTCCATGCCAAGCCCGCGCACCCGTTCCGGAGACTGAAGGATGCATACTCGTGACCCGCATGGATGCTGTTACCTCTTGTACTCTGCCGTCGTGCCTGAATCGCGACCCGCTATCCCTCGGCCGATGGAGCGCAAGATCCTCATCGAGGCTGGACACCGATGTGCCATCCCTACCTGTCGGGCAACTCCTGTAGAAATCGCCCATATTGATCCGTGGGCTAAGGTGTTGGAGCACCGGCCTGAGAATCTCATCGCCCTCTGCCCTACATGTCACACGCGATATGACCGGCATGAGATCGACAGGCAATCGATGCTGGCTTACAAACGACAGCTTCAACAACTCCAAAATGACTCGGGACACCCCACCCAGCCACTCATCAAAAGCCCCTATATGATCTCAACGCTCGTAATCGTAGATGAGCATGGCATTCAGGTCCCCAACCCCTTCAAGCTAAGCGAGGGCAGTCACAACTTCGAATGCATGGCCACATATGTGGATGGTTCAAGCGCAAGTTATGATCCATATTGGACATGCCCGCTACTCGATCGTAGAGGAAAATTCATCTTGTGGGCTGTCCTGGGGCGTCAGCGGCGTTCCAGTGTCGCTATCAGCGCCTCCATGAAACATGAGCGCTACACCGAGTTGGCATGCTGGGTATTTCCGCCGGACGGTAGCGAAAGGCCTCCGTTTAATCCATGTAGCGCAATCGGATTTGATTATTCATATTTCGATTCGCCCACGGATGAATAAGATCGCCTTGACTGCAAGGGCGTGCAAAGTGGAGGATCTGCGGCCTGGATTACGCGAACACTTGCGCCAGTCCTAACCCCGCCGGCGGCGGCCTACGAGACTTCGCCAGTGCAAGTCCCCTATGGTCGGCCGACCCCTAGCGGTCCTGGCTCGTAACAGCTTCTCGCCAGGACTGGGCTCGACACCAAGCCCTGTAACCTCCGCCTTGATGTCACTAGCTAAACGAATCGCCGTTTGGCCAGATCTTCACGGCCAATGTGGCCAGGAATGCTTGACGCTCCCGAATCCCGTCGGTGCGCCAGAAGTTCGCCGACGGATCCCATACCCTCTCAATACCAGTTGATTTGGTTATCTGAAAAAGTGACTCTTCATAAAGATGACTCTTCTCAGGGTACGGGCGATTTGATGCCTCTTGATTCTTCTTTCCATGAAGCAAGGTCTGGTTACCTAGGCGCGCTACCCATCTATTGTGCTGCTCCCCTGGGCGGTCGCCGGGCTGATCCTTAAGAATCCATTCGGAAGGAGGATGCTGAGGATAGATGTGATCAACGTGCACTATTTTACTTCCGGCAACCTCCACTTCATCAACGCTCTTCTCTTGCCGCATGAACCGTTCGATCTTCGTCAACAGGTAGCGAGCTTGAGAGCTTTTTGCTATGGACACGTTACTAAGGTCCGCCTGAAAGGCTTCATCGTTTGGAAGTGCATCACTGATGCGCGCCAGGGCAGACTCCACGCGCGATCCGCTAGAAAGCTCCTTTGCTGCCTCGAATATGACCTCTTCAAGAATGGTGGACTCTCGCCGGCCCACTACTGTCCACCGCACATAGTAAGTCAGGGCGACTTGTGCCAACTGCTGTAGATCGCCGTACTGGTTATCTTGAGACGCTGCGAGGAGGAGCGGATATAGGGCGTCTGCACCTAATGCCTTCACTTCTGCGAGATACGAATCCAAACCTGCGTGACCTGTTGTGCCGGCGATTAGGTCCATGTAACGCTCCGAGTCGGACTGCAACTCGGCGGCAAAGCTTCGAGCAGAATATGACTGAGCCTTCTTCTCGAACCTCTTCTCTAGATTGGTTCGGATTGTTGAATATAGGCTGTGAGCTTTTACATCTCCATGCCGAGCCACCCATGAGTGACGCAGGAAACGCTCGATCTCCTCCCGCTTATCGAAGCCTTGCAGAAGGAAGTCCCAGGCTTGGTTCACACGCTCCTTCTCATCTGCATCCCGGCTCTTTGCCATAAGAAAGTTTCTCACCAGGTCGACTGTCGATAGGTCTTTGCCGCGAGAGTTGATAGTTTCGAAGACCTCGTTGGCATCACTGGATGTTGGAGTCTGTATCTCGACGAACACGAGCCCATCGATCAAACAGTTAGAGAAGTCCTCAATCCAGTCAAGCTGATTCTCTATTCCATCTATCTCAGTGAGCTTCTGGGCTACCTTGAGATCAAAATTAGAGCGCGCTTGAATGATAAGTTGATGTGATGGATTGATGGGGTTCTCTACCCTTTCGGGGCGCCCTTGGGCTTCATCCCAGTTCTGGATATAGTCTCGAAAGAATGCTTTGTCGAATCTCGATAGGGTCAGAAAATATTCCATAGGCTGACGGCGACTTGCTTTTCTCGCTATATAATCTCTCTGAAGGTTCGTTGCTTGAACTCTGGATTCCGCCGTTCCAATTCCCCACAGTGCGTCACGTAGGGCTGATAGTAGAATTGTGGAGGTCGTCAAGCGCTGCTGTCCATCCAGAAGCGCCCTAGTTTTGACTTGCTCGTCCGTAATCGTGACAATCGGCCCAATAAAGTATTCTGAAGACGCCTCGCCTCCAGTTGCTCGCAACTTAGAGAACTTCTCGACATCGGTCCAGAAGGTGTCCACTTCCTTCTTGGTCCATGCAAATTGGCGTTGACTGTCATCCGGTACGGTTACGACCGGGTTATTTGCCCCGATTAGTTGCCCGAGGGTCTGGCGAGCGGCGTGTTTGATGATGGCCATATTTCGTCCTTCGGAGGGGATAGCAAGCATACTCCGACACTCTCCGCCATGGAATGGGCACGGCGGTTCTCAACTACCCCTGGGTGGCATGTTGTTGAGTCGCGTGCCTAGGCTCGGGGCAAGCACTACTTCACTGCCAGCAGCTGAGCGTTCAACGCCTAGGAACCGATCATCTAGGGCGCGGCGTTCTAAGTCGCGGCGCCCGCGATGCAACGGCGTTGCCCCGGGGGCGGGTCGGGGCGATGGCAGAAACGTGGGCTGCCAGAACGGGAGGCTGCCTGTTTCCACACATGTGCCCTAACTGACGTGTACGGCGGGGCCGGCGACCGTCAGCCCACACCGTTACGTGTAGCGGCAGAGCTTAGCTCGCTGAGCGAGTGGCGAGCCTAGCCATCGACCATGCTCTCGCCAGACACTCCCAATGTGCAGGCTCTCCAGGAGGTCTACGCATGCCGCGCCGACCTCCTCATTGAAAACCGCCAGCATTCGTACTGACTCCCGTTCTCCTGGGTAGAGGAAATGACGGTATTGCAGTAGCTGCCCAATTGCCTCGCGAGTTGCGCTGACCGCATTTCCACGCCTAACCATTTTCACTTCGATCAGCCACTCGATGCCATCGCGCTGAACAGTCATATCCCGCGGGTGTACCACAGTAGTCTTAGGGTCCAGACCCAGAGAGATCAGATACTTTCCGTACTCTTCAACGATGCGTTCGTGAGTACGGCTTTTTATGAGAGTTCGCGCCTTAATTTCTGCAACGTAGTCAGAGGAGTTCTTAGGCTTGAACTCGCCTGTTTTGGCAGAAGTGGAGGTAGTTTGCCTTTTAACAGTTGTGACGATAGCGTCTGGTGTCGTTTGCCGAAGCTCCTCACGTACAGCAAGAGCCTCCTGGTAAAGCCGAATGAAATGCTGTAGGTCGCCTACCATTGTCGCTTCGTCCGGCAGATCGGCGAGTTTATACGTGGTAGCAAGAATGTTGCCGAACTCGTAGTGGACTGGCAGGGGCGCCTTGGTGCGGAGATCGATGGCTGCCTCCAGCCCGGCCGTCAGTTCAGGAGGCAAAGCCGCCCTGATGCTGTCAGCTTGTTGCCTCAGCAACTGGCGCCCGCGAGAGGTCTTGAACCGGTCGATAAGCTCGGTAACACCCTGGTTCAAGCTGAGCGCGACCGTCTGCATGTCCTCAGCGAAGAGGTAGACGACGTACATCCCGTGCCGCGCCGTCTCTGTTTCATCCGGATCGAACACGGAAATCCATGGGACGAAGGCAGGGGCGCCCTTCCCCCCACTGCCAACCGGCAAGTACCCGGCGGGAAGCCACTGCAGTAGTTCCGTCCCAGCCTGCCGTAGCAAGCGCTGTGCATCGCTGGACATGCCCAGGGACCGATCGTAGCTGGTGCCGATGCGTTCGATGAGTGATCTGAGTTCCATGGCCTAGAGCCTCCTGAGGGGGCTGGGGGGACCTGTAGGCACAACTGTAGGACGGCGCACTGACAGATGCGGTCTCGGTTTCTCGTCTTGGCATGCGGAATGTTCCCCACTCCAGCGGCACGCCGGCCGCCCTGACACACGGCAAAGCGAACGCCAGCGCCAATCACGTACCGGCCACATGGTTTGGTAAGTGGCGACGCCGCTGAGGACGCGGCGCTGGCCTGTCGCCGCCAGCTGGCAGGGAAGGGGTACCCGTCGCACCAACCCAGGGAGGTGTATCAGTCCTGAATGTCGCAGCTCGCCTTATCTTGGTGCGACAGACGAATAGGAGTCCTCTAGAGACTCGGTCCGACGCTGTGAACGCCATCGTGCGCTCGGACAGCAGGCTTGCCGTCGTTGCTCAGAGCGTCCAGCACACGGACAGCAAATGCTTCGACTGCCAATGCACGCACTTCGTCGGCAGCCAGCCAGCGGAAAGCTCGTGACTCATCGGTGACTGTCAGAGATCCACCTATGGCGCGGCAACGGAAGACGAGTGCGATGATCCCGCGTTTCATGTTCTTGTACACGCCAGTAAGTAGTTCCGGCTCGACTTCGAGACCCGTCTCCTCCCTAACCTCCCGCCGCAGTCCGCTGACGATGTCCTCGTCCAGCTCAAGGACGCCTCCTGGGGCTTCCCAGTGGCTGTTGTCCCGACGCTGAATGAGCAGGGCCCTGTCCTGGTCGTCTACGATGACGCCCGCAACGCTTACCGAATGACGCGAGTCTTGATCCATAGCAGCCTCTCGCGGTTTGCCTCTAGCTAGACTCCCAAGCTAGTACACGTATGTACGAGTGGAGGAGTTGACTCGCAATGGACCTCATCTTGCCGGGCCTGGATCCGGAGTCAGATCGTCCCGTGTTCAAACAGATGGCCGATCATCTTCGCGAGGCTATCGAGCATGGACGTCTCGCGCCCGGAGCAAAGGTGCCGTCTGAAGCCACACTCATGGCGCACTACGGTGTGGCCCGCATGACCGTCAGGAGCGCCCTCCAACTCCTCCAGAGTGAAGGGTTGACTGTTGCAGAGCATGGGCGGGGAGTGTTCGTGCGTTCGCGGCCGCCAGTTCGCCGACTCGCGTCCGACCGCTTCGCTCGACGCCACCGGCAAAGGGGGAAGGCAGCTTTCATCGTGGAGACGGAGGAGTCCGGGGGCAAGCCTTCGGTCGATTCCATTCGAATCACCGAGATGGATGCTTCGGCCGACGTGGCGAAGCGACTGGGCCTGACCGCGCAGGACAAGATTCTCGTACGCTCCCGTCGTTATCTGATCAACGGCCACCCCGTAGAGACGGCAGTCTCATACCTGCCTGCTGCTATCGCTTCAGGAACGCGGATCGCCGAGCCCGATACAGGGCCGGGGGGCATCTATGCCCGACTGGAGGAGATGGGTTACCGACTAGACCACTTCGACGAAGAGATCAAGGCGCGTATGCCCCTGCGTGAAGAGGCCAGGGCCCTCAAGCTCGCGCCCGGGACGCCGGTCTTCCACCTCATTCGAACAGCCTTCACCGAGGACGGTAGGGCGGTAGAGGTCTGCGACACCGTGATGTCCAGTGACGCCTACGTTCTCGCTTACCAACTTCCTGCGCGATAACGCTTGACTCCTCTAGACGAGTCTGCGATACATGAATCAGAACTCCTCTAGTCGAGTAGTCGCCTAGGCGAGATTGATGCGACAGCCCGAAAGATCCCTAGGAAGGCGGCTCAGGCCGCGCGCCGAGGGCTGTAGCGCCTGCTGCTTGCGACAACTTCATCGGGTCACCGCCTCCCACCGAAAAGGCGGCTCGCGTGGGGTCGATCCCACGCTTTGCAGTCCAACTGCCCGAGGCGCACCAATCCGAAGGGATCGCAATGAAGCCGCCCGGAACGTTCACCGTGCAAGATCACGCTTACGACAAGGCACAGTCCCGACTGGTTCGGGACGCTGCCCGCGGTTATCAGGCGTTGCTGGCCTCGGTCACCGAGTGCATGCCACGCCAGTTGGCGGAAGAGGGGGCATGCCGGTTCGACCCCGACCTGCATGCCGGCCCCGATGTCTTCATCGACGAGCCCGCCGACGCCAAAGCCGCCCGCGAGCAGGTTGCTCGCGAGGTTTGCGCGGAGTGCCCGGTGTGGGCCTCGTGCCTGTTCTACGCCCTCGACGCGCGCCCCGAGGCGGGCGTGTGGGCGGGCCTGACCTCCGAGGAAATCGCCGCGCTCGCCCGCGGACAGGGCGTCTCGACGCCCACGCCGCGCGAAGCGGCCTGACGGCTCGCGCCGCGAAGTCGGTGATGGACTCGTGAGCCGTATCCGTGCCCGTTTCTGGGATCCGACCGGCCGGCGCTACGCGCTGCCCACGTGGCCGTGGCGGATGGCGCCGCCGCACCTGCTCACCCTGCGCCAGCTGGCCGCGGCTGGGCTTCGGCCCGGCGGGCAGAACGTGCAGGGTCAGGTGTTGTGGTGCTCGCGCCGCTACCACGCCCGTGGCGGCGTCCGGGTCGCGTTCCTGTACGACGTGCGCCTGGCGCTGCCCAAGCGCGTCCCGACCGTCCGGCAGCGTGCCGCGCTGGCCAAGGCGAACGCCGCGCGCCGGACCTGCCCCGAGTGCCTGCGCGATGTCGGCTACGTGCTGTCTCGCCGGCTCGGCACCTGTAACGACTGTGCCGAGCAGGCCGCCGCCTGACCGGCCTTCCGTCCACCTCGTAAGCGGTCCCCGGCCAGTGGTCGCAACACCGGTCGGGGACCTCAATCTGTCCCCGCTAGTGAAGGAGATCCAGACTGTGAACCCGAACCCTACCGAGCCGGCCAGCCCGCCGCCCGTCCCGCTTGGTGGCGCGGTGGCCGCGGGCCTGGCCACGCGCCGAGTCGCCATCGCCGTCGTGTCGGTCATCGCCGGCGTGGCCGCCTACGTCAGTTTCCGCCACCAGCACGGCCTGGCCATGACGGCGGGCGAGCCGGTCGCGACGGCGTGGACGCTGCCCGTCCTGATCGACGGCGTGATCATCATGGGCTCGCTCGTCATGCTCGACGCCTCCCGCCGTGGCGACAAGGCGCCGTGGCTGGCCCGCCTCGCGCTGATCGCCGGCGCGGTGGCCACCCTGGCGGCGAACGTCGCGCACGGCTGGTCCGGCGGCCTGGCATCCAGCCTGATCAGCGCGGTCGCGCCGATCGTGCTCGTGGTCGCCTACGAGCTGCTCATGGGCATGCTCCGGCGCACCCCGCGCCCGGTCACCGCGCCCACCCCCGAGGCCGCGTCCGAGCCGGTCGAGGACCACGCCGTCCCGGAGGCCGCCGAGCAGGTCGAGCCGACACCGGCCGTGGCCGGCACAGTGGAGGAGGCCGCCCGGCTGGCCTACGAAGCGAGCGTGCTGGCCCGTGAGCCGCTGTCGGAGCGCAAGCTGTCCGACCGGTTCAAGCTCACCCGTACCGCTGCCCGGTCCATCATCGGCGCCCTGGTTGACGACCTGGTCGTGACCACGCTGCGGATGCAGGACAAGCCGCCGCACCCGGACCACCTGGTCGACCGGTTCGGCATCACCGAGCGGCGCGCGGTCGAGCTCATCAACGCCCGGCTGGCCGAGTGGCCCGCCCAGCCCGTCGAGGACACCGGCCAGACCGGCGGCGAGCCGGCCGAGCCGTTCGTCGAGGAGATCTCTCGCCCCGTCCGCTGGGGTGCCCGCGTTGTTCCGGTGCATCACGAGGTGCCCGCGCTCACGTCCGGCAACACCGTAGGAGGTGCCGCATGATGGCCCGCAAGTACACCACCAAGCACAAGATCGGCCCCGACTTCGGCAGCGTGCTCGTGCTGGTCGCGATCGTCGGGCTGGCCTGGCTGCTGCTCGGCTGGTCGCCGGTCGGCTTCGGGCTGACGCTCGCCTGCGTCGTCATCGTCCTGACCGCCGTCGAGGCCGCCGTGTTCCCCCGGCGCAACCTCACCCGGCGCATGTCTCGCCAGGCCGGTAAGCGCGAGACGCGCCGATGAACAGCACCGGCGACATCGCCACTCTCGCCCGCATGGCGACCATGCTCGCGGTCGCCTACGTGCTGGCCGCGCTGACCCTGCTCGGGCACGTGATCGTCCTGGTGGCCGGCGCCCTCGACGCGCTGGCCACCTCGTACGTGGGCCTGCCCCGGCTGGCCTACCTGGTGCACCGATTCGCCGAAGTGGTGCGGGAGACCGCACGAGAGGAGGGGCTGTGACCAGCCCGAACGGCACCCCGAACACGCCGAACACCCGCAACCGCATCCCCGAGCTGGCCACGATCCCGTGGTCCGGGCCACGTTCCATCACCGACTACGCCCGCACCGGCCGCGGCCTGTGCCGCGAGCTCGGCGAAGAGTTCGCGATGGGCTCGGACGAGTTGTACGCGGTGCTGATCCGCTCGTTCAAGGGTCACCCGCTGCTGGCCATGGTCGGCGCCCCGGACGTGCGCCGGCGGGCCAAGCGGGTCGTCAAGCGGCTCAGGCGCGCCGCCGAGCTGCAGAAGGGGGCGGGGGTGGAGCTGGTGAAGTTCCACGCCCAGTTCCGCAAGGAGTTCGTCGACATCCTGCCTCAGGCCAAGCCTGAGCAGCGTCCCTCTACCTTTCGATGGGATGACGACTGATGCCCGGACGCACCACCAGCGGTCGCGAGCTCGCCACCGCCACGATCGAAGAATCGAGCATGTCCAAGGTGGCCGCCAAGGGCGTGTCCAAGCTGCTCACGCTGGTCACCCCGTGGGTCGTGGGCCTGTTCGGCTTCGGCCTGGCCGCCGCGCTGCACTTCATCCTCTACAGCCCCGAGTCGATCGGCGCCTGGTCCAGCGTGGTCACCGTATGCGTGATCATCCTGACCGGCGTCACCTACGGCACCTCACACGCTCGCGGCCCGTGGGGCAAGACGCACACCACCGCCTCGACGTTCCTGGCCGGCGTCTGGACCGTGGCCGTGGTGAACCTCGGACCCTGGCATCCGGTGCTGTGGCGGCTCGGCGTCGTCGGGGGCATCACCATGGCGCTGTCGTGGAACATCCGATCCGTCATCCGCCTCAAGGGCTGGGACGAGCCCGGCACCGCCACCGACCCGCTGTCGTTCCTGTTCGGCCGCGGCGCCGAGCGGGCCGGCATGAAGGAGGTCGAGGCCCGCACCGTCAAGGCCACCGCTCACAAGGTCGAGGGTGAAGTGCAGCTCGACCACGGCCGGCATACCGCCGATGACCTGCAAAAGAAGGTCGCCTACATCGAGTCGGGGATCCCGCTGCCGCCGGGCAGCATCACCACCGCGATCGACCCGGACGACGCTTCCAAGGCCAAGGTCACCATCAGCGACCCGCGGGTGATGAAGCGCCCGATCCCCTGGCCCGGCGCCTCCCGCCCCGGCGGCTCAGTCTCCGAGCCGATCCGCGCCGGCCTGTGGCAAGACCTCGACGAACTCGAATACGTGCTCGTGGGGCACCACCTACAGGTGATGGGGCAGACCGGCTCGGGTAAGAGCATCGGCGGCGCCTGGAACCTGCTCGGCGAGCTCATCACCCGCTACGACGTCGCCATCTTCGCCGGCGACATCACCAAGGGCAATCAGACGCTCGGCCCGATGCGCGAATCCCTGCACCGGTTCGAGACGTCCAAGCCCGGCGTCAAGGCGATGCTCGCCGGCCTGCAAGCCCAGATCAAGCCGCGCACCAACTACCTCGCGGGCAAGGGGCTGCAGAAGTGGGTCAAGGGCTGCGGCCTGACGTACTGGATCGTGTGGCTGGAGGAGTTCCCGGACATCTTCGACGCCCTGTCCGACGCCGAGCAGGAGAAATTCCTGTCCATGCTCAAAGCGATTCGGTCGGCCGGCGGCACGATCGTCATGTCGTTGCAGCGCTCGGACTACTCCCAGATGCCCACGCTCGCCCGCGGCCAGTTGGCCAAGATGTGCTTCGGCGTGGACTCCCCGGCCGACGCCTCGTTCGGGCTGTCGGAACGGCAGCAGGACGCCGGCGCCCGCCCCGAGCTGTGGACCAACGCCCAACCGGGCATGGCCTACCTAGATGCCCCGTCCATCCCGGACGAGCGGATCGCGATGCCGCTGCGCACGTTCGCGTGGGGCATGAAGGGCGACCGCTTCGACGACGAGGCCGCCAACCAGGCGATGCGGGAGCACGCGGCCCGCTGGCCGGCCGCCGACAAGAAGGTGGACCCCACCACGGCCCGCCTGTCGCTCCTGGACGGCGGCACGCACCCGCGCGCCACCTGGCCCGTCGAGCTGGAGGAACCTCACGGGGCCGGCCCCGGTCAGGGCAGCGATGAGGACGACGATGAAGAGGTGCGGAACGTGGCCGCCGAGTACCTGGCCACCGACGACCCCGACCCGGACGTCATCGGCGACCTCGACGACGAGATCCCCGACCTACCGGACGGACAGCCGCCGCTGACGTTCGCGCCGCCCGAGCAGCGCATGACCCCGCAACAGCGCGGAGAAGCGCTGCTGGGGCGGCTGCAAGAGCTGTGGGACGACGGCGCCCGCGACTTCTCCTCCGGCGATCTCAAGCCGCTGTGGCAGAGCACGGACATGTCCCGCGCGTGGTGCCAGAAGCAGCTCAAGCGGCTGCTCGCGGCCGGCGTGCTCGGCGGCTACGACGACGAAGCCCAGCGCTACCTGATGCCCGACCGGCCCGAGATCCGGGAGGAGGCGGCCTGAGGTGGACCCGCTGCGCTTCACTCCCGGCCAGTGGCGCGCCCTGCGCTACCTGGCCACCCACAGCGCCAGTGCGGCCCGTGTCGGCTTACGCGCCTCCCAGATATGGGAGCGTACCGGCGTGACCGGTGACGAGCTCGTGGAGCTGGCCAGTCTCGGTTACGTGGCCGGCCGGCTGCACGGCAGCAACGCCCCGCCCACGCCCGGCGTCGCCATCACCGCCCGCGGCAACCCGAAACTGCGCATCCACCTCACCAAGCCCGGCAAGAAGGCGGCACTCGAGGTCGCGCCGGCCTGGCGTGTCGTCGAGCTGCTGCGCGACCGTCACCCCCTAACGGTCGATGACGTCGAGAACGACGCCGGCGTGCCCAGCGACACGCTGACCCGCCTCGACACGCTCGGCTTCCTGCACCGCGAAGTTAACGAGCAGGAAGAGGTGCTGTTCTCGCTCACGCAGAAAGGGCGCCAGTACGCCGAGCCGTACAGCGCGTAGCGCGCACGGCTGCGCGTGAGTGCGAGCGACAGCCCTTTTCGATCTTCCTGCCACGGGTGCCACCCGAGGGGTGTCACACCCTGCCACACCCGGTGCCACGAGGGTGCCACGCCCCTGCCACGGGGGGTGCCATGGCAGGTGCCACGCTCCGTGGCACCCCTTCTGACCTGTAACCCCCCCCCCCACCCCCCGCCCGTGGCAGCGCGGGGGGTGCCACACCCATGTCCCGAACCCTTCATCGATCCTCTCGACGATCTCGGAAGGAAGACCCGCCATGTCCGGCGAGACCACGATCACGATCATCGGCAACCTGACCGACGACCCCAAGCTCAACTACACGCAGAACGGCGTCGGGGTGGCCGGCTTCACGATCGCCTCCAGCGCCCGCGCCTACGACAAGAGCGTCGAGCAGTGGAAGGACGGAGAGGTCCTGTTCATGCGCTGCTCGGCGTGGCGCGACCTCGGCGACCACGTCGCCGAGTCCCTGACCAAGGGCACCCGCGTCATCGCCTCCGGCCGGCTACGCCAGCGCACCTACGAAACCGGCGACGGAGACCACCGCACCGTCATGGAGATGACCGTGGACGAGATCGGCCCATCGCTGCGCTTCGCCACCGCCAAACCGCAGAAGGCCACCCGCACCGGCAGCAACGGCCACGCCGGCGGCGCACCCGCCGACCCGTGGGCAAGTGCCGCCCCCATGGGCGACAAGCCGTCGTTCCGCACCGGTCTGAGCGACGAGCCCCCGTTCTAGATCCTTCCCCCACGACCACGTGGGCGCATGCGGCCTCGACGATCAGCCGCCAAGCAACACCGTCGAGGCCGCCCGCCCACTCCCCAGACACGAGAAGGAAGGCACCTGCCAGCATGACAGCCACCCGCACCCGCAACCAGATACGTCAGCGTGGCCGTGCCCCGGCGCCACCCTCACCGCCCGCCGTCCCGACCCGCGCCGCCGACCTGCGATCCGGGCACGCGGTCCGTATCGCCGGCTACGGCACCCTGCCCGTGGCCGCCGAGCCCGGCCCGGTGCTGCCGCCCCTGGTG
>NZ_SMJZ01000114.1 GCF_004348345.1 Nonomuraea longispora
CCCGAGGTCGTTCATCGGCGTCCTGACACTGTTGCTCGCTTTCATCATTGGAGGGATCGTCATGGCGGCCCAGGCCAGGACGGCCGCTGGCGTGAGCCCGACCATCGTCGGCGGCGCCATGCTCATCACCATCGGCGCCGGGCTGCTGATCGCCGCCTGGTGGGGGCGCGGCGCCGGGCTGGTGGCGGCGGGCACGTTCGTCGCGCTGCTCGTGGGCACGGGGTTGATGCTGGGCGGTGTGCCGAGCAACGTCGGCTCGTCGGAGTGGGTGCCGTCGAGCGTGGCCGAGGCGAGCAGGCATTTCGACGCCGGGCTCGGCGACGGCAGGCTGGACCTGTCGGAGCTGGAGCTGGAGCCGGGGTCGACGACGACGTTCACCGCGTCGGTCAAGGCGGGCGAGCTGGTCGTGATCGTGCCGCCGACGGCGAGGGTGGAGGTACGCGCGTCGAGCAAGGTCGGTGACATCACGCTGGATCAGTCGGTTCAGAGCGGAGTGGACGTGCGGGTGCGTGAGGTGCTGCCCCCCGAGGTGCGGCCGGAGGGCGAGCCCGCCACCATCGTGCTCGATCTGCGCAGCGGCCTCGGTGACATCGAGGTGCGACGTGCCGCGTGAGGTCGAGCGGCCGCGCCGCCTGCACAGGACGGACTGGATGGCCCTGCTCAGCGGCGTGCTTTTTGTCGTTTTGGGTATTTTGGTGGTGACAAGGGCGATCACGGATTGGCTGGTCCTCTGGGGTGTGATGGTGCTGGGATTGGCGTTCGCGGGGCTGGTGGCGATCATCGCCAGGGGGCTTCGCAGGAAGTAGACCTTGACCGGGAATAACACCGGCGTACGTTCGGAGTGTCCGCCTTTCCCCCTGCTCCTGAGGGAGGACGTATGCCCCGAATCACCGTCACCGTCGACGGGATCACCTACGAGGAGGACGTCGAGCCGCGGCTCCTGCTCGTCCACCTGCTGAGAGAACGCCTCGGCAAGACCGGCACGCCGGTCGGCTGCGACACCAGCAACTGCGGCGCCTGCACGGTCATGCTCGACGGCCAGAGCGTGAAGAGCTGCTCGGTGCTGGCCGTGCAGGCCGACGGCGCCGACGTCGTCACCATCGAGGGCCTCGGCGCCGACGGGTCGATGCACCCGATGCAGCGCGCCTTCCACGAAGAGCACGCGCTGCAGTGCGGCTACTGCACGCCCGGCATGGTCATGGCCGCGATCGACCTGCTCAGAGACGACCCCGACCCGTCCGAGGAGACGATCAGGGAGGGCCTCGAAGGCAACCTGTGCCGCTGCACCGGCTACTGCAACATCGTGCGCGCCGTACGCAGGGGCGCGCAGGAGATGGGGCAGGCGGTGAGCTCGTCATGACCGAGATGGACGCCGGCCTGGTCGCCGAGCAGATCGTCCAGAGCGACCAGGTCAACGAGCCGACCAGCCGGTCCGAGGTGGGCAGGCCGCGGCGGCGCAAGGAGGACACGAGGCTGCTCACGGGGCGGACACAGTGGACGGACAACCTCTCGCGCCCCGGCATGCTGCACGTGATGTACCTGCGCAGCCCGATGGCGCACGCCAGGATCACCAGGGTCGACGTGTCGGGGGCGCGTGACCTGCCGGGGGTCGTGGCGGCGTTCAGCGGGGAGGACTTCGCGGCGGAGCAGGGCAGCCTACCGTGCGCCTGGCCGGTGAGCGACGACATCGTCATCCCCGACCACCCGCCGATGGCCGTGTCCGAAGTGCGTTACGTCGGCGAGGCGGTGGCCTGCGTCGTCGCGACCGACCGCTACCGCGCCGCCGACGCGCTCGACGCCATCGAGGTCGACTACGAGCCGCTGCCCGCCGTGCTCGACATGAACGAAGCCCTCGCCGAGGGCAGCCCGAAGGTGCACGAGGCGGGCAACAAGGCGTTCAGCGCGAAGCTCACGTCCGGTGACCTCGACGCGGCGTTCGAGGGCGCCCCCGTCGTCATCGACCGCACGTACGTGCAGCAGCGGCTGATCCCGAGCGCGATGGAGCCGCGGGCGGTGCTGGCCGACACGGACGGCGAGTCGTTCACGCTGTGGACGTCCACGCAGATCCCGCACGTTTTGCGGGTCATGCTGGCCATGGTGACCGGCGTGCCCGAGCACCGCATCCGCGTGATCGCGCCCGACGTGGGCGGCGGGTTCGGTTCGAAGCTGCAGGTCACCGCGGAGGAGGTGCTGGGCCTGCTGCTCACGCGCAAGCTGGGCAAGCCGGTCAAGTGGACCGAGTCCCGCTCCGAGGGCAACCTGACCGTGCACCACGGCCGCGACCAGATCCAGCACGTCAGGTTGGCCGCCGACGCCGACGGGCGCATCCGGGGGCTGCAGGTGAGCCTGCTGGCCGACATGGGCGCCTATCTCATGCTGGTGTCACCGGGCATTCCCATGCTGGGCGCGTCGATGTTCAACGCGATCTACAAGATGGACGCGTACGAGTTCGCGTGCACGGGCGTGTTCACCACCAAGATGCCCACGGACGCCTACCGGGGCGCGGGCCGGCCCGAGGCGACGTTCGCCATCGAGCGCATGATGGACGAACTGGCCGCCGAGCTGGACCTGGACCCGGTGGAGGTGCGCAGGCGCAACTGGATCAGGCACGAGGAGTTCCCGTACACCACGATCTCGGGCCTGACGTACGACTCCGGCAACTACGAGGCGGCCACGGACAGGGCGCTGGCGTTGTTCGGCTACGACAAGCTGCGGGCCGAACAGTCCGACCGGCGTGACAGGGGCGACCCGGTGCAGCTCGGCATCGGCGTCAGCACGTACACGGAGATGTGCGGCCTTGCGCCGTCGCGGATGCTCGGCGAGGCCAACTACGGCGCCGGCGGCTGGGAGCACGGCGCGGTGCGCATGCTGCCCACGGGCAAGGTCGAGGTCATCACCGGCACCTCCCCGCACGGGCAGGGCCACGTGACGTCGTGGAGCCAGATCGCGGCCGACGCGCTCGGCGTGCCGTTCGAGGACGTCACGGTGCTGCACGGCGACACGGCGATCGCCCACAAGGGCATGGACACCTACGGCTCCCGTTCGCTCGTCATCGGCGGCGTCGCGGTGCTCAAGGCGTGCGACAAGGTCAAGGAGAAGGCCCGCACGCTGGCCGCGCACGTGCTGGAGTGCTCGCCGGACGACCTGGAGTTCGAGTCCGGGGCGTTCGAGGTGCGCGGCACCGAGTCGCGCAAGACGATCCAGGAGCTGGCCCTGGCCGCGTTCACGGCGCACGACCTGCCCGACGGGGTGGAGGCGCGGCTCGACTCCGAGGCCACGTTCGATCCGGAGAACTACTCCTTCCCGCACGGCACCCACCTGTGCGCGGTGGAGGTGGACACGGAGACGGGCATGGTGAAGATCCGCTCGTACGTGGCGGTCGACGACGTCGGCAAGGTCGTCAACCCGCTGATCGTGGAGGGTCAGGTGCACGGCGGCATCGCGCAGGGCATCGCGCAGGCGCTGTTCGAGGAGGCCGTCTACGACGCCGACGGCAACCTGCTGACCACCACGATGGCCGACTACCTGCTGCCGTCCGCGGCGGACCTGCCGGGGTTCACCCTCGACCGCACCGAGACGCCGGCGACCAGCAACCCGCTGGGCGTCAAGGGCGTCGGCGAGGCGGGCACGATCGCCTCGACCCCGGCCGTGGTGAACGCCGTCGTCGATGCCCTGCGCCCGCGCGGGGTGCACGACGTACGGATGCCGTGCACGCCGGAACGCATCTGGCGGGCCCTCAACGATGGCGCGCAGGAAGGAGCACGGCCATGATTCCCGCGCAGTTCGACTACGCGCGGCCCGCCTCGCTGGACGAGGCCTGCCAGGCGCTCGCCTCGGACGAGGACGCCAAGGTGCTGGCGGGCGGTCAGTCGCTGCTGCCGCTGCTGCGGATGCGCCTGGCGTACCCGTCGACGCTGGTGGACGTCGGCCGGCTGCCCGATCTGAGGGGCGTGCACGACCGCGGCGACCACGTCTTCATCGGCGCGATGACCACGCACGATGAGGTCGTACGCTCCGAGGTGGTCACCGCCGGCTGCCCGCTGGTGGCGCTGGCCACGGCCATGGTGGCCGACCGGGCGATCCGGCACCGGGGCACGTTCGGCGGTTCGCTGGCGCACGCCGACCCGGCGGGCGACCTGCCGGCCGTGGTGCTGGCGCTGGACGCCGTACTGGTGGCCAGGTCGGCGAGCGGTGAGCGGGAGATTCCGGCCGCCGGTTTCTTCGTCGACTACCTGGAGTCGGCGCTGGAGCCGGGCGAGATCCTGACCGGCGTGAAGATCCCGAAGCTGGGCGCGGGCTGGGGCTTCCACTACGAGAAGTTCCACAGGACCGCGCAGTCGTGGGCGATCGTCGGGGTGGCGGCGGCGGTCAAGCGCTCGAACGGCGCGATCACGGAGGCCAGGATCGGGCTGACGAACATGGGTGAGAAGCCGCTGCGGGCCCGCGCCACCGAGGCGGCCCTGCGGGGCGTGGAGCTCGGCGACCAGGTGCGCCTGGCGTGCGAGGAGGCGGCCGCGGACACCTCTCCGCCCGCCGACCTGCACGCGCAGCCCGACTACCGGCGGCACCTGGCCAGGGTGCTGACCCACCGCGCGGTACGCACGGCGGCCGGATCGCCCTGACCTGAGGGGGCATCCCTTCCGGGGTGCCCCCGCCCCGGCGTAATGTCGCACCCATCGGGAGAAGGAGCGGACCATGGCGATGCGGTTCGAACACGAGTTCACGGTTCCTGTTCCGGTCGAGCAGGCCTGGGCGGTGCTGCTCGACGTCGAGCGGGTCGCTCCGTGCCTGCCGGGGGCGAGCCTTGACGTCTTCGAGGGCGACGAGTTCACCGGCAGGATGAAGGTCAAGGTCGGTCCGATCACGGTGACGTACAAGGGGTCGGCCTCGTTCGAGGAAGTGGACAAAGACTCCCATACGCTGACGATCAAGGCTTCGGGCAAGGAAGCGAGGGGTTCGGGCACGGCCTCGGCCACGGTCAAGGCGCACATGACGCCGCGCGAGGGGGCCACGGCGGTGGCCGTGGAGACGACGTTCAACGTGACCGGCCGGCCGGCCCAGTTCGGACGCGGCGTGATGGCCGAGGTGGGAGCCAAGATCATCGACAGGTTCGCCGAGAACCTCGCCGAGCTGCTGTCCGAGTCGACCGTCGAGCCGGCCTCTCCGCAGGACGACGATCGTCATCTCGCGGCGGTGCCCGAGCCCGGCGAGCCCGAGGAGGTCCGGGACGAGATGCGGCCCGTGGGCTCGCTGCGCACCTCGCGCACGGCCGACGAGGAGGCGCTCGACCTGCTGGAGATCGCCGGGCAACCGCTGGTCAAGCGGCTGGCGCCCATCGCGGGCGCGGTCGCGGCGCTGCTGGTCATCGCCTGGGTGATTCGTCGGCTTACGCGCTGATTTTTTGGGCAAATAGTCAACCAAGTCCCGACACTTCCCTTCCGGCAGGGGCAGCCCATTCCCGCAGGCGACTACTGGGGGGACGTGGCATGCCGGACTGCACCGTCGTCGTCATCACGTACAACGACGCGGACCGCCTGCCCAGGGCCGTACACTCCGTGCTCGGGCAGTCGCTGCGCGACCTGGAAGTGATCATCTCCGACGACGCCAGCACCGACGACACCCCGCAGGTGGCGGCCCGGCTCATGGCCGGCGATCCCCGGGTCCGCTACCTGCGCAGGCAGCGCAACAGCGGCGGGTGCGGGGCCCCGCGCAACGACGGCATCGACGCCGCGACCGCGCCGTACGTGATGTTCCTCGACAGCGACGACGAGTTGCCCCGGCACGCGTTGAAGAGCCTGCTCACGGAGATCGAGCGCACCGGCGCCGACTTCGTGTCGGGGCAGATCTCCCGGCTGTACGAGCGGACCGGACGCCTCCAGCCGTACTATCCGTCGTTGTTCGCCCGGCGGCGGGTCGTCGAGGGCATCCGTGAGGAGCCCGCGTTGTTCCTCGACAGCTTCACCACCAACAAGCTCTACGACCTGAGCCGGCTGCGCGCCGCCCGCCTGCGTTTCCCCGAGGACATCCACTACGAGGACCACGTCTTCGCCGCCGAACTGTACGCGCGCTCGCGCAGGTTCGCCGTCGTGCCGTGGACGGTCTACCACTGGCACCGGGCACCGGCGAACACGTCGATCTCGCTGAGCATCGACGACCTGGACAACGTACGCCAGCGGGTCGTCGCCGCCAGGATGAGCGACGACGCCCTGCGCCGGCACGGGGCCGAGGACCTGGTGCCGCACCGCCAGCGCCGCTTCCTCCGCCAGGACCTGCGCGTCTACCTCAACCCGCTGCCCTCACGCGACCTTGTGTGGACCAAGGAGTTCGCCTCCATCGTGCGGCCGTACCTGGAGGAGATCCCCGCGGACGCGCTGGACGAGCTGGCGCCGCTCGACCGCGTCTGCTGCCGGCTCGTCCTGGACGACCGGATCGAGGACCTGCGCATCGCGGCCGGCCAGCTCACCGGGCCGAGGGCCGCGCCCAGGGCCGCCGTCCAGCGCGACGGGCGTACGTACTGGGGCACAACGGTCTCACCAGGCATGGACATCACCCGGCTGCGGCTCGCGGAGCTGCCCTTCTCCAAGTCCAGGCTGCGGCACGAGGCCACGGCCGTCTCCTCCGACGGCGAGCACGTACGGATGACCGTGCGCAGCTACGACCCGTTCGGCAAGCTGCCTCTGGAGTGGAAGGCGTTCCTGCAGCTCGGCCGCAGACGGGTCCCCATCACGCCGCGCCCGTCCGGCGACGGCGGTTACGTCAGCGAGGTCGTCTTCACGCCCACCGGCAAGTGCGATCCGCGCATCGGCTTCACCAGGACCTCCGACGGGCACACCACGACCGACCGGATCATCGTCGACCCGCACATGAAGCCCGTCGAACTGCCCGGCCGCACGGTGAAGGCCGAGGGCCAGGCCGCCTACCTGTGCGTACGTCCCGTCGCCGGGCCCCGGCCCGTGTGGCAACGGGTCAAACGGCGCCTGATCAAGCGGTACAGCACGCCGAGGAACAAGCTGCGGGCGTACAAGGTGCTGATCCGCGTGTTGCCGCGGCGCAGGGACCTCGCGCTGTTCGAGTCGGACGTCGGCAAGGGCTACAGCGGCAGCCCCCGCGCCCTGCACGAGGAGGTGCGGCGGCGCGGGCTGCCGATCGAGGTGGTCTGGTCGGCGGCCAAGGGACGCGGCGGGTTCCCTCCCGGCGTACGGCGGGTGCGCAGGGGCAGCTGGCGTTACGTCTGGACCATGGCCCGCGCGGGGATCTGGGTGGACAGCCACGGGTTCCCGCTCGACTACCCGAAGCCGCGGGGCACCCGCTACCTGCAGACCTGGCACGGGCAGGGCATCAAGTCGATCGGCTTCGACGCGCCCGACCTGCGCGGCGACTTCGACAAGCCGCGGGCGCGGTGGCGGGCCGCGGTCGCCCGGTGGGACGCGCTGGTGTCGCCGAGCGCGGAGTTCTCGCGGGTGTTCCTGCCGTCCAACGGCTACACGGGCAAGGTCTACCGCTGCGGGACACCCCGCTGCGACGCGCTCGTACGCGGGGAGGGGGCGCACGACGTACGCGAGCGGCTGGAGATCCCGCCCGACAGGAAGATCCTGCTGTACGCGCCCACCTACCGCGACCGGGCCAAGGGCAGCGGCCGTTCGGTGCGCGCGGACCTGGAGCTCATGGCCGACGAACTGGCCGGCGAGTGGGTCGTCATCCTGCGCACCCACCCCGTCGAGCGCTACCGCGTGCCCGAGCACCTGCTGCACTTCGTCCGCACCGGCGGGGCGTACCCGGAGATCAACGACCTCATGCCCGCCTCCGACGCGCTGCTGACGGACTATTCCTCGGTGATGTGCGACTACGCGCTCACGGGCAAGCCGATGCTGTTCCTCATCGACGACTGGGACGACTACCGGCTCTCCGAACGGGGCGTCTACCACGACCTCCCGGCCATAGCGCCGGGACCGTGCGTGACGACCACCGAGGACCTGATCGCCGCCCTCAGGGACCTGCCCGCGCGGCACGCCGCCTGCGCCGGGCGGTACGCCGCCTTCAGCGACCTCTGGTGCGCCGACGAGCACGGCGACGCCTCTGCCAGGATCGTGGCCGACTTCTTCGAAGGCGCCCGTTGAGCGTCGTCCTCGCCTGCCTGGACGCCGACTCACTCGGCGGCGTCCAGCAGGTCACGCACACCATCGCCCAGGGGCTGGCCGGGCGGGGCCACGAGGTGCACGTCATCGGCCTGCACCGCTCCCCCGCTCCCTTCCGGTACGTCGACCGGCCGCTCTACCACCACCACGTCATCAGCCGCCGCCCCTTGGACTCGACGGGCCGCCTGGCCCGCGGCCGGGCCGACGGGAAACTGCGGCGGCTGCTGGAAGGGATCAGACCGGGGTACGCGGTGATGACCTCTCCCTCGGCGGTCGCCAGGATGGCGGGCCTCCTGCCGCCGGCGTTCCGTCCGATCGGGCAGTATCACGGCTCGTACGACCACGCCCGCGACACCTGGCACCTCGCCTCGATCAGGAAGCACTATCCCTCGCTCGACCAGGCGATTTTCCTCAGCGAGGACGACGCCTGGCGCTTCTCCGAACACGCGCTGCTGCCCAACGCGTGGAGCCTGCCGAATCCCCTGTCCACCTGGCCGGAGGAGACGTCCCCGCTCGACTCGCCGCGGGTGCTGGGCGTGGGCAGGCTCGAAGGGGTCAAACGGTTCGACCGGCTGATCAGCGCGTTCGCCAGGTCGGACGCGCCGCCGCCGTGGGAGCTGCACCTGATCGGCGACGGCGGCGAGCTGGCGCGGCTGCGCGAGCACGCGGCCGGGGAAGGCGTCGGGGACAGGGTGATCTTCCGGGGACGGGTGCCCGCGGCGCGCATGCCCGCCGAATACCTGGCCGCCTCGGTGCTCGGCCTGACCAGCGAACACGAGGGCCTGCCCGTCGTGCTGCTGGAGTCGGCCGCGCACGGGGTGCCCTCGGTCGCGTTCGACGTGTCGGGAGGCGTACGCTCGGCCGGGCCCGTACCGGTGCCGTCCGGCGACGTCGCCGCCTTCGCGGGCGCGCTGGGCCGGCTCGTGCGTTCCGCCGGGGAACGGCGGCGTCTCGGGGCCGCGGCCCGCACCCGGGCCGCCGCCTTCCGCCTCGACCACGTTCTCGACGGCTGGGAGTCGATGTTCGCCCACATCGACCGCTGACAGCCGCGAAAAGGACTTCGCTCCCCCGAATCACACCGCCGGTTCGGTCACCTCCGGGCGGTGGTGGGGCACGCCCGCGAGCGCGCACTGGCCCGAGGTGAGCAGTGCGGCCACCGGGCTCGGCTCGCGCAGGCGGTTGAGCCGGTCGCGCATGGCCTTGCGCATGCGGCTGGCCTTACGCTTCTGCATCGTCTTCTGGCAGGCGATCACGTGTTCCTTGGAGGGCTTCGGCGCGCCCGTGAGCTCGTACCCCATGGATTCCAGGCGGTCGCCGAGCATGTGCTCGCACAACGAGATCTCCCAGTCCTCCAGCCGGTTCGCCCAGCTGCCCACGCGGCTGCGCAGGACGTCGCTGTGCGTGTTGCTGTGCCACACCTTGTGCTGCGGCACCGCCACCTGGGCGGCCTCGCGCGGGGAGACCATCGACGGGGCGAAGTCCTCCTCAAGGAAGTGGCAGAGCTTCTTCAGCTCGGTCGCCGGGTCGTCGGTGAGGTCCTCGTAGCGCAGCTCGTAGTACGTGTCCTCGGGCAGGGTGCGGCGCAGTCGGCCACCCGCGTCGATGGCCTCGGCCCAGGTGGACACGGCGTGGAAGGAGTCCAGGTTGTACCAGGGCATCTCCTTCAGCGAGGACACGCAGTCGCGGCCGTCCCTGATGAGGTGGATGAACTGGGCGTCGGGGAAGAGGCGTAGCAGCAGGTCGACCTGCTTGACGTAGCTCGGCCGCTTGTCGCCCCAGCGCGGCTTGTCGAACCGGTCGGCGTACATGCGGAAGGCCGTGCCGAGCACCGACCCGAGCGAGCCGGGACCTTCCACGCACTGCCGGATGAACTCGTCCTTGTCGATCTTGAGCTCGCGGAACTTCGTGCTGCGTTCGGTGGCGATCCACTGGGCGAACGCGCGGCGGCGCTGGGTGACCCGCAGGTCGCCCCACGTGCGCCGGCGGTAGTAGGCGGGTACGAGGAAGCGCGTCTCCGGAGGCACCGCCATGCGCGGGTGCGAATGGAGCATGAGCTGGAGCATCGTGGTGCCAGACCGCGGGCATCCGATGACGAAGACTGGCCGGTCGGACATTGCGTAGTAACCCCCGAAAACTTAGACGAGAACGTGCTCTCGGCTCTCCTGAGAGGAGGCCGCGCCGTGCCTGCGCGTGAAGAGCCAAAGCCGGTAGACGAGGAAGACCTCGTTGGCCAGCAGCAGGACCCCCGACATCGCGGCGAGCGGGATGAGCGCCCATGCCCCCGCAAGAGGCGCGACCACGAACACCGCCGCGTGGAACTCGATGCCGCTGATCAGGTGCGAGCGCACCCGGTGGCGGGCCAGGAACCTGTTGAGCCGTCTCGGGAAACTGCGCCGCCGGGGCCCCCGCCCCAGCGCCACCCGGTCCTGCGGCTCCTGCGACTCCTGGTCGAAGGGATCCTGATCGAAGGGCTCATGCTCGTCGCCGGGCTCCTGCCGCCCCTCTTTGACCGCCTCGCGCACCCGTTTCATCTGCGGCGCGTTGACGTACCTGAACAGGTCGAGCACGGCCACCGCCGCGCCCAGGACGATGAAGCGCACATCGCCCGTCAGCGCGTACTGCCCGTACGCCAGCCCGCCGGCGCACAGGACCACCCGGACACGGTCACCCACGTAGTCGAGCCAGAGCCCGAAGGGCGTGCCTGTGCCCTTGAGCCGGGCGACCTTGCCGTCCACGCAGTCGATCATGAAGCTCAGATAGAACGCGAGGGCGCCCGCCACGAGCTGGTTCATCGTGAAACAGGCGGCCGACACCGCGCCGAGGACCAGAGAGAACACGGTGAGCGCGTTGGGCGTCAGCCGGGTGCGGTTGGCCACGGCCAGCGCGACCCGGCAGGCGGCCGGGTCCACGAAGTACACGGTCCACCAGGAATCTCTCCGCTTGCATGTCTCGTGGACGTCATCGAGCGAATAGGTCCTCATGGACTCCAGCATGGCCACGCAACGCGCCAGATCGATTACTCTCTGGAACTACTGGGTGGTTTCCATGCCTGTTCTTGACCGTCCCGGCACGGAAAACCGCCACGTGGGTCCGGTGTCGCCGTCCCTGCACCAGCCGGTCATGACCAGGCCGCGCAGTTCGGCCCGCACCTGGAGCTTCCAGTTCCTGCCGCCGCCGAGCTTGCGGGGGTCGATGGCGGCGACCACGCCGTACCGGCCCGAGCGCCGCACCTCCAGGGGCACGCGGCGGCGTCCGTCGCACAACCACAGGCCGACCCTGGACACCTTCTTGTCAACGCGGTGGAACGACACGTGCCCGCGCAGCAGGTACTCCCGGCCCGTCCACTCGCAGGCGTCGACCTTGGCCACCAGTTTGAGCTCGTCGCGAGCGTCGAACACCTCGTCGGGGATGCGGAGCCGGCGGTTGCGGAAGAAGGGGTAGTCGCCGTACCAGTTGGTGATGCGCCGGCCGCGCGGCACGATGCGGGTGCCGCCCTCGCGGGCCCTGCGGAAAGCGCGCACCTTGCGCAGCTCCCGTACGAGCCCGCGCTTGACCAGGTGCAGCTCCAGGCGGCGCAGCGAGGGCGCGGTGGCCAGAGCCCGCACGCTCAGCTCGGCCAGCCACGCGTGGGCCAGCTTCAGCACCGGTTCGCAGTCGTCGCAGCCCTCCAGCGCCTGGAACAGGAACAGGATGTCCTTCTCCAGCACCAGCGCGTCGAAGCCGTCGAGCAGGTCGGGCGCGCGCTCGTCGAGGAAGGCGCGGACCGCGCGGATCGCCGCGAGGCGCTCGTACAGGTTGTCCGGCTCGGTCCTGCGCTGCGTGATCGACGTCGCCCCCGACTCACGCCTGCGCCAGTGGTAGACCACCTCGCCCACCATGTCCACGCTCGTGGCCAGGACGTGCGCCTGCATGGCGACGGGCACGTCCTCGTAGATCCCGGCGGGGAAGGCCAGGCCGCAGCGCTCCCAGAAGGAGCGCCGGTAGACCTTGTTCCACACGGTGCGGTCCCTGATGAGCACCTGCTTGTCGGTGATGTGGGTGCACAGCTGCGGCCGCCTGAACACCTTCTCGTGCAGCGTCGACTCCTCCAGCCGGCCGTCCACGAGCCGCCCGACCGCGCCGCACGCGAGGTCGGACGCGGTCTCGGCCAGGCTGCCGACGAGCAGTTCGTACGCGTTCGGCGGCACGACGTCGTCGCTGTCGGCGAAGGCCAGGTAGGTGCCGCGGGCGTGCCGGATGCCCGCGTTGCGCGCCGGTCCCGGCCCCAGGTTGCGCTGGGTGACGATGACGAACCGTTCGTCGCGCGCGGCGAAGTCCTCGGCCACGCGCCGGCTGCCGTCCTCGGAGCCGTCGTCGACGAGGATCACTTCGATGTCTTCGAGCGTCTGGGCGGCCAGCGACTTCAGGCACTCGGTGATGTACGCCTCCACGTCTTGGAACGGGACGACGACGCTGAGCAGGGGGATCATGACGATTGCTCCTTGCTTCCTGGACCTGGCTCGAAAGGACAGGTCGAGGGCAGCATGCCGTGACGACCGCACCGGATCCGCATCCCTGATGAGCTCTTTACCTGACGCACAATCGGCTACGTTGTGCAGTTGAGTCCGCGCTGAGAGTTAGGGGCAGCGATGCTGAGGAGCGTCCGTGACCACGATCTGCCCGTCATGCGCCGGTGGCGCAACCATCCGCGTGTGCGCGCGGCCAGCTTCGCCACGCACGAGATCGCGGAGGAGGAGCACCTGCGCTGGTGGGAGGCGGTCCGCGCCGACCCGTCCAGACGCGTGCTGATCTACGACCACCACGGGGTCTCCGCGGGAGTGGTGACCTACGCCGGCCTGCCGTGCGGCCCGGCTTCCTGGGGCTTCTACCTCGACCTCGAAGGGCTGGAACGCTCCGGCGACCTGCTGCGGGCCTGGATCGGGCTGGAGAAGGCGGCCATCGCGTACGCCTTCGGCCCGCTCGGGCAGAGCACACTGCGCGGCGAGGTGCTGGCCGACAACGCGCCGGTCAGGCTGCTGCACCGGCGCTTCGGGTTCTCCGAGGTGGACTCCTACCAGCGCGACGTCGACGGCGTGCCGCGCGACGTCGTGGCCATCCAGCTCAAGAAGGGGCAGGCATGATCTCCATCGCGGGGCGGCCGATCGGGGACGGGCATCCGCCGTACGTCGTGGCCGAGATGTCCGGCAACCACAACGGCAGCCTGGCGCAGGCGCTGGCCATCGTGGACGCGGTGGCGGCCAGCGGCGCGCACGCGCTGAAGCTGCAGACCTACAAGGCCGACACGCTGACCGTCGACTGCGACGGGCCCGCGTTCCGGATCGGCGAGGGGCACGAGTTGTGGGGCGGCGAGCACCTCTACCAGCTCTACGAGCGTGCCCACACGCCGTGGGAGTGGCACGAGCCGATCTTCGAGCGGGCCCGCGAGCACGGGCTCACCGCCTTCTCCTCGCCCTTCGATCCCACGGCCGTCGAGCTGCTGGAGAAGCTGGGCACGCCGGCGTACAAGATCGCTTCTTCGGAGATCGTGGACCTGCCGCTGATCAGGCTCGCGGCGAGCACGGGCAAACCGCTGATCATCTCGACGGGCATGGCGTCGGCCGGGGAGATCGAGGCGGCGGTGACGGCCGCCCGCGAGGCGGGCTGCGCGCAGCTGGCGGTGTTGTCGTGCACGGCGTCCTATCCGGCCTCGCCCGCCGAGAGCAACCTGCGCGCGCTGCCGCTGCTGGCCGCGCTCACCGGGGAGGTCGTCGGCGTCTCCGACCACACGCCGGGGCTCGGCGCCGCGCTGGCCGCGGTGGCGCTGGGGGCCTGCCTGATCGAGAAGCACGTCACGAGGTCCAGGGCCGAGGGCGGGGTCGACGCGGCCTTCTCGCTGGAGCCGGGCGAGCTGCTGGCGCTGGTGGTGGAGAGCGAGCGGGCCTGGCAGTCGCTGGGCGAACCGCTGATCGGGCCGCGCCCGTCCGAGCGCGAGGGGCTGCGTTTCCGCCGGTCCCTGCACGTCGTACGCGATGTGCGGGCGGGCGAGCAGGTGACCCCCGGCAACGTACGCTCGATCCGGCCGGCGGGCGGGCTGCCTCCCGAGGCCGCCGCGCAGGTCATGGGCCGGCGTTTCACCCGTGACGTGGCGTTCGGCACGCCGCTGACCTGGGACCTCGTCTAGAGCCCGTCTAGAGCAGGGCGAGCAGGGCGTCGGCGGCGCGGCTTCTGCCCCTGCCGTCGATGAGGCCGCTCCCCCGCCTGCCGTGTTCCTCGCGGGCGGCGGGGTCGGCGAGCAGCTCGGCGAGCGCGGCCACGGCCCTCTCGCCGGGCTCGGCGCCCAGCCCGGCGGCGACGCCCCTGCCGACCAGCTCCTCATAACCGATGAGCTGGTTGGCCGCCACCCAGGTGAGCGCCGCGGGCACGCCGAGGTAGAGCAGCTCCCAGATGGCCGAGCCCGCGGCGGTGACCACGAGGTCCGCCCCGGCCATCAGCTCGGGCAGGCGGTCCGTCGGCGGGATCACGGTGATCGGTCCGCCCGCCTCGAACGGCGCGGGGCTGATCACCGTGCCGCGGAACGGCTCGCCGGTCGCCAGGAGGGCCCGCGCCCAGGCGGGGGCGACGCCGGCGCTGTCGGTGCCGCCGAAAAAGCAGAGCACGTGCGGCACCCCGCCCGGCCGGGAGGTGCGCGCGCACCGGAGTACGCAGTCGCGCAGCAGCGCGTAACGTGCCCCCGCCAGCCACCGCCCGCCCGTGCCGTGGCCCGTGCCCTCGCCGTGGCGGCGTTCGGCGCCGAGGTTCTGGTCGAGATAGAGGTCGGCCTGCTGGCCCAGCGGGTCGCCGTCGGCGATGGCCAGCACCGCCAGGCCGGCCCGCCGGAGCGCCGCCCCCGTGTCCGCGGGCAGTTCGTACGAGTCGAGCACGACGGCGGCCAGCCGCAGCTCGCGGGCCAGCGCCGCCAGGCGTCCGGGGGCCGGAGGCGCGTCGGCCAGCGGCAGCCCGCGCTCGTCGAGCTGCGCCCGCGCCCACGCCGAGCCGCGCACCTGCCCGAGGAAAACCACCTCGACGCCACGGGCGCGCAGTTCCTCGGCCAGCGCCACGCAGCGCACCAGGTGGCCGACCCCGCTGCTCACCCCGGCGTCGCAGCGCAAGCCCACCCTGAGGCGGCCGCTCACGCGTCCTGCAACGCCTTCTGCCGCACGTGGGCGTTGAGCCCGCACACCTCGGGCCGGGCCCGCAACCAGCTCACCAGCGCCTTGACCGGCACGTAGCGGTCGCCGAACTCGGCCACCACGCGGGAGATCAGCTTCCAGTCGTCCTCGGTGTCGAGCGTGACGCGCAGGTCGTCGGCGGAGGGCCGGTAGGTCAGCCCGAGCAGCCGCGCGTCGCCGGGATGCTCGTAGACGTAGGAGGTGACGTGGGTGCGGTGGAAGGCGGCGGCCTCGCGGTCGGCGCGCTCCAGCGCGGCCCTGCCCACGATCTCCACGTCCAGCCCGCGCGGCAGCGTGCGCACCAGGCTCGTGCTGAGGTAGTCGAGGCCGGGCACGGCCCGGTAGACCAGCACCGCCTCCCTGATCACGGCCGGGTCGAGCAGCGGGCAGTCGGCCGTGAACCGCATGACCGCGTCGGCCCGCCGCCCCGCCATCGCGTGCACGAACCTCGTCAGCACGTCGTCGACCGACCCTCGATGGCAGGCCACGCCGAGCGCGCGGCACTCGGCGGCCACGGCGTCGTCCGCCCGCTCGATCGTGGTGGCGACGACGAGATCGTCGAGGGCGCCCGCCTCCCGCGCGGCGCGTACGACCCAGGCCAGCACCGAGCGGCCTCCCAGATCGCGCAGCACCTTCCCGGGCAGGCGCGTGGAGCCCATCCGAGCCTGAACAATTCCGACAATGCGCACCGAAGCCCCATTCCCCCGTGTGACAGTGAGTCTCCGATCGATCGCGCTATGCTACCGGCTGCTCATACGACGACAGCGCGTAAACGCGATTTCAGGGGGCCACGTGAGCATTCTCAGTGGATCGTCAATCTTGATCACCGGAGGCACGGGGTCTTTCGGCAAGGCGTTCATCCGCCACGCGCTCGACTCGCTCGGGGTGCGGCGGCTGGTGGTGTTCTCCCGCGACGAGCTCAAGCAGTACGAACTCAAGCAGCTTTTCGACGACGAACGGCTGCGCTGGTTCCTCGGCGACGTACGCGACCGCGACCGGCTGACCCGCGCCATGCACGGCATCGAGCACGTCATCCACGCGGCGGCGCTCAAGCAGGTCGACACCGCCGAGTACAACCCGTTCGAATACGTCCGCACCAACGTCTCCGGCTCCCAGAACGTCGTCGAGGCCGCCATCGACTGCGGCGTGCGCAAGGTCGTCGCGCTCTCCACCGACAAGGCGTCCAGCCCGATCAACCTCTACGGCGCCACGAAGCTGGTCGCCGACAAGCTGTTCATCTCCGCCAACCACTACGCCGCCGCCCACGAGACCCGCTTCTCCGTCGTCCGCTACGGCAACGTCGTCGGAAGTCGCGGCTCGGTCGTGCCGCTCTTCCAGCGGCTGGCGGGGCAGGGCGGTTCCCTGCCGATCACCGACAAGCGCATGACGAGGTTCTGGATCACGCTCGACCAGGCCGTCAGGTTCGTGGTGGACTCGTTCGACCTCATGCAGGGCGGCGAGCTCTACGTTCCACGCATCCCCAGCATGCGCATCACCGACCTGGCCGAGGCGCTGGCCCCGCACAGCCCGATCTACGAGATCGGCGTGCGGCCCGGCGAGAAGCTGCACGAGGAGATGATCGGGCCCGACGACGGGCGCAGGACGCTGCGGCTGGCCGACCGCTACGTGCTCCAGCCGACGATCGCGACCTGGGGCTACCGGCCTCCGCAGGCGGGCGAGCTGCTGCCCGAGGGGTTCGCCTACCGCTCCGACACCAACGACCAGTGGCTGTCGGTCGACGACCTACGCGGCATGGTGACCGGCTGATGTTGCCCTACGGACGCCAGTCGATCGCCGAGTCCGACGTGGAGGCGGTCACGGAGGTGCTGCGCGGCGACTGGCTGACGACGGGCCCCGCGGTCGGCGCGTTCGAGTCCGAGCTGGCCCACTGGACCGGCGGCGTGCCGTGCGTGGCGGTGACGTCCGGCACCGCGGCGCTGCACGTCGCCTACGTCGCGGCTGGGGTGGGGCCGGGCGACGAGGTGGTCACCTCGCCGCTGACGTTCGTGGCCACCGCCGCCACGGCCGCGCTGCTGGGAGCGCGGGTGGTCTTCGCCGACGTGCAGCCCGACACGGGCAACCTCGACCCCGACAGCGCCGCCGCGCTGGTCACGCCGCGCACGCGAGCGGTGACGGCGGTCGACTACGCGGGGCATCCCGCCGACTACGACGAGCTGCGCGCGGTCGCCGACGGGGCCGGGGCGCTGCTGATCGCCGACGCGGCCCACTCGATCGGGTCGGCGTACAAAGGGCGGCCGGTGGGGTCGCTGGCGGACCTGACGACCTTCTCCTTCTTCCCGACCAAGACCGTCACCACGGCGGAGGGCGGCGCGGTGGCGGCGGCCGACCCCGAACGGTTTCTGCGGGCCGCCCGGTTCATGAACCACGGCCTGGTGCGCGATCCCGCCGAGCAGCGTCACCCCGGCGAGGGGGGCTGGCACCAGGAGGTGCACGCGTTCGGCCTGAACTACCGGCTGCCCGACGTGCTCTGCGCGCTCGGCCTGAGCCAGCTGCGGCGGCTGCGCCGCTTCCGCGCGCGCCGCGCCGAGCTGGTCGCCCGCTACCACCTGATGCTGAGCGACGTGCCGGGGCTGACCCTGCCCGCGCAGCGCGCCTACGTGGAGCCGAGCTGGCACCTCTACCCCGTCAGGGTGCGCGACGGCCGCCGGCGGGAGGTCTACGACCGCATGCGCGCCGCGGGCATCGGCGTACAGGTCAACTACCTGCCGGCCTACCTGCATCCGGTGTTCGAGGACCTCGGCTACCGGCGCGGGCTCTGCCCCGTGGCCGAGGCCTACTACGCCGAGGAGTTGTCGCTGCCGTTGTTCCCCTGCCTGTCGGACGTCCAGCAGGAGCGGGTCGCGGAGACGCTGGCCGGCATCATGTCCTGATCACCGTTCGGCGAGCAGCAGGCCGCCGTCGTCGTCCCTGTCGATGAGGAAGCGCCGGTCGGCGACGGTCGCGACCGGCCGCTCCGCCGTACGCACCAGGGGGCGCAGCGGCCTGCCCTGATCGATGAGCACCTCCCACCACGCCTCGTCGCCGACGCGCTCGTCGATGTCGGCCAGCGGCACCCGGGCGCGGAACTCCCGGCCCTCCAGCGCGACGGGGAAGTACATCTCCTCGCCGTCGCTCCTGCGTCTCAGCCTCAGCACGGGCTCGCCGTCGCCGGCGTCGGAGATCTTCCCGGCGCACACCAGCTCGCCGCCGTCCACGCGGCACGATCCGATGACCGCCTTGGGCGTACGCAGCCGCAGACCCCAGGCGCCCTTGGGCATGCGTACCGGCACCACCCACACTCCCGGCAACCGCAGCGGCTCAGGGACGAGTGGCCGTGACCAGCGCGGACCGGCCACCCGCCCGTCGAGTCTCAGCCCGTGGCCTTTCAGCCGCGCGCGCAGGTCCCAGTGCCCGTGCCTGGCCAGCTGCGCGGCCGTCAGCGTCTCCGGGTCGAAGGCGAACCTGAACGGGAAGGTGTGCTCGGCCACCGGGTCGCCGTCGTCGCGCTCGAAGTCCTCCCAGACGGGCGCGCTGACCGCGTCCGACAGGCGTACGGTCTCGCCCGTCCCGCGCTCCTGCAGCCACACGCACAGGCGCACCCGGCGCAGCCGGGCCGCGTCGAACCTGCCCAGCGCCACCCTGCCCACGCCGTGCAGCACGCCGTCACGCCACTCCAGGCTCACCAGCCGGCCCGCCAGGCGCAGCTCGCCGGAGACGTCCGACAGGCGGGCGGGCATCGACGGGTGGCGGCCGTGCCAGCGCCTGCGCAGCAGCCCGGCCCGGCCGACCTCGGGCAGCAGCCGCCCGTCGCGGGCCTGGGCGAACACGTCGGTCAGCTCCTCCAGGCGGCGCCGGTGCAGCAGGTGGACCTGGAGGCGGCGCTCGAACGGGATGCTCTGCCAGGCCTGCGGCGACACGCCGTCGAGGTAGTGGCAGGCCAGGTCGAGCAGTTCGGGGTCCGCCGACGGGCCCATCGTGGCCACGGCCTCGACGGCGACGCCCATGTCGATGTCCATCGTGTCGCGGTCGAAGGCGGGCTTCAGCCCCGGCGCCGCGCGGCCGAGCAGGTCGGCGGTCTGCACCACCGACAGCAGGCGGTCACGCAGGTTGCCCGGTTCCAGGCTGCGCTGGGTGATCGAGGCGCCCGGCTCGTCGCGCTGCCGCCAGTGGTAGACGACCCTGGACAGCACGTCCACGGAACGGGCGCCGACGTGGGCGGCCATGGCGACGGGCTGGTCCTCGTACATGCGCTCGGGGAAGCTCAGGCCGAGTTCGTCCCAGAAGGAGCGGCGGTAGACCTTGTTCCACAACATGCGGTCGCGGATCAGCAGCGGGTGGCGGGTGATGTGGGTGCCCTTGCGCGGCCTGGCGAACGCCTGCCGGTGCGCCCACGAGGGCACGAGCAGGTTGCGGTGCAGCCGCATGACGTTGCCGCACGCCAGGTCGGAGCCGGTGCTCTCCAGCGAGGCCACCAAGCGGCCGAACGCGTCGCGCGGCACGGTGTCGTCGCCGTCGACGAAGGCCAGGTAGCGGCCGCTCGCCTGCCGTACGCCGACGTTGCGCGCCCGGCCGACGCCGTGGTTGTCCTGCCTGATGAGGCGGATCCGGCCGTCGCGGGCCTGCCTGGACGCCACGACGGCCGGGCCGCCGTCCTCGCTGCCGTCGTCGACGCAGACCACCTCGAGGTCGTTCAGGGTCTGCGCGGCGATGGAGTCCAGGCAGGGTCCGATGTACTTCTCGACGTTATAGAACGGCACGATCACCGACAGAACCGGCACATGCACTCCTCATCGTTACGTCAACCGGACAACAGGCGGATGACTCGGCGGGCGACCTTGCGAGGGCGGGCCAGGCGGCGGGAGAGGCGGTATCCGAGGGTTCTTCTGTAGGCGGTGGCCTTGCGCTGCGTCCTGCGCAGGCGGGACTTCGACCTGACCAGCTCGCGCTCGCGGTAGGTCAGCTTGGTCTCCAGGCGGGCGATCCTGGCCAGGGCCGCGGTCAGCTGGTCGGCCAGACGGTCGCGGGCGCCGAGCAGGTCGCGGTAGGTGGGGGCCTGCTCGGCCAGTTCGGCGGGCTGGCCGAGCTCGGCGTCGAACTTCCTGGCCCGGTCGAGGTCGCCCCGGTCGCAGGGCCGCCCGGCCATGCCGCACAGGGTCAGCGCGAGCTGGTCGGCCTCCAGCGGCCACGGCCACGGATGGTGGTGCCCGGCCGCCAGCAGCCTGACCGCGAAACGCCACAGGATCCGGCAGAGCACGACGCGCGGCTCGGGCGGCATGGACGGCGCGGCCGGCGGGCTGATCGCGGCGAAGCGGGCGCCGTCGTAGACGAGGCTGTCGGCCGCCCCCACGACGCTGCCGCCGCCCTCCAGCCAGCCGGCGAGGTGGGCGAGCAGGTCGCGTACGGCTTTGACGTCCTCACGGGCGCAGGCCTCGACGAGGATCTCCTCGACGACCCGGCCGGTGGGGATCTGGCGTTCCTCGCCGTCGGGCAGCCGCCGGGTGGCCGTGCCGGTGAACTCGTACAGAGCCGAGCCCTCCTCGATCAGGCCCAGCGGCAGGTCGCCCGCGACACCCGGTGTGACCGGCGGCCGGGCGGCGACGGCGACCCAGAGGGGCGCCAGCTCCTCCCCCAGGCGGTGGCGGAACACCACGCGGGTCAGCCGCAGCGGGTCGGCCGCCAGCATGCGGTCACCGCCGCGGGCGCTGAGCGGGAACGTGAGCGCGTCGGGCAGGTCCCCGGCCAGCGCCTCACTGGCCAGCAGCGCGCGCGGCGCCTGGCGCCCGGGGTAGGCCGCGTAGCGGCGCAGCACGCCCAGCCCCGCGCACTCCAGGCCGCGGTCGACGGCCAGCGGCCCGCTGGGGTAGCTCGGGTCGAAACCGTGCGGCGCCCACTGGTCGTCGCCGCCCTCCCGGTCAGCGGGCCTGGCCTCGACGAACCGGTCGATGCCCAGGTCGTTGCGTACGCCGAGCACCAGCCGCCCGCCGGGCGCGACCAGCGCCGCGAGCGCGGCCACCGAGTCCTTCCACTTGGCGGCCGGCGCCTCGGCGGAGTGCGTGCGCGCCAGCCCGTCGATCGCCACCACCAGGTCGTACGACTCGCCGCCGTCGAGCAGTTCCAGCCGCCCGCAGAACACCTCCAGCCCCGGGTGCCGCGAGCCGAGCGCGCACGCGTCGGGGTAGGAGCGCACGAGCGCCGCCGCCTCGGAAGCCAGCTCGACGACCTCGTCCACCAGCACCTGGGGATGCGGCCCGACCAGCAGCACCCGGCCGCTCGCCGGGATCATCCGCCTGATCAGTTCCAGTGCCGCGCCGCGCCAGTCCGTGATACCCCCCATGTTGGACATGTCGGACCACAGCAGCATCTCCCCGCCGATGAGCCGGACGTTCTCGGGTGCCTCGTCCATGCGCGTGCTCATGCCCTCGCTCCGTGCCCGGTCGCCGGGGACCCGCGGCGCACCCGCTTCCATCCGAACATCCGCCGTAGCTCCTCCGGTGTCGCCTGATAGTCGAATCCCAGCTCCTGCCGTGCCGTCTCCGCCGCCAGCCCGGGGTCGACGGCCGTGCCGTGCAGCTCGGGCCAGAGCCTCATGCGGCGGCCCGTGCCGCCGTACTCAGGCCGTTCGTCCTCGTACTGCATCGGATCGCCGTAGACGGCGATCTCGCACCCCACGGACGCGCCGTAGAACAGCGCGCTGCCGAGCCTGTTGGAGGCCGCCCTGCGGTGCCGCCGCAACTGGATCAGCTGCTCGCGCAGGAAGTCACGCCCCTTCGTGTCCCAGCGGGATCCGCGCTCGCCATGGCAGACGACCCGGAAACCTCTCGACTCGTACGCCCGCCGAATGTCCGGATTTGCGAACTCTAGCCAGTAAAGGCAGATGGTGACCGGACCAACCTCGACATCGCGTATTTCATCGGCAAGTCGACCGTGGTCGCCGCTGACGGAATACTTCTCCCATCCATGAAAGGGATACCAGATCGTACCCTCCCGTTCGGGAACCACGCCCAAGTCCGGCTCGAGGTGAAGAAGGTAGATCCAGGGCGCTCCGATCAGATAGTGCCCCCTGCGCCCCATCGACCAGCCCCGGCGGCGCAGCACGTCCGACCAGACGAAACGCGGGTAGCCGGGGCTGCACCAATGGTCATTCGGAGGAAATCCGTGGAGATAGTTCCATCCGTGCTGGAGAAACCCTTGGATGCGCTTCGGCATCTCATCCGGCATGCCGCAATATTTGCCGAGTATGCGGGAGTGCCCGTACCAGTGATTGGATTCGTCCATCATTTCCCCCGTACGGTTGGCGTGTCCCAGCCGACATTCCCAGCCCCCCGCACACGCCACTCGTCGTTATACGCTTCCATTACCCGGCACGGGGCCTTGGTTTCTCCTCACCTGTCGATCGTGGCTACACTGGGTCGCGCCTTGAGGACAGAGAGTGAGTGATCATGAGTCATCTCGATCGCCTGCGGGCCGTCTTCCGCGTGGCGCTCAACCTGCCTGACGGCACCGACGTCGACGGGCTCGAATACCGTGCCATCCCTCAGTGGGACTCCTTGGCCCACATGGCGTTGATCGCCGCGATGGAGGACGAGTTCTCCGTCATGATCGACACCGACGAGATGATCGACATGAGTTCGTTCGCCAAGGCGACCGAGCTGCTGGAGAAGCATGGCGTCGGCGCTGCCTCCCGCTGAGGCCAGGGTCGCCCTGGTCACGGGCTCCACGGCGGGCATCGGCCGGGCCATCGCGACCACGCTGGCCGCCGCCGGTCACGACGTCGTGCTGCACGGCCGCGACGAGGAGCGGGCCGCGAAGGTCGCCGCCGACGTCGCCGCCGAGACCGGCGGCCTGACCGACTCCGTCCACGGCGACGTGGCCGATCCTGGGCTCGTCTCGGCCATGATGCGGCGCATCTACCAGCGGCACGGCCGGCTCGACTCCCTGGTGATCAACGCGGGCGTGCACGCGGCCGGCCTGCTCGGCATGGTCCGCCACGACACCATCGGCCGCCTCTTCGAGGTCAACGCGATCGGCGCCACCCACACTCTGCAGGCCTCGCTCCGGCTGCTGCGCCGGGGCACCAGTCCCGCCGTGGTGCTCGTCTCCTCGATCATGGGCCGCGCCGGCGGCGCCGGTCAGGCGGTCTACTCCGCCGCCAAGGCCTCGATCATCGGCCTCACCTTGGCGGCCGCCAAGGAGCTGGGGCCCACGGGCATCCGCGTCAACGCCGTGGCGCCCGGCTACATCCAGACCGACATGCTCACCACGCTCGACGAGCACAGCCGCACGGCCACGGTCGCGGCCACCCCGCTCGGCCGCCTCGGCCGGCCGGCCGACGTCGCCCGCGCCACCGTGTTCCTGCTCTCCTCCGACGCCGGCTTCATCACCGGCCAGGTCCTCGGGGTGGACGGCGGGCTGGTGCTGTGACCACACCGGACCCGCGGTCCCCCAGCGGGGAGGGCTCGCTCGCTGTGTGGGCCGCCGGCTGCGCCTCCGCCGAGCCGCCCTTCCCCCATCCGGAGGCTCGGCTCGTCGTCGCGGGCGACACGGAGGGGCTCTCGGGAAGGAAGCTGGCCGACCACATCGACCGCGCCGCCGAGGCCCTGGCGCGGCTGCGGCCAGGTCCCCTGTTCTGCGGGATGCGCAACAACCTCGCGTCGGTGCTGCGCTATCTCGCCGCCTGGCGCTCCGGCCGGCCGATCGCGCTGCTCGACCCCGACCTGCCCACCGGGGCGCTGGCCGACCTGGCGGGCCGGTTCCAGCCGGCCGCCCTGCTCGGGTTCACCCACGTGGCCGACGGCTCGTCACCGCGCGCCCAGCGCGCCGCGGCGCAACGTGGTGGAGCCGGCACGCCGGAGCCGCATCCCGACCTGGCGGTGCTCCTCGCCACGTCGGGCTCGACCGGCAACCCCAGGCTCGTCCGCCTCTCGCGCCGGGCCGTGCTCGCCAACGCCGCAGCCATCGCCACGGCGCTGTCCATCGAGCCCGCCGAGGTGGCGCCGACCAGCCTGCCGCTGCACTACAGCTACGGCCTGTCGGTGCTCAACAGCCACCTTCTGGCGGGGGCGAGCGTCGTGCTGACGGAGGCGGGGCTGCTGGAGCGCTCGTTCTGGACCCACCTCGACGCCCACCGCTGCACGTCACTGGCCGCCGTCCCCTACCAGTACGAAATGTTGCGCCGGCTGCGCTATGACCGCGCCGAGCACCCCGCGCTCGCCACGCTGACGCAGGCGGGCGGGCGGCTCAGCGAGGAGCTGGCCAAGGAGTTCGCCGCCCAGGCCGACCGATTCTTCGTCATGTACGGGCAGACCGAGGCCACGGCCCGCATCGCCGTCATGCCTCCCGACCGGCTGGCCGACAGGCCGGGCTCGGCCGGGCTCGCCGTCCCCGGCGGGCGGCTGTCCATCGACGACGGTCAGGTCGTCTACCACGGGCCCAACGTCATGATGGGCTACGCGGAGAGCGCCGCAGACCTGGCCAGGGGCGACGACCTCGGCGGGGTGCTGCGCACGGGCGACCTCGGGCGGCTCGACCCCGAGGGGTTCCTCTACGTCACCGGCCGGCTCAAGCGCATCGCCAAGATCTTCGGCGTGCGGGTCAACCTCGACGACGTCGAGCGTCTGCTGCCGGCCTCCGGCCCGGCGGCGGCCACCAGCGGCGACGACCGGGTGACGGTGTGGACGGAAGGGCTCGACGCGGCAGCCTGCGCGAGGCTGGCCCGGCGGCTCGGCGCGGAGCTGCGCGTGCACTGGAGCGGGTTCGACGTCCGCAGCGTCGACCGGCTTCCCCTCCTGGCCAACGGCAAGATCGACTACCGTGCGCTGGAGTCCCTCGCATGACGTCCCCGGGTCCTGAGAGGTGGGGCCGGTGAGCGTGTTCACGCTGGGCGGGGCCGAGCGGGAGGCGGTGCTGGCGCCGGCCCTGGCGGCGCTGACCGAGCGCCACCGGCAGGCGTGCCCCCCATACTCCAGAATTCTCGACGCGATCGGCGCGCGGCCTCCCTACGAGCGGGTGGCCGACCTGCCGTGGCTGCCCGTGCGGCTGTTCAAGACGCACGAGTTGCGCAGCGTGGAAGAGGACCAGGTGTTCAGGGTGCTGACGTCGAGCGGCACGACGGGGCAGCGGCCGAGCCGGGTGTTCCTCGACCGTGAGGCGGCGGCCGCGCAGACCCGGATGCTGGCGGCGACGCTCAGGGTGGTGCTGGGCGAGCGGCGGCTGCCGATGCTGGTGGTCGACAGCCGCTCCGTGGTGCGCGATCCGGCGCTGAGCGCGCGGGGCGCAGGGGTGCTCGGCATGATGAACTTCGGCAGGGACCACACGTTCGTGCTCGACGAGCACGGCCGGGTGGACGCCGAGGCGGTCAAGGGGTTCCTGGCGCGGCACGGCGGCGAGCGCTTCCTGGTCTTCGGGTTCACGTTCATGGTCTGGCTCTACCTGCGCGGTCTCGGCGCCGACCTGTCGCAGGGGGTGCTGATCCACTCGGGCGGGTGGAAGCGGCTGGCCGAGCAGGAGGTCGGCAACGCCGAGTTCCGGCGGCGGCTGGCGCAGGAGTGCGGGCTGCGCAGCGTGCACAACTTCTACGGCATGGTCGAGCAGATCGGCACCGTGTTCCTGGAGGGGCCGGACGGCGACGGGCTCTACTGCCCCGACTTCGCCGACGTCGTGATCCGCGACCCGGAGACGTGGCAGGAGGCGCCGCCCGGCGTGCCGGGGCTGATCGAGGTGGTCAGCACGCTGCCGACCTCCTATCCGGGGCATGTCCTGCTGACGGAGGACATCGGCGTCGTTCGCGGCGTCGACGACGGGTGCCTGCCGGGGCGGCGGTTCGAGGTGCTCGGCAGGTTGCCGCGGGCCGAGGCGCGGGGTTGCAGCGACACGTTCGGGCAGGGCGGCTGATGCCGGGCCCCGAGGTGACGGTCAGGTTCCCCGCTGCCGGGAGGGTGCCCGTCGAGGTGCTGCTCGGGCAGGTGCGCGGCCGGCTGGAGACGGGTGACGAGCGGGTCCGCGCGTTCCTCGCCGCGTTCGGCAGGCGGCTGCTGCGGCCGGCGTCGGCACGCCGGCATCCCGAGCTCGGCTCGCTCGGCTTCTTCCTGCGGCCCAGCGAGCTGGCCCGCACGGTCGAGGGGGCGGCGGGCGAGCACGTCCGCGTCCCGCGCGGCCTGGTCTTCCACGTCCCTCCCGCGAACGTCGACACCGTCTTCGTCTACTCCTGGGCGTTGTCGGCCCTGATGGGCAACCGCAACGTCGTGCGCCTGTCGCCGCGCTCCGGCCCGGTGGCCGGGCTCATCCTCGACACGCTGCACGAGGCGCTGGCCGAGGCCGACCCGGTGATCGCCGACACGCAGCGGATCGTCTCCTACGACCGCGACGACGCCGTGACCGCCGCGCTCAGCGCCGCCTGCGACCTGCGGGTGGTGTGGGGCGGCGACGACACCGTGAACGCGCTGCGCCGGCACGCGCTCGCCCCGCACGCCCGTGACCTGGTCTTCCCCGACCGGTCGTCGTTCGCGGTGATCCGGGCGGCGGCCTGGTCGGGCGCTCCTGAGCAGGTGCGGGTCAGGGTGGCCGAGAAATTCGTCAACGACGCCTACTGGTTCGACCAGGCGGCCTGCTCGTCCCCCGGCACCGTGTTCTGGGTGGGGACGGCCGGCGACTGCGAGGCGGCGCGGGCCGACTTCGGCGACCACGTCGCGCGGGTGCTGGACGAGCGCGGGTGGGGGGTCGACGCGGCGATGGCCGTGGAGAAGCGGGTCGCCGCCTACGGGCTGGCCGCCGACGGGGTGGCGGAGCGGGTGGAGTTCCGGGGCAACGCGCTGGCGGACGTGACGCTGGCCGAGGGCGCCGCGCCGCCCAGGCGGTGGCTGGGGGCGGGGACGTTCGCGCACGCCAGGATCGGCGCGCTGGCGGAGCTGGGCGCGCTCGTCGAGCGGCGCGACCAGACGATGACCCATTTCGGGTTCGCGGGGGCCGAGCTGGAAGAGCTGGCCAGAGGGCTGGCCGGCCGCGGGGTCGACCGGATGGTGCCCGTCGGCGGCGCGCTCAGCTTCCACCGGGTGTGGGACGGCGTCGACCTGCCCGCCGAGTTCACCCGACTGGTGACCGTGACCCGATGACGCTGGCGAGACCCGAGAGCACGCACGTCGGCCTCCCGGGGTCTCCGGGGCGCGGGCCCGGCCGGGGCTGGGTGCCGGCCCTGCTGGTGGCCGCGGGCACGGTGGCCGCGCTGATGTGGTGCGGGGTGCCCGCCCGTGACCTGGCGGCCTTCGCTGCGTACGTCGGCGCCGGCGTGGCGCTGCCCGGCACGCTGCTGTGGCGGGCGCTGACCGGGGGCGGGCGGACGACGGCGGAGGACCTCGCGGCCGGGCTGGCGATGGGCTACGCGGTCGAGGTGCTGGCCTACATCCCGGCCCGCGCCGCGGGGCAGCCGCTGCTGGTGCTGGTGCCGCCCGTGGCCGTGGTGGCCACGTTCCTGTGCGTGCCGCGCCTGTGGCGGCACTGGCGGGGCACGCCGGGCCGGGAGCGCATGCCGGGATGGTGCGCATGGGCGCTCGCCGGAGTGGTCGGCTACCTGGTCACGTGGTGCGTGATCTCGCTCTACCGCCACCCGGTCTCCAGCGCGTACGTCGACATGCCCTACCACCTGGCGTTGGTCGGCGAGGTCAGGCACCACGTGCCGCCCACGCTGCCGTCGGTGCTGGGTGAGCGGCTCTCCTACCACTGGTTCGTCTACGCCGACATGGCGGCCACGAGTTGGGTCACCGGGATCGAGCCGGTGACGCTGGTCTACCGGCTGTCCACGCTGCCGATGATGGTGGCGACGGTCGTGCTGGTCGCGGTGCTCGGGCGGCGGCTCGGCGGGCGCTGG
>NZ_SMJZ01000115.1 GCF_004348345.1 Nonomuraea longispora
GGTGCGGGGCGAGCCGGTGTGGTGGGCGGGAGGTGGTGTGAGGGAGAAGGCGACGTCGGCGAGTTTGGCTCGGGCGGACAGGGCGACCGTTTCCGCGCCGCGGCGCGAGCGGACGAAGGCCAGTGTGCGGATGTCGGCGAGGACGAGGTCCGCGAGCAGGTCGGCGGCCTCCGCCGTGGCCGTGCGCCGTACGGGCGCCCCTCTCTCGCCCCGCAGCTCCGTCAGAGGCGGCTCCCACAGCGCGATGGTCGTCGACCCCTTGGGCGAGGCGTCAACGGCCACCTCGTGCATCTCAAGCCCCGTCAGCCTCTTGGCGAACGCTCCCGGTTCGCTGGCCGTCGCCGAGGCGAGCAGGAACGTGGGCTCCGTGCCGTACCGCGCGCAGACCCGGCGCAGGCGGCGCAGGATCTGGGCGACGTGAGACCCGAAGACGCCGCGGTAGCCGTGGCACTCGTCCACGACGATCATGCGCAGCCGGCGGAAGAAGGACGACCACTGCGAATGGCGGGGAAGGATGCCGCGGTGCAGCATGTCGGGGTTCGTCAGGACGTAGTTGGCGTGCTGGCGTACCCACTTGCGTTCCTCGAACGGAGTGTCACCGTCGAACGTTGCGGCCCGCACCTTGGTGATGCGCAGCTCGCGCAGGGTGCGCAGCTGGTCGGCGGCAAGGGCCTTGGTCGGCGTCAGGTAGAGGATCGTGCCGCCGTCCAGGCAGGCCGTGACCGCGGGGGTGAGGTACGCAAGCGACTTCCCGGACGCCGTTCCCGTCGAGATGATCACGTTTCGGCCACGGAATGCCAGGTCGGCGGCCTCGTACTGGTGAGGCCAGAGTCCTGTCACCCCGCGGTTCGCCAAGCGCGTAACAAAGACTTCAGACGTCCATTTGGGCCATCGGGCTTGACCCGCCTGACGTGCTGGAACATGCTCCACATGGGTGACGCGCTCATGACGTGCGGGAACACCAAGCAGGTGGTGGAGGAGTGGACCTGCCTGTTCTGGGGAGGATGCGGTGGAAGTCACTGTTTCCAGTCTTGCATCGGTGGGCAAAGTCGCCGGGAATCGTGATTTCGTATAGACACAAGCCAGGCACGTGGTTGAATGCCGCGCGTCAGGGTCGGACAGTCTGGGGCCACGCTCCAGATTGCCAGGCCCGCAAGACTACTTTCGCAGGCGAGGCGCTGGAGGATCTGTGGATCTGAAGTTGGATCACCGCACCGAAGACCGACTCACCATCGTGGAGGTCGAGGGTGAGATCGATGTCTACACGGCGCCGAGATTGCGTGAACTCCTCATCGATCTGGTGAACAAGGGCAACTTCCACCTTCTCGTCAACATGGAGAAGGTCGACTTCCTCGACTCCACCGGGTTGGGCGTCCTGGTCGGTGGACTCAAGCGGGTTCGCGCGCACGACGGCTCCCTCGAGCTGGTGTGCACGCAGGAGCGTATCCTCAAGATCTTCCGGATCACGGGCCTGACCAAGGTCTTCGGGATTTACGCTTCGGTCGACGAGGCCAAGGAAGCTCACGGCAAAGACAAGTAGCATGGCTACCGTCGAGCTGACGTTCAGCGCTCTCCCCGCGCACGTGCGGACCGCACGGCTGGTGGCGACGGCGATCGCCCGCCGCACCGGCGTGGAGGAGTCCCTGCTGGACGAAGTCAGGCTCGCCGTGGGTGAGGCATGCTCCCGGGCGGTCGAGGTGCATCGCGCCCACTGTCCGGGCGAACCCATCCGCATCGAGCTGCGTGACGACTCCGGCCGCTTCGAGGTCACGGTGAGCGATCACGCCCCCAGCGATGAGATCAAGCCAGAACAGCCCCTCGATCTGGGCATGCTTTCTGACTCGTTCATGTCGGGCTTCGGCATAGCGGTCATCGAGGGCCTGGCGGACGACGTCGAGGTCTTCCCCGGCCCTAAAGGGACCAACATCCGCATGAGCTGGCCCGCCGCCAACGGCACGTGATCGCTTCCACGGGTGCTATCACCGCCTCGCCGCTGGGCGCCTTCACGGCGCCCAGCGCAGCGTCACCTACGGCATGGCCAACGTCAAGACCTCCATTTTTTACGGCAAAGCCAACGAGGCCCCACCCGCCGACCCTCGCTGAGGGCCTTCCAGGGAGTGCCACAGTCTATAGGTGATCAGAGGGCTGACCTGCGCTTTTAGGCTGCTACGGGGCCATTGCCGGCGGGTTGGCCCGTGGTTGGCCCGTGGGCTGCGTTTTCGCCGGTCACAGGCTTGGGGGAGATCGTTTGTCCTGTCAGGGCTGCTTCGGTCTTCGCGTTTGTCGCGTCTTCCCCGGTGTCGATCCCATGGACGTGGACGGCCATCAGGGTTCGGACGGAGTGTCCGAGCCTGCGCGCTACTCAGCCTCGCTCAGGGCCGTTTTGCGGGCACGTCGCCATCCGTCCTGGTAGTGGCGGGCGCGGAAGCATCCTTGATCGGGTCCGTTGTACCCGCGTTCCGCAGGTGTGGGAGGAAAAGCACACATTTTCTGAGCCGAAGCTGCGCTCAGGGACGAGCGCAGCCAAGACGCGGTGGAGAAGTGCGTCCTGCTGCAGCGGGCCTGCCTGCCCGAGCCTGCCGAGGACGCGTCCGAGCAGCCTGCATCGACTCCGTTGCAGGCCGTTGCCCTCGGCGGTGTTCCGACTCAGTGGGAGGGAGCACGAGCCGCCAGGCGCCGGGAGCGGCACGCCGCGGTCCATGGTCTGCTGGGCCAAGGGGGGCAGGGATCTCCGCGACCGGCGAGGCGCTTGGCCTGGACCGCAAGACCGTGCGCCGCTACGCCCACGCCGCCACCCCGGAAGACCTCGCTCCCGCCCGGGACGGACGACGCGGCTCGCGTGTCGATCCCTTCCTGCCTTACCCGCATGAACGATGGAATCAGGGCTGCACCGACGCGGCGCGCCTGTTCGAGGAGATCCGCGAACGCGGCTACACCGGCAGCCGACGGAGCGTGCGCCGGCACTTGCAGGCCGTTCGTGCGAGCGGCAAGCCCGCCCCCAAGGTCGTCAAGCAGCTCACTGTCCGCCGCGCCACCCACCTGATCACAAGCGATCCCGGCCACCTGGACGCGAACGCCACCCTCCGGCTGAAGAAGCTGCTGGCCCGGCCGCGGGACTGAGCATGCAGTGGAACTCCGGTCGAGCAGGCAATGTGAATCGGATCAAGAGGGACGGCCATGGGCGCGCATCCTTCGAACTGCTGCGTCTTCAGATCCTCCACGCAGACTGAGCGTTCGTGACGATCGGCTGGGATCACAGCGAGTGGATCAGAACCGCCTTCTCATGGCCGACGGCGTGAAGATCAGCCGACGTGCCACACGTGAAAGAAAAGATCATCTAGCCCTGACCTGCGAGAATATGCCGAGAACCAAGATAACCATCGGCGGGCTTGCCGAACCAGCGGGAGAGGTGGTCGTCCAGGTCCTGCTGATCGTCGCCGATCCAGGCGACGTGGCCGTCGGGGCGTAGCAGGACGCACGGGACATCCAGTGCCGCAGTGGGATCCGCGAGGTCGTCGACCCGGTCTGACCAGCCGCCGACGGTCAGGCGTCCGGTGCGGTCCAGCAGCAGGCCGCGGCCGCGGTGCAGCAGGCCGTAGAGGCGGCCCTGTTTCACGTCGATGTCGCGCAGGCGGCGGCCGAGCAGGTCGGGGCCTTCGCCGAAGTCGTAGCGGATGCCGATCGCGGTGATCTTCTCGATCAGGTAGCGGTTCACCTCGTCGAAGTCCATCAGTTCGGTGAACAGCCTGCGCACGGCCTGCGGGCCCGGTTCGGTGGACAGCAGTTCCATCTGGGCGCGGGTGTTGTCCAGCACGTCCTCGGCGACCGGATGACGTTCGGCCTGGTAGGTGTCCAGCAGTGTTTCCGGCGCCCAGCCGCGGATCTGTGCGGCCAGTTTCCAGCCGAGGTTGAATGCGTCCTGAACGCCCAGGTTGAGGCCCTGCCCGCCGATGGGCGGATGGATGTGTGCCGCATCGCCGGCCAGCAGCACCCGCCCGACCCGATAACGTTCGGCTAGCCGGGTGGCGTCTCCGAAGCGGGACATCCAGCGGGGGGAGTGCACGCCGAAATCGGTTCCGGCGATGGTGCGCAACTGTTGTGTGAAATCGTCAAGGGTGGGCGGTTTCGCGCGGTCGCTGACTCCCGCGGCGGGGACTACGACGCTGTAGACCCCTTCGCCGAAGGGCCGGAGCCAGAATCGCTGATGGATCTCGCGCAGTTCGGTCACCTTGGCGGCGATCTCCTCCTGCGGCACGCCCACTTCCATCTCGCCCATCAGCGTCTCGGTCCTTGAGGGCTCGCCGGGGAAGCCGACACCGAGCAGTTTACGCACCGTACTGCGCCCGCCGTCACAGCCGACGAGGTAGCGCGAACGCAGCTGTTCCCCGTCGGTCAGCTCGACGGTCACGCCCTCGTCGTCCTGCTCGAAACCGCTCACCGCGCAACCGCGCCGGACCTGCGCACCCAGTGCGATCGCATGTTCTTCGAGCAGATGAACGATGACCGGCTGCGGGATGCCCAGCAGATAGGCGTACGCGGAATCCAGGTCCTTGGGCGCGGGTTTGGGGATGGCGGCGAAGATGCCGCCGGCCGGACGTTGTCTTCCATGGTCGAGAATGCGATCCAGCAGTCCGCGCATCGCCATCAGCTCGAGACTGCGAATATGCAGACCGACGATGCGGACGAACGACGCGGGCTCGGTTTCCTTCTCCAGAACGAGTACCCGCACATCGTGCAGCCGTAGTTCGGCGGCCAGCATCGCACCGGTCGGCCCGCACCCGGCGATGATCACATCGAACATGAGGGGCGCACGATCGGCGCCGGAGACCGGCGACCAGAGAACTCCGGGGACGTCGCCCACCGTGGAGTCACGCTCGACCCCGTCGTTCGACGGCGGCTCGGCGGTGACCTGCTGAGAGTGCATAGGTGTTGCCCTTCGGGAGTGCCTTGTTGGCGAGGCGCTCCCGGCGACACCTACGTCAATCGCCCGGCCGTGACGGGAAGGGGGAGCACCCACAGCGATGCAGCGTTCATGGGTCTCACCTCCTCGGGCGGTGTCACGGTCGACTGCAAGCTACAAGCCCGAGCATCATCCCGTCCAATCCTTTTCCGGCCATGTGATCACGACTCCCGACGGGCCCGTGCGGTTCACCAAGGTCGCTCAGGAAGCAGTCAGCCGCCCCGATAGGGCAGCGCACCACCCATGAATGATCGATAGAGGCCGGATCGCGAATGTCATAGCGCGCGCCGGCCCAGGTGGAGAAACGGCTGAGCCCTGCACGATCGGTATTGAAGGGGGTGGCGCGGATAAGGTCCGCGCCCTGGTCAACACCGCCGACCCGGCCAGCGGGGTACAGGACGTGGTCACACCGAAGTTGCCGAAGGCGAGCTGCAGGGACACGCGCACGCCGTCCCCCGCCTGGCATACCCCGGATATACCGCACATTTGTATGGTCCTGCCGTTGGCGTCATTCGACGAAAGGCAGCATCATGTGGAAACCTTCCACGTCAGCAGCCAGAAGGATCGCCGTGGGACTGGCAGCGTCCATGATCGCCACGGGCGTGGCAATGGTCGCCCCATCAGTGGCATCCGCGTCCCCTGGGTACCACCTCTACACCAAATGGAGCGGTGCCGGGAAGCCGTGCAAAAAGGGGTCCAAGACGAAGGCATACGACACCGTCATTCCGCGCCACAAATACGACGAGCGCCACGTCAAGATGATTTTCGGGATCCCCACGGGATACAGCTACGCGCGGCAACGGGCCTTCAACCTCGCCCGCGTCGAAGCGGTATGCAGTAAGAGGTACGCGACGGGGCCCAACAACTGGCAGTGGTGGCAGGCTTACTACGGCCTCGAACGCGGTAAGGTTAGCCGCCTGAAGCAGGGAAAACACACGTGTAGTCGTTCCGGCACCTGCGGGAATGCGCACTCCACCAAGTACGGAACCTGGCGGGCGGGCTGGACCCACTTCAAGATGTGACTGCCGGCGCCGGAACGACCCGGGCCCTTCCCCGACAGCCGCCACCGGGTTGATGGACAACGCCTCCCAGAACGGTCATCCGTCACAGTCCGGCGGGCCGCTCGGGGGGTTCGAGTTCGCCAATTCCAAGGACGGGGTCTTCGCCGAGTACTTCCACGTGAACGAGGCCGACGCCCACCTGGCGAAGATCCTCGACGGCGTCCCGGACGAGATAGCCGTCTGCTGCGCCGCCATGCTCTCGACCGGGTTCATGGGCGCGGAGAACGGCAACATCCCATCGGCGGGACGGCGGCTGTGCTCGCCCAGGGCCCGGTGGGCCTCATGGGTCGCCTGACCCACACCGACGCCTTTCTGGGCATGCTGCGTACCGTCGGGCTGGACCTCGCCGACGCTCGGGTCGTGCACGGCGATCTGGCACTGCGCGTCTTCGGGTTCGTCCTGTTCGTGGACTACCGCCAGGACCAGGGCACCTGCCACTGGAACGCGGTGGCGAGTATCACTCAAATGGCGCGGAAGGCACAGTGAGCGCAACCGAGGACCGACTTTCCACCCGGACGTTTCTCACCCATCACGCCCGCGTGCTGATCGAGATCGCACGCGATCCCGAGGCGCGGACACGCGACATCCGCCGTCCGCATCGGCCTCACCGAACGTGCGTTCCACGGCATCGTCACCGACCTGCACCAGGCCGGCTACCTGACCCGGTGCGCCGGTCAGATGCTCCGGGAGATCAGTCCTCCGGCGGGTTGGCCTCCTTGCTCTCCAACCGCTGCTTGGCCCCGCGCACCTCTGCGCGTACGTCGGCGGGCAGCCGGCGACGCAGGATCGGCTCCAGCAGCCAGCGCAGGAACGGTACGAATTCGAACGAGATCATGCGCTTCACTCTGGAACCGCCATCCGCCATGGCCTCCACCTCGAAGGAGGCGCTGAAGCGGGACAGCCGGTGGTTCAGACGGTTGTGGGGCAAGGGCGCGTACCTGACGTCCACGCGTCGCCCGGGAGTCAGGCGCATCTGAGAAACGAGTTTGGGTGCGGGTCCTGGGATGCCCGGAAGAACGGGGCGGAACTTGAACTCCACGACGTTGTCGACGCGCCGGACCCAGTCGATCGGGCCGATCTTGTCGTCGATTTGGGCGTACCGTCCGGCGTCCATGACGAATTCCAGGTATTCGTCCGGGGTGCAGTGGATGGTCTCTTCCACGATCACTCGAACCATGGTAAGAGAGTAATCTCTCACCATGGCGAAGACTACCCCTGGCGTGACTCGGGAGCGCCTCCTCGACGAGGCCATCCGGCTGTTCGCGCGCCGCGGCTACGGCGCGACCTCCGTTGCCGACATCCAGCAGGCGTGTGGGCTGGCCGGCGGCTCAGGAGCGCTCTACAAGCACTTCCCCTCCAAGCAGGCCCTGCTGGAGGCAGCCGTACGGCGCAATCTGGGCACGATGGCGCTCAGGAGGCAGGAGGTGGTGGAACGGATTCCCGACGATCCGCGCGAGACACTGCTCATGATGGCGAGAGCCGTGTGGGACGTGATCGACGGCGACAAGGACCTGGTGCGCATCATGCTGCGCGAGTTCACCGTGTTCCCGGAGATCTTCGAGCCGATGTGGCAGGGGGTGCTCGCCACCCTCTACCGCGAGTGCGCCGCCTGGATCGCGGCCCAGCGGGAGTCGGGCGTGGTGGAGACGGCCGATCCGGAGGCCACGGCCGCCGTGCTCATCTCGTCGCTGACCTACTTCCCGTTGCTGAACCTCCTGATCGGCCACACGCCGGGCGACCTGGGCGAGGAGACTTTTCTGGAAGCGTGGACTGAACACGCGGCCCGCACACTCGCCCTACGGCCGGGCCGGAATTCGTGAGGAGCGCGCTGAGGGAAGCACACGGGCAGGGGCGCGGCCCCTCCCGGATTGGCGGGCCAGTCTAATGCCCCCAAGGCCGGAGTGTTTCCAAGGAGACGCCCTCTGACAGAGCACGTGGTGCCCGCCGTCAGGGCGCACGGTCACCATGGCTTCCGTCCATGCCTGCCCATGTCCCGTGTGGCCTGGCGCCACGCCCGTCTCCCGCCTGGTTTCGGTCGGCACGTATCATGACGTTGTCATGACCGTAAACCGGGAGAAATTTCGCCTGTCGGATCCCAAACCGGGTCGCGGGCAGGGATTTACTGGACGCTTGCACAATTAGCGGCTCTTGAAGCCTTCATATCCGTGGAGTGCCTGCGTAGACTCCCGGCACCGGCCAAGGTGATCCGGCGGAACGCGGATTCAACCGGAAGCGGCACCCACAACCCGGATGGTGCCGCAACACCCGCCGAGGAACAGTGCAGCACCGCCCGGGCAGGACGACCGGTCTTGCCGAGGAGAACGATGAGCAGGCACATGCTGGCACTGGAGCCAGCGTCCAATCTGGCCCTGAGCGGTAACAATCTCACCATCGTGATCGTGGTCGCCGCGGTCGCACTTATAGCGCTAGCCGTCGCCGGCGGCCTGGTACGCGAAGTGCTGTCCGCCGGCCAGGGCACCGAACGCATGCAGAACATCGCGCGCGCCGTGCAAGAGGGCGCCGCGGCCTACCTAGCCCGTCAATTCCGCACGCTGGCGATCTTCGTCGTCGTGATTCCCTTCCTGCTGCTCCTCCTACCCGGGGACATGGACGTCCGCATCGGACGATCGATCTTCTTCGTGGTCGGGGCGGTGTTCTCCGCGCTGACCGGGTTCATCGGCATGTGGCTGGCCGTGCGAGGCAACGTGCGCGTCGCCGCCGCGGCCAACGACTCGGGCGAGAAGCGTGCCATGCGCATCGCCTTCCGCACCGGCGGCGTGGCCGGGATGTTCACCGTGGGCCTCGGCCTGCTCGGCGCGGCCGTCGTCGTGTTCATCTACCAGGGCAACGCGCCCGGCGTGCTCGAAGGCTTCGGCTTCGGCGCGGCGCTGCTGGCGATGTTCATGCGAGTCGGCGGCGGCATCTTCACCAAGGCCGCCGACGTCGGCGCCGACCTGGTCGGCAAGGTCGAGCAGGGCATCCCCGAGGACGACCCGCGCAACGCCGCCACCATCGCCGACAACGTGGGCGACAACGTCGGCGACTGCGCCGGCATGGCGGCCGACCTGTTCGAGTCGTACGCCGTCATGCTGGTAGCCAGCCTCATCCTGGGCCGGGTGGCCTTCGGCGAGGAGGGGCTCGTCTTCCCTCTCATCGTCCCGATGATCGGTGTGGTCACCGCGATCATCGGCATCTTCGTCACCGGGATGCGCGACCGCGACCGGAACGGCATGGCGGCGATCAACCGCAGCTTCTTCGTCTCGGCCGCCATCTCGGCGGTGCTCGTCACCGCGGCCGCGTTCTGGTACCTGCCCAGCAGCTTCAGCGGCCTGAGCGGCGCCGCCGTCGAGTCGACCGCCGACCCGCGGCTCATCGCCATCGGCGCGGTCCTCATCGGCCTGGTGCTGGCGAGCGCCATCCAGTTGCTGACCGGCTACTTCACCGAGACCACCCGGCGTCCCGTGCGCGAGATCGGCGAGAGCTCGGCCACCGGCCCGGCCACCGTCATCCTGGCCGGCATCAGCGTCGGTCTGGAGTCGGCCGTCTACTCCGCCCTGATCATCGGCGGCGCGGTCTACGGCGCGTTCCTGCTCGGCTTCGGCAACGTGACGATCGCGCTGTTCGCGGTGGCCCTGGCGGGCACCGGCCTGCTGACCACGGTCGGCGTCATCGTGTCGATGGACACCTTCGGCCCGGTCTCCGACAACGCCCAGGGCATCGCCGAGATGTCCGGCGACGTCGAGGGCGAGGGCGCCCGCGTGCTCACCAGCCTGGACGCCGTCGGCAACACCACGAAGGCCATCACCAAGGGCATCGCGATCGCCACGGCCGTACTGGCGGCGACCGCGCTCTTCGGCGCCTTCCGGACGGCGGTGGAGACCGAGCTGACCGCGGCGAGTGCGGCGGTCAAGGAGTCGCTCGGCGCGTTCTCCTCGTTCAGCCTCAGCATCGACCAGCCCAACGTGCTGGTCGGCCTGGTGATCGGCGCCGCGGTCGTGTTCCTCTTCTCCGGGCTCGCGATCTCGGCCGTCGGCCGGGCAGCGATGCGCGTGGTCTTCGAGGTACGCGACCAGTTCCGCAACAACCCGGGCATCATGGACGGCACTCAGAAGCCGGATTACGGCCGGGTCGTCGACATCTGCACCCGCGACTCGCTGCGCGAGCTGGCCACGCCCGGACTGCTGGCGGTCATGACCCCGATCGCGGTCGGGTTCGCCCTCGGCTACGCGCCGCTGGGCGCGTTCCTGGCCGGAGCCATCGCCTGCGGCACCCTGATGGCGGTGTTCCTGTCCAACTCGGGTGGGGCCTGGGACAACGCCAAGAAGCTGGTGGAGGACGGTCACCACGGGGGCAAGGGCTCGGAGGCCCACGCCGCCACGGTCATCGGCGACACGGTGGGCGACCCGTTCAAGGACACCGCCGGCCCGGCCATCAACCCGCTGATCAAGGTGATGAACCTGGTGGCGCTGCTGATCGCGCCGGCCGTGGTCCTCTACGCGGCCGACCCGGCGATCCGCATCGGCATCACGGTGGTCGCCGTGGGCGTGGTGGTCGCCGCGATCATCGTGTCCAAGCGGCGGTCGGTGAAGAGCGAGCCCGCCAACGACAACAACCGCGACAAGGAGCCCGTCGCGTCCTGACGCGCTCGACCAGCGAACGCCCGCTTCCCGCTTGGGGGCGGGCGTTCCGCCTTCTCCGATGGTGATGCTGTCAGGGAGGTGACGCTCTCGGTTTCTATGGATGTTCCGCGATTTCCGGGGCAGATCCGCACTTTCAGGGGAGACGCGGGACCTGAGCACCCCGATGGGAGACTGGGCACGTGAACGATGACAAGCGGCCGAGCGGCGGCAAGGCCCTGGGCCTCATCCTGCTGGCGATGCTGGTCGTCCTGGCCGTGCTCGTCGGGCTGGCCACCTGGGCGACGAGGAATGGATGACCGGTGCGGACCTTGATTGTGCTGCGTCACGCGAAAGCCGCGCAGATCGCCGGCCTGCTCGATCGCGAGCGGCCGTTGACCGATCGGGGCGAACATGACGCGAAACGGGCCGGCGACGAGATCAGGGCCGCCGGGTTCGCCCCCGAGATGGTGCTCTGCTCGCCGGCGCTGCGGACCAGGCGCACCGCGGAGCTCGCCTTCCCCGAGGTTGAGGTCAGGTACGAGCGCGACATCTACGAGGCGTACTCCGACGAACTCCTCGAACTGGTGCGCAGGTGCGATCCCGGGCTGGGCACCGTGGTGTTGTGCGGGCACAACCCGGGCGTGCACGAGCTGGCGCTGGGGCTCGCGGGCGGCGACTACGTGTTCCGGCCCGGGGCCTTCGCGGCGATCCGGGTGGAGTCACCGTGGGCGGAGCTCGGTCAAGGCGAGAGCCGTCTGATCACCCGCTGGGACCCCAAGGAGGGCTGACTCACCCCGCCGCGAGCGCGCCGTCCTCGGCGTCGGCCGCCTCCACCTCGTCGCGCGAGATGCCGAGCAGGTAGAGGATGCTGTCGAGATAGGGGGTGTTGACCGCGGTGTCGGCCGCCTGGCGTACGACCGGCTTGGCGTTGAAGGCGATGCCCAGCCCGGCCGCCGCGATCATGTCGAGGTCGTTGGCGCCGTCGCCGATGGCCACCGTCTGGGAGATCGGCAGGCCCGCCTCGCGGGCGAACCTCTCCAGCGCCCGCGCCTTGCCGGGACGGTCGACGACCTCCCCGACGACCCGGCCGGTCAGCCTGCCGTCGATCACTTCGAGCACGTTCGCCGCGGAGTAGTCGATGCCGAGCTCGTCCACCAGGCCGTCGGTGATCTGCGTGAACCCGCCGCTGACGATGGCGAAGCGGTAGTCGAGCCGCTTGAGCGTACGGACCAGCGTGCGTGCGCCCGGCGTGAGCACCACTTCCTTGCGTACGAGGTCGAACACGTCGGCGGGCAGCCCTTCGAGCAGCGCCACCCGTCGCCGCAGGGACTCGGCGAAGTCGAGCTCCCCGCGCATGGCCTCCGACGTGACCCTGGCCACCTCGTCGAGGCAGCCCGCGTGCGCCGCGAGCAGTTCGATGACCTCGCCCTGGATAAGGGTCGAGTCGACGTCCATGACGATCAGGCGCTTGGCCCGCCGCGACAGGCCAGTGCGCTGCACGGCCACGTCGACCTCCTGGGCGGCGGCCTCGGCGGCCAGCTCGACCCGCAAGGACGTGGGGTCGGCGCCGGACACCGACAGCTCGATGCACGTGACGGGCCACTGGGCCAGGCGTTCGATGCGGTCGATGTTGGCGCCGGCGGCCGCGATGCGGCCGGCGATGCCCGCGATGGCGGCCGGCTGCAGGGTGGCGCCGAGCACGCTGACCGACAGGCGGCCGCGGCGGCGCTGCTCCTTGGCCTGGGAGCCGGTGGACAGCTCCACCTCCATGCCGAGGTCCTCGGCCACCCGCTCGACGGCGGTCCACATGGCGCCGAGCGTCGTACCGGTGCCGGTGGATGGGCCGCCCGCGTATGCCACGAGCACGCCGAGCGTGAGCCGGCCTCGGATGACGACCTGTTCGATGTCCGCAACGGTCACCGGAAAGCCGGACAGAACGGAAAAAAGCCGTGAAGTAACGCCCGGGCGGTCAGGGCCGTTCAACGTGATCAGGAGGGTGCGCTGGTCCACATCCAGTCACGGTACTGCGCCCGGTCGAATGCTCGCGCAGCAGGATGCGTGTTCCGACGTGGGTTCGGGCACCGGAGCACGCCGATCACCGCCCCGCCGCCGGTCGGCACAGAGACGGCCAAGCCCGGTCCGACGACGAACACGCGGTGACGTCCGCCGAGCAGGTGGTGCTCTGCGGGGCCCGGGCGCCCGCACAGCCTAGTTCCGCAGGATCAAATGGGTGTCGCCGAACTCGTGCCACAGATACCGCTCCCGCAGCGCCGCCTCGTACGCCCGCGCCAGCACGTGCTCGCCCGCGACCGCGCTCAGCATCAGCAGGTGGCTGGAACGCGGCTCGTGCAGTCCTGTGATCAGCCCCGTGATGGCCCGTACGCCGTGTTCGGGGGTGACGATGTGCCGGGTCCAGCCCGCCGACGCGGCCACGCGCCCGTCCGCGTCGCCGGCCGCGGCCGTCTCCAGAGCGCGTACGACGGTCGTGCCCGCGGCCACCACCCGGTTGCCGTTCTCCCTGGCCAGGTTCACCAGCCGCGCCGTGGGGCCGGGCACGTCGTACCGTTCGGCGTAGGGCGGCTCGTCCTTCTCCGGCGAGGCGACCCCCGTGTGCAGGGTGATCGGCGCGATCCCGATCCCGCGCGCCACGAGCGCCGCCACGAGGTGCGCGGTGAACGGCCGGGCCGCGCTCGGCATCTCGGCGCTGCCCGGCACGGTCGCGAACACCGTCTGGTAGTCCTCGATCGGCCAGTCCCGCTCCACGTACGAGTAGCGGATCGGCACCCCGTGAGCGCGCAGGTAGCGGTTCACGTCCCGGTCGAGCTCGGCCCGCCACAACCGTGGCGTCTCCCGTTCGATCAGCCGCAGCGTGGCCCGCCCCGGCAGCGGCAGCCATTCGCCCGGCGCGCCGCCGCCGTAGGGTTCGGACGCCACGGACGTACGGCGGCGCAGCTCCACCAGCCACGTGCCGTCCTCCCGCGCGGTCGAGAAGTGCACGGCCAGCCGGTCGAGCCGGACGGCGGCCGGCAGGGTCGCCGAGTTGTTCACGACGATCAGGTCACCGGGGTCGAGCAGCCGGGGCAGGTCGGCGAAGCGGTGGTGGCCGGGGTCGAGGTCGCCGCGCGAGACCAACAGGCGTACCGCGTCCCTGGCCGTTCCTCTCGCTTCGGGCGGTTCGTGGGCGGCAAGGCCGGGCGGCAGCGAGAAGTCGAGCGCGCCGGTCAGCGACGCGGTCATTGCAGGCTCACCTTCCCGCTGGCAGGGCGGGCGGTGACGAGGTCGTGCAGCGCCGTGGCGACCTTGGCGGGGTCGGTGGCGGCACCGGCCTCCTCGGCGCCCACGGCGTCGGCCAGCATGCGAGTGTTCATCTCGCCGGGGTCCACCCACCAGACGCGCAGCTCGGGCTCTTCGGCGGACAACACGTTGGACAGCTGCTCCAGTGCGGCCTTGGTGGCCCCGTAGCCGCCCCAGCCCTCGTACGGGCCCGTGGCGGCGTCGGAGGTGATGTTGACCACCGAGCCCTGTGAGGCCCGAAGGGCGGGCAGCGTGGCCTGGATGAGGGCGAGTGGAGCGGTCACGTTGGTCTCCAGCAGCGTCCTGAACCCCTCCAGCGGGTAGCCCGCGAGTGGCGGCAACGGGGTCACGCCCAGGTCGCTGGCGTTGTTGACGAGGAGGTCGAGCCGGGGTGCGGCCCTGGCGAGCCGTACGACGTGCGCCGGGTCCGTCACGTCGCCGGGCACGGCGGTGGCGTCCAGCTCGGCGGCGACCCGTTGCAGGTCGTCGGCGCCGCGGGCGGTGAGTACGAGGTTCCATCCCGCTCCCGCCAGGGACCTCGCCAGGGCGAGGCCGAGGCCGCGGGACGCGCCGGTGATGAGTGCGGTGTTCGTCATGTCCACGACGTTAGGAACGCGGCGCGCGGCGGGCATCAGGCTGAGGACCGGACCGCGCCTGGGCACATCGTCCTAGGACCATAGGGTGGGGGCGTGGCCACCGACCGAGAGGAAGTCCTGTACGCGGTGAGCTCCGCGGTGCTCGCGGTCACCCGCCATCTGTCGGTCCGCGAGGTGCTGCAGGTCATCGTACGCTCGGCGCAGCGCCTGCTCGACGCCCGTTACGCCGCGCTGGGCGTGCCGGACGACGACGGGTCGTTCGCGGAGTTCGTCGCCGAGGGCATCACCGACAAGCAGTGGGACGCGATCGGGCCGCTGCCGAGACAGCACGGCATGCTGGGTGCGATGCTGCGCGAGGGCGTTCCGGCCCGGCTGCCCGACCTGCGTGACGATCCGCGGTTCGAGTGGTGGCCGAAGGCCCACCCGGTGATGAAGGACTTTTTGGGCGTGCCGATCCGCGACGGCGACGAGGTGCTCGGCATCATCTTCCTGGCCAACAAGCGCACGCCCGGCGGTTTCACGCAGGACGACCAGGACCTCCTGACACTCTTCGCCGCGCACGCCGCGATCGCCCTGACCAACGCCCGCCTCTACGAGCGCGGACGCGAGCTGGCCATGCTGGAGGAGCGCAACCGGGTCGCCCACGAGCTGCATGACGCGGTCACGCAGAAGTTGTTCTCGCTCAGGCTGACTGCCCAGGCGGCGCAGGCCATGCTCGACAAGGCGCCCGACAAGGTCGCGCCCGAGCTGGAGCGGGTCCAGCGCCTGGCCGGCGAGGCCCTGACGGAGCTGCGCGCCGTGATCGTCGAGCTGCGACCCGCCGACCTCGACCGGCACGGCCTGACGGAGACGCTGCGCAAGCACGTGCGCATGCTCGACCGGCTTCACCCGTCCCTGGTCGGGTTCGAGTGCCACGAGCTGCCGCCGCTCGACCCGGCGGTGGAGGTGGCGGTGCTCAGGGTGGCCCAGGAGGCGCTGCACAACGCGCTCAGGCACGCCGAGGCGTCCCGCGTCTCGGTGCTCCTGGCATACGAGGAGGGCAAGCTGGTGTTGACCGTCGAGGACGACGGCAGAGGCTTCGAGCAGGCCGGCTCGCGCGGCCTCGGCCTGGTGTCGATGCGTGACAGGGCCGAGTCGGTCGGGGGCGCCATGACCGTCGAGTCGGCCCCGGGCAGGGGGACCACGGTGCGGGTGGAGGTGGGCGCGTGATCCGGGTGCTGATCGCCGACGATCACCCGGTGGTGCGTCAGGGGCTGCGTACGTTCCTCGACCTTCAGGACGACATCACCGTGGTGGCCGAGGCGGGCGACGGGGCGCGGGCCGTCGAGCTGGTCGGCGAGCTCTGCCCCGACGTGCTGCTCCTGGATCTGAAGATGCCCGTGCTCGACGGCCTCGGCGCGTTGGAGCGGCTGACCGGCACGGCGACCAGGATCGTCGTGCTGACGTCGGTGAGCGACCGGTCCGACGTGGGGCCCGCGATGCGCGCGGGGGCGTCCGGGTTCCTCTACAAGGACGTCGATCCGTCCGCGCTGGTCCAGGCGGTGCGCGCGGTGCACGGCGGTCAGGTGCTGCTCGCGCCCGAGGCGGCGGAGGCGGTGCTGGCCTCCCCTGACGGCGCGTCCGGCGTTCCGGGGCCGGTGCCGCTGACCGAACGCGAGCGGGAGGTGCTGGCGCTCATCGCGGCCGGGCGGTCCAACAGGGAGATCGCGAGGAGTCTCGCCGTGGCGGAGAAGACGGTCAAGACCCACGTGTCCAACGTGCTCATGAAGCTCGGCGTGCAGGACCGCACCCAGGCCGCCCTCTACGCCGTGCGGCACGGCCTCGGCTGACCGCGCGGGCCGCCGGCGCTACTGGTTCCTGACCGGCTCGAAGATCGCGTGGTGGGCGGCCACGAGCGCGCGGCGTACCGCACGGTCGAGCTCGCGCAGCGCCTCTCCGCGCGCCGCGACCTGGCCGGTGGTGAGGCCGCGATCGTCGGCCAGGCGCAGCACGGTGGCCAGCCGCGTGGCGAGGGTGGACACGCGGTGGGCGCGGGCCGGATAGCCGGGCGCGAGCTCGCCGCCGCGCCGCCCCAGCCGGCCGGGCCGGTCGCCGACCGGCCCGTCGACGGAGGTCAGCGCCTCGGTGGCCGACCGCATCGCGTCGGACAGGTCGCGCTCGGCCTCGGCGAGCGAGGGCAGGTCATGGCGTACGGGGCCGGAGCCGTGCACTTCCAGGCGCACGCCGACGTAGGACGATCCGCGCTGGTCCGGCAGGGGCAGCAGGCCGATGTTCTGGTCGCCGGTCACGGCGATGGCGGCCTGGCCGATGTCGACCGCGGCCGAGTTGAACGACGGCGGGCCCGACAGGCCCAGCGGGTCGCCGGGCGCCGGCAGGGCGAGCCGCAGCTCGCGCAGGCCGTCCACGCGGAGATTTGCGAGGTATTTACGCAACGGAACGTCGCCCGCGACAACGGGTCCGCCGGCGGCTTCGACGTGGTCAGCCGCCTCGTCGAGGCCGACGTGACCGGCGAGCCAGGCGTTCCCCCAGGCGACCAGGCAGGGACAGACAGGCGATTCAGGGCGCACCGATCCACGATAAGCGCTCGCCCTGCAATAGGTTTGTCCCGTGGGTGACTCCTGAAGGAGGGATTCGGGGATGGGTGGTCAGGTGCTGCGGCTCCAGGACGTCGCCGTCAGGCGCGACGGAGCGGCCCTGCTGCGCGGCATCGACTGGACGGTCAACGAGGACGAGCGTTGGGTGGTCATCGGCCCCAACGGCGCGGGTAAGACCACGTTGCTGCAGGTCGCTGCCACGTTGCTCTATCCGAGTGAGGGCCTGGTCGAGGTGCTCGGCGAGCGGCTGGGGCAGGCGGACGTCTTCGACCTGCGGCCGCGGATCGGGCTGGCGAGCGCCGCGCTGGCCGAGCGCATCCCGCCCGAGGAGAAGGTCATCGACCTCGTGCTGACCGCGTCGTACGCGATCATGGGTCGCTGGACGGAGGAGTACGACTCCAACGACGTCACCAGGGCCGTCGAGCTGATCGACATGATGGGCGCGGCCCACCTGATCAGGCGGCGGTTCGGCACGTTGTCCGAGGGCGAGCGCAAGCGGGTGCAGATCGCCCGCGCGCTCATGCCGGACCCGGAGATGTTGCTGCTCGACGAGCCAGCCGCTGGTCTCGACCTGGGCGGGCGTGAGGATCTGGTGCGCCGTCTGTCGCTGCTGGCGGGCGACTACCGTTCGCCGACGCTGGTGCTGGTGACGCACCACGTGGAGGAGGTCCCGGCGGGGTTCACGCACGGGCTGCTGCTGCGGCACGGCTCCGTGGTGGCGCAAGGGCCGCTGGAGCACGTGATGACGTCCGACAACCTGTCGCACACGTTCGGGGTGCCGCTGTCGCTGGAGCGCAGCGGTGAGGGCCGCTGGTACGCGCGTCCTCACTAGGTCGCCATTTATGCCGATAAAAGTCGCCCGAGCCTGACCGGACACTGCGGATGGCAGAAACCAAATAAGATCTACGGAGTCGGTACCGTCGGCTTCGGAGCGTCGCCATGTCCATCGAGCAGCTCATCGTCGCCCTTGTCGTGGTCGCGGCGGTGGGCTTCGCGGTGGCACGCACGATCCGCATCATCCCGCAGGCCACGGCCGCCATCATCGAGCGCCTCGGCCGCTACCACCGCACGCTGACGCCGGGGCTCAACCTGGTGGTGCCGTTCATCGACCGCATCAAGGACCTGATCGACCTGCGCGAGCAGGTGGTGTCGTTCCCGCCGCAGCCGGTGATCACCTCCGACAACCTGGTCGTCTCCATCGACACCGTCATCTACTTCCAGGTCACCAACCCCAAGGCGGCTACGTACGAGATCGCCAACTTCCTGACCGGCGTCGAGCAGCTCACGGTCACGACGCTGCGCAACGTCGTCGGCGGCATGGATCTCGAACGCACGCTGACCTCGCGCGAGGACATCAACACCGCGCTGCGCGGCGTGCTCGACGACGCCACCGGCAAGTGGGGCATCCGGGTCAACCGGGTCGAGCTCAAGGCCATCGACCCGCCGGCCTCCATCCAGGACTCGATGGAGAAGCAGATGCGCGCCGACCGCGACAAACGGGCCGCGGTCCTGACGGCGGAGGGGCACCGCCAAGCCTCGATCCTCGCGGCCGAGGGCGAGAAGCAGGCCGCGGTGCTGCGGGCGCGGGGCGAGGCCGAGGCGGCCGTGCTGCGCGCCCAGGCCGACGCCGAGGCCCAGGCCATGCGGGCCAAGGGGCAGGCCGACGCGATCGGCATGGTCTTCAGGGCCATCCACGAGGGAAAGCCCGACCAGCAGCTGCTGGCCTACCAATACCTGCAGACCCTGCCGGAGATCGCCAAGGGCGAGGCCAATAAGATCTGGATCGTGCCGTCGGAGATGGGCAAGGCGCTGGAAAATCTCGGCGGTCTTTTCACACCCCCCAAGAGCTCGGACACCCAGTGAACGACCCGCTGCGAGGGCTGACACTCCGGTCCTAGGCATGGCCGGGCGGCGGTCCGACGAGCGGGTCTCTCGGGGCAAGGAGGGTTTGTGACGGGGTGGGAGCTGGCCGTGGTCTGCGCGGCCGGGGTGATGGCGGGCGCCATCAACGCGGTCGTCGGGTCGGGGTCGCTGATCACGTTCCCCACACTGGTGGCGGTGGGCGTCGATCCCGTCACCGCCAACGTGTCCAACACCATCGGGCTGGTGCCCGGCTCCTTCACGGCCGCCTACGGCTACCGCGTCGAGCTGCAGGGCCAGCGCGAGCGCCTGGTGCGCCTGGGCGCGGCCTCGGCGTTCGGCGCTCTGATCGGCGGCATCCTGCTGCTGTTCCTCGATCCCGACGTGTTCGAGGTGGTCGTCGTCGCGCTGATCGCGCTGGCCTGCCTGCTTGTCATGGTGCAGCCGCGGCTCAACGCGTGGCTGGCCGAGCGGCGTGGGCGCGGGCATCCGCACGGCGGCGCGGCGTTGTGGCTGGGCGTGCTGGCCTCGGGCGTCTACGGCGGTTACTTCGGGGCCGCCCAGGGTGTGCTGCTGATCGGGTTGATCGGCATCTTCCTCGACGACGGCCTCCAGCGGGTGAACGCCGCGAAGAACGTGCTCGCGCTGCTGGTCAACGCCGTGGCCGCGGTGTTGTTCACGGTGGTCGCCGACGTCGACTGGCAGGCCGTGGCCGGGGTGGCGCTGGGCGCGATGGCCGGCGGGTTCCTGGGAGCCAGGCTGGGCCGGCGCATCCCGGCACCCGCGTTGCGCGGGGTCATCGTGTGCGTGGGAATCGCGGCAATTATCGTACTGGTGTACGGATAAATTCATGTCTATATGGGTATGAATCCGTACATGAAGGGTGATCGGGTGGAGATCGTCATCGACGCGGGAGGATCACCGCGTACCTACGAGATCAGGGCCACCCGCGCCGGCCGGCGGGTCGAGGTGAACACGCGGCGGGGGCTCGTCGAGGTCAGCGAGGTCACCAGGACCGGCACCCCGGTGCGTACGGCCCGGTTCATGTCCAGCCGCATCCTCGCCCTCGTCGAGCACCCCGCCGACGAGGTCAGCTGAAGTCCGCCGCGCGGTCCTCGGCCCACTGGCGGAACGTCAGCGCGGGCCGCCCGAGCAGCCGCTCCACGGTGCCGGTGACCCGCTCGGGGCGGGTCACGAACCTCTCCCACCCCTGCAACGCCAGGTCCACGAAGGACGGGTCGCCCCAGGCCGCCAGAAGTTGTTCACGGGCCTGCTCGACGGGCAACTCCTCCCAGCGCACCTCGCGGCCGAGCACCTCGCCGATGATGCGTACCTGCTCGGCCTGGGTGAGTTGCTCGGGGCCGGTGAGCGCGTAGGTCGCGCCGTTGTGCCCGGCGGAGGTGAGCACGTGCACGGCCACGGCCGCGATGTCCTTCTCGTGGATCAGCGCCCTGGCGGCCCGCCCGAACGGCCAGCGTACGACGCCCTGCCTGATCTGGGCGGCCCACATGAGCGTGTTGGCCGCGAACCCGCCGGGCCGCAGGAACGTCCAGCCGACCCCCGAGTGCCGGATCCGCCGCTCCACCCCATGGTGGAAGTACGACGGCTCCTCGTCGTCCGCCGCATCCTCCGCGTCCGCCGAAAGGTAGACGACGCGCCGCGCGTGCTTGGCGATCGCCGTGATCGTGCGCGCGGCGCTCTCGGCCGAGGTCGTCGGCCAGAGCAGGAACACGCTTTCCACGCCGTCGAGTGCCGGCTCCAGGCTCTCGGGGTCGGTCAGGTCACCGCGTACGGTCTCGACGGGCAGTTGCGCTCGTACGGGATCCCTGGCGAGCGCCCGCACCTCCAGCCCGGCCTTCGCCAGCCGGGTCACCACATGCCTGCCTACGTTGCCGGTCGCGCCGGTCACCAGAATCTTGCCCATGCGCCGAACGTAGGACCTCAAGCTAAGTTCAGGTCAAGGCCGGGCGCACCTGGAGCGTGCCGTCGCGCCTGACGCGCGTCTCGAACATGGGCGCGGGGGCGGTCGCGGGGCCGTGCTTCACCGAGCCGTCCGTCAAGCGGAACGTGCTGCTGTGCCACGGGCACACCACGCACGCCTCGCCGTCCTCCATGACGAGCCTGCCCTGGTGCAGCGGCCCGGCCAGATGGGGGCAGCGGTCGCCGAGCACGGTCACGGCCTCGCCCTGGCGCAGCACGAAGAGCTGGATGTAGCCGAGCCTGCGCGCCACAGGACGGCCGTCCGGCAGGTCTCTCAGCGGGCACAGGTCGTGCCAGCCCAGCGGGACCAGATGCGTGACCTGCGGGGCGTGGTTGGCTCCGGCCGCCTGCCGGTAGGCCAGGTGCCCGCCGAGATAGGCGCCGAGCGAGCCCACGCCGAGCCCGGCGAACGACAGCAGCCTGCCGGGGCGCTCGTGCCCGCGCAGCCGGGCCAGCAGTGACGCCGAGTACAGGCCGAGGGCGGCCACGTTCGAGGCCATGTGCACGAAGCCCACCCGCTGCTGCTCGCGGTGGAGCGACGACCAGTCGGTCAGCCCGGCCGCGGCCGTCGGCAGCGCGTTGGCGATGCCGGCGGCCAGTAGCAGGCGCGAGGCCCGGGGGTCGGCGCGCGCCAGGTCCAGCACGGAGGCCGACATCCAGCAGCCGAGACTCACCGTGGCCAGCGGCGGATGCAGCGGCTTGCCGGTGGGTACACCGTGCAGCAGGTCGCGTACCCGTCCTTGGGGGATGCGCCGGCGTATGGTCTTCGCCAGCGCCCTGACGGCTTTGTCCATGACCTTCGACTTCTCGAGTCGATCGGCGAGGGCGACCGGCCCGGCGAAACCCCGTAGTTGCCGACGCTTCGCCCGCACTTCCTCTTTCACGACAAGTCCCCTACCCCGGGCATGAGGGCATCACTCGGACAGGTGCCCTCGGGCCACGGAGAGATCGACCAGCTCCCGCGCGTACGCACCGAGCGACGGCGACCCCTCCTCGATGATCCGTACCTTCTGCCTGACCTGGGCGGCCGTCACCTTGAACAGCGGCCAGGTGCCGCCCTCCGTGTGGTGGTTGGCCAGGATCGGGGCGAACCGGTCGAGCGCCTTGGCGAACTTCGCCTCCGGCGTCTTCCGCTCCTCGAACTCGTCCCACAACTCCCGCATCCACGTCGCCTGGTCGGCGGGCAGCAGGCCGAAGATGCGGTCGGCGGCGGCCCGCTCGGCCTCTTCCTGGGCGGTGACGGCCACCGGGTCGTAGATGAAGGTGTCACCGGCGTCGATCTCCACCAGGTCGTGCACCAGCAGCATGGCGACCACCCGTTGGAGGTCGGTTCCCGGTGGGGCGTGCTCGCCGAGGACCATCGCCAACGTGCCCACGTACCAGGAGTGCTCTGCGGTGTTCTCCCGTCGCGAACCGTCGATGAGATGGTTGCGGCGGATGATCCGCTTCAACTTGTCGATCTCGATGGCGAAGGCGATCTGGGCGTTCAGGCGGTCCTCTTCTGGTGCGATAGTCACGCGCGACACCCTAATGTGCGTTGATCACCCCGGTTGGTGAAATCCTGACCGGCACTCGGCTGAACAGTACGTGACAGAACGCCGTGGGCGCATGGGGAAGCCCCGGAGCCCCCGCGGTCTCCGGGGCTTTGCCCTGGGGTGGCGCGGTCCCCCAGGTCTAGTGGCCGGCCCGCGTCAGCGCGGCGTCAGCGCGCAGATCAGGCGGCTCCTCGAAGTCGGGCCGCAGCGAGACCCACGCGCGGCGGCCGTACAACCTGTCCAGGCCGGGGGAGACCGCACCCGGCGCCTTGTCGCGCCGGACGATCTCCACGACGACGAACTGCGAGCGAGTGCGGTGCCGGTAGACATTCGTGCTCCTGGCCCAGCACGCCGCGGCGATCTCCTCGCTGTACGCCTCGAACTCCTCGGCGCAGATCCCCGCCCTCGTGAGGATCAGCGCCTTCTCGCCCCTCGACGTGGGCGTGATCCAGAGCACCAGCGGGATCCGGCCCGCCCTGGTGTGCATCGTCGTCTCCAGGCAGACCCGCTGCAGGCGGTGGCGGGAGATCACGCACCAGACGTGGGAGGTGATCCAGTTGCGGCCGGTCCTCGTGGCGGCCGGCACCGAGATGGCGCTGCTCAACAGGATGAACGGCATCCACCGGCCCTGCTGGGTGGCGTCGAGCAGCGTCAGCGTGAAGATCGCCAGCGCCGCGGCGAGCAGCAGCTCCGTACGGATCCGCCAGAGCCTGACGAGCGGGCCGCTCCGGCCGGCGGCGGGCAGGTCCTCGTAGCCGGGGTAGATCTGGTTGCGCGGGTTCCTCGGCACGTCAAGACACCTCCTCCGTCACGCGGTGTGGGAGGCGGAGCTGGTCGAAGCGCGGGTCGCGGTATCGGCGGGCGCCGAACCCCGTGCGCTCGACGGTCCAGCCCATCCGGTGGGCGAACTCGTCGGGTTCCATGCAGATATCCCGGTCGGCCCATGCGACGAGTTCCCGGATCCGGGACTTGATTCGGCTGAGTCCCTTGGTACCTTGTGAGTACATAGAAGACCCCTTTCGCGGCATTTTGAGGTGGCTTCTGTGCCGGTCCGGCGGCTGATGGCCGGCCTCGTCGCAGGGTGGCAGCCCATGTGCGGCGAGTCGGATGTCGGCCGCGGACCGGCTTTTCTCGTGCTCGAATGAGCGGACTCTCGTTGAGCGGTCAGGCGATGAGATGGTCCTTCCGGCAAGCGGCCTCCCTGGGGTGGATTCTGAGTTCCGGGACGGCGACGTTGCCGGCGAGGCGGCCCGGCTGGGGGCGCGCGTTCGTGGTCGGGAGGCCCGATGCGTACGGCCGTGTGATCATGTGCGGCCTCCTCACCATCCGAGGTCCCTCCTGAGATCGATCGTCCCCCCAGGTCCGCGATGCTGCAATACTTTAGGCAAGGGAAGATTTAACTTTCTTCGCGACTTGCTTCTTGCCTTGCGGTGCAAGTTGCACAGGAAGCATCAAGAGTCGGAGTGGGCTGGCATGGAACACGTCCATTTCGTCCCTATTCCGCCGCCTGACGGAGCTCGCCTTGCTCCTACGCTCTCCCCGTGAAAGCCTTCTTGGCAAGGCCAGGCGCGACTATCCGTGCAACTTGCAGTGTAAGATTGGATGAACGGCCCCCAAAGCCGGGCTCCAAACGACCCCTTCCGGCTACACCTTCATTCCCGACAAGGAGAGTGGACGGTGCCATCGCAGCAGGGCAGTCCCACAGTACGCAGGCTCCGCCTCGGGCAGGAGTTGCGCCTCCTCCGGGAGCGAAGGAAGCTCACCGGCGCCAAGGCCGCCCGCGAGCTCGGCTGGTCGGCCAGCAAGGTCAGCCGCATCGAGGCGGCCAAGACCATGCCCGTCGCCGACGACGTCAAGGCGCTGGCCGAGCTCTACCGCATCGACGCGGAGAAACTTGACGAGCTCTTCGGCCTGTTGCGGGATGCGGAGCAGCGCGGGTGGTGGGAAGATTACGAAGACACTCTTCCTGAGGAATACACAAGATTCCTCGGGCTTGAGGCGGAGGCGACCTCACAACGATCGTGGGAACCACAGATCGTGCCCGGTCTCCTGCAAACCGAGGACTACGCGCGGGAAGTCATCCTGGCCTCCCGGGGCATCGCGCGCATCACGCACAGCGGTGTCCGCAGCCGTGTCGAGGCCCGCCTCGACCGGCAGCGTCGCGTTCTGCACCGGGCCCATCCCTGCGAGCTCACGGTCGTGCTGGATGAGTCGGCGCTGACGCGCCGCTTCGGGGAGCCTTCGGTGATGCGCGCGCAGATGGAGCATCTCCTGGAGATGTCCATGTTGCCGCACGTCAGCATCCATGTCCTCGCCCTGGACGCACTTCATCCGGTGAACACGAGCGCGTTCATCCACCTGAAGTTCCGGGACTTCGACGATGTGGTGTATCTCGAACAGATGTACGCCGCCAACTTCGTCGAAGACCTCGGCCGTGTCGCAGGCTATGAGGCGGCCTTCGGTCATCTCAGGTCGGAGGCGCTGGATGAGGACGCGTCGCGCGTGCTCCTCCAGCGTAAGGCTATGCTGTGGCGGCGTTAGCCACCACTACCTCAAAAGGGGCAATGGAGCCCCTTTGTCTGTTTGGGGAGAGAATGCACATCCAACCTTTCGAGGCGGCTTGGCGGAAGAGCACCTTCTGCAACGGCGCAGACGCCTGCATTGAAGTCGCCCCCTTGGCCAACGGTGACGTCGCACTGCGCGACAGTAAAGAGCAGGACGGGCCCGTCCTGGTCTTCACTCCGGCGGAGTGGGAGGCTTTCACCGCGGGCGTCCGTGACGGTGAGTTCGACATGGTCACCCTAGGGGCCGGCGCATAAAGAACGGCCCTGGCAAGTTGCTGACACAACCTCTCAGGGCCGTTCGGACGAGGCCTGGAACACCTCGCCGCACTCCGGCTCACCTGCACACTTGAGCACTGAAGACTTGCCCATCATGACACACTGACCGCCCGCTTGATCACAGGGCACACGCCAGGTGCCCCCGATGTCCACACGACTCCGCCTGCCCGAGCAGTGGCACCCCCGCACTCATATCGAAAGCATTTTCCGAAGAGGTTCGCCAGGCCGAGATGAATGGCCGCCGACCGGCCTGCAATCGTGAAGAATTGTCACGTGAACGGCCCGCGCCCGAAAGGGACGCGGGCCGTTCGGGCGCGGTGACCAGGAAATGCCAAGGCGCCGGGCGGCCGTCAGATTCTTGGTGTCTTGACGTGGTACTTCACCTAGTGACTTCTCGCCCGCGGCGTTGTGCCAGAGGAACGTGTGCGAGCCGAAGCCTTGCATGGTCCGCCGGGCGGCGTCTCGCGGCCGGTCATCAGGAAGGCGACCTGGTAGGCCGACTCGCGTGACAGTCGTGCACATCTGCAGGATCCCGTGGGCGCCGCCGCCCCTGGCGTGACGAGTCGACCAAGGCCGGCCGGCGACCGGCAACGTGACGCGGTGTCCGGTTTGGTGTCAAACGGGAGGAGTGCACGGTAAACCGCCCCACATGGCATGCTCGATCCCTGGAAGACAGGATTCGAGTGGAAGTGGCGGTAGATGAGACTCCCCCATGCCCTCCCGTTGCTCGCTGTCGTCGTGTCCCTGGCCGCATGCTCCTCGCCGCAGCCGGAGAGGCAGCTGCAGAGCGGGCAGGTGGAGCATCAACGGGCGCCTTCCACGCCCTCCGCCACACCCTCGGCGAAGCCGACGCCTCAGCGGCGGCCGTACACGATCGCCTTCGGCGGGGACGTGCACTTCGAGGGGATGTTGCGACCCCGGCTCTCCAACCCGCGCACGGCGCTGGGGCCGATCGCGAAGGTGCTGGGCAAGGCCGACTTAGCCATGGTCAACCTGGAGACGGCCATCACCACCGGGGGGACGCCGGCGCCGGGCAAGGAGTTCACGTTCAGGGCGCCGCCGAGCGCGCTGAGCGCCTTGAAGGCCTCCGGGGTCGACGTGGCGTCCATGGCCAACAACCACGGCATGGACTACATGGACGACGGGCTGGCCGACACGTTGTCGGCGATCAAGCGCAGCAGGTTCCCCGTGGTCGGGATCGGGAAGGACGCGGCGCAGGCGTACCGGGCGTACCGCAGGACCGTGAACGGCAACCGGGTGGCGATCATCGGGGCCACGCAGGTCATGGACGCGGAGTTCATCCAGTCGTGGACGGCCGCGGCCGGCAAGGGCGGGCTGGCCTCGGCCAAGGACGAGGCGAGTCTGCTGAGGGCCGTTCGCAAGGCGCGCAAGAACTCCGACACGGTGATCGTCCACCTGCACTGGGGGACCGAGATGGAGAAGTGCCCGAACCCGGCGCAGCGTTCGCTCGCCCCCAAGCTGGTGAAGGCGGGCGCCGACGTGGTGGTCGGTGGGCACGCGCACATCCTGCTCGGATCCGGATATCTCAAGAACGCGTACGTCAACTACGGCATGGGCAACTTCGTCTTCTACAACTCCAACCCCGCGACCACGGGCAGGACCGGGGTGCTGACGCTGACGATCAACGGCCGGAAGGTGCTCAAGGACACCTGGACCCCGGCCACCATCCAGGGTGGCGTCCCGGTGCCGATGAAGGGGGCGTCGAAGACGCAGGCGGTCGCGGACTGGGAGGACCTGCGCTCCTGCACGGGTCTGTCGGCCCGCCCCGACAAGTGATCCACACGGTGGGAAAGGGCGTTGTTATCCTGCTGGACGGTGCGTCCAATAGGAGGTCGCGATGCGGTGGGTGGAGTCCGGTGACGTACGGCTGGCGCTGTTCGAGGAGGGCGACCCGGGAAGGCCGACGATCGTTCTCGTCCACGGCTACCCCGACACCCACCGCGTCTGGGACGAGGTGGCCGCGCTTATGCGCGACCGTTTCCACGTGGTGCGCTACGACGTGCGCGGGGCGGGCCGGTCCACGGCTCCGCCGGACCGCAGCGCCTACGACTTCGACCACCTGATCGCCGATCTGGGCGCCGTGCTCGACGCCGTGGGCAAGCCGAAAGTCCACCTCGCGGGGCACGACTGGGGTTCGCTGCAGGGGTGGGAGGCGATCGCACGGGAGGGCATCCGAGACCGGGTGGCCTCGTTCACCAGCCTGGGCGGGCCCGGGTTGCGGCAGACGCGGCACTTCACGCGGCACGGGCGGCGGCGTGACGTCGCGGCGCAGCGGCTGCGGTCGTGGTACATCGGGGCGTTCCGTCTGCCCGTGCTTCCCGAACTGGCCTGGGGTTCCGTGATGCCGCGGGTCCTCACCCGCACGCTGCTGCGCGAGGGCGTCGCGCCGCGGCCGGGGCATCCGGCGCCCACCCTGGCCGAGGACGGGCGCAACGGGCTCTGGCTCTACCGGCGCAACATGGCCGCAACGCTCGGCGGGCCCGGCCCCGGCCCGCGCGTCACCGATGTGCCCGTGCAGGTCATCGAGGCCACGCGGGACCGGTTCGTGACGCCCGCGCTCACGGCCTCGTTCGGCCGGTGGGTGGACGGGCTGTGGCACCGCAGGCTCACGGCCGGGCACTGGGCTCACCGCAGCCGGCCGGGTGCCGTCGCCGAGATGATCGCCGAGTTCGCCGAGCACGTCGAGGGCGCGCCGGCCGGCACGGCGTTGCGG
>NZ_SMJZ01000116.1 GCF_004348345.1 Nonomuraea longispora
CGCTTCGAAACGTGATCACCCGAAGCGTCGAGGGAGCCCCACCGAGACAAGAACGATCTCTCTCGGCGAGTCGCTCACCTGGCAAATTTCACAGAGCAGGTCTGGTCAGATCTTCGAAGCGCCATCAGCTGATCTCGACCATGAACCGGGCCGCCGGCCTCGACCCGTTCGAGATCGGCGACGTCTGGGCGAAGCTCGGCCTCCTACGGCCACCCGTCAGCCCGCCCACCGGCGTCGCGCGTGATGGTGCCGTTACGGCGATGCGGCGCCTGATGAACGCCGACGCCGCCCAACGACAGGACGCCGAGCCCGGCTGGACCGAGCGCGTCGCCGCATTCCACGAGGCCGGACGCCAGCTGAGGCAACTGGCTACCGATGGGCGGCTGACACGCGGCCTGCGCGCTGTTCTAGCCCACCACGCGATCTTCGCCTTCAACCGCGCAGGAGTATCCGCCGACGAGCAGGCCGCAACCGCATGGCTGGGGTTCCAAGTCGCCTTCGCCAGCAGGGAGAACGCCCACCTGTCTACCCGCCCGTCCACGTCCCCGGTATTCAACGTCACTCGAATGGAGACCACCTTGACCCCTGCCACCGACTCCGCCGACCTGCGCGAAGCACTCGTGACCTATCTCATCGACGGTGGCCACCTGCGCACGCCCGAAACCATCGCCGCCTTCCGGAACACCGAACGCGACCGGTTCCTCCTCAGTGTCGACCCTCAGACCGCGTACGTCGACGACGCCGTGCCCATCAAGCACGACGAGACAGGCGAAATGATCTCCTGCATCTCCGCACCTTCGATCGTCGCCACCCAGCTGGAGCAGCTGGGTGCCAGGCCCGGCCACAAGGTCCTGGAAGCCGGGGCCGCCACCGGCTACAACGCACGCCTGCTCGGAGAACTCGTTGCCCCCGGCGGCCACGTGTGGACCGTGGACGTCGACCAAGATCTCGTCGACCACGCCGCGAAGAACCTGGCGCAGACCGGCACCTCGAACGTGTCTGTGGTGCTGGGTGACGGCGCCGCAGGGCTCCCCGAACACGCCCCCTTCGACCGGATCCAGTTCACCGTCGGAACCGGCGACATCCCCGAGCGGGTCCTTGACCAACTCGCCCTCGACGGACGTCTGGTCATCCCGATGCGAATCCGCGGCAGCATCTCGCGATCCTTCGCCTTCGAACGCGATGGCCAAACCTGGAAGACCGTCTCGTGCGAGATGGCGACGTTCGTACCCCTGCGCAAGGGGATCTGCGACGAATCTACATCCTCGTGCCCATGGCCGGTGAGGGCAACGTCCGCCTGGAGACCTTCAGCGAGCAGGATGTTGACCGCGACGCTCTCCATACCGCTCTGGACCAGCCGCAGGTCAAGGTCTACTCGGGCGTTAAGTTCCGCCAGGGCGACCCCTGGCAGTGGTTGTACCTGTACCTGGCGTGCGTGCTTCCGAACGGTCTATCTCGCATGCCCGGGTCCCGCCCCGGATTCACCCCGCACTTCGGCTGGGGTTCCATGGCCGCGCTCGACGGTGACACCCTGGCCTACCTGACCGTGCGCGAAGGCGAGGACGAGCAGGGCAGGTTCTGGGAGATCGGCGTCATCGGCCACGGCCCGCACGCCACCGAGCTCGCCGACCAAGTCTCCACCGAGATCGGTGAGTGGGACCGCGGCTGGAGCAACAACGCCCCGGAGCCCAGCTTCCGCATGGCTGTAGGCGAGGCCCGCGACCAGCTGGCGGCCGCCGATTCACGCTTCGTCATCGACAAGACCTACAGCCGCCTCGTTGTCGACTGGCCGCGTACGAGCTGAGCCGATGATCCCCGCGATAGCCGACCGTATCCCATTGGTCCGCCGACCCAAGGCGCCTGGACTCCCCCTGGCCGAACGCATCACCCAACTGACCGAGTTGACCGCCGCGCCCGCTGGTGCGAGCCACCGCGATCTGGTGGCCCGCGCCAGCGGGGTCCTCAACTACGCCGCGCTGATCGCCTCCGACGTCGGGATGCCCGACTTGGCCGTGCAGTTGTGCTGGAGGCAGCACCAGATCTTCGCCGAAGCCGGCAACCTCACAGGGGACATCGCCGTGATGGCACTCATGCCGCTGGTGAACATTGCCCGGCAGCTGATCCGCGAAGGCGACGGCGCAGGCGCCTACGACCTGCTCAGGCGGCTGTACCACGCTGCCCAGCGGCGCGGTACAGCCGAAATCCGCAACCACAACGTCGATCTCTCGGTGTTGATCGGCACAGAGGCGGACCACCGGAAGGTTGCGAGGAGCTGTGGGTCGCCGTGCTTATCGACGGCGCCAGGGCCCTGGCGAGGGTCGGCCGCTGGACCGAAGCCGCCGAAACCATGGCCGCGCACCGCGGCGTCGGCAATCGTCTCCTCGACGGCCGCCAAATCCTGATCATGTCCCTGATGGAACGCGGCCTCGACCGGGAGGCTCGCGCAACAATCGAGTCCACCGCTCCCGCAGAACCGTGGGAGAACGCCATCGCGGCTCTCCTGCGCATCTACTGCTGGCCAGTAACGTCACCGGTGCCACAGCCTGAGCTGGAGCTTGCGCTGCAAGAGGCACTCGTGCTGATGACGCCGACTGACCCCGCTACCGCCGCGTTCCAGACCCGAGCCGGTCTGACCGCGCTCGACCTGGCCTATGACCGAACCAGCCCGTACATTCTCGTTCTGCAGGAGGCCATCGTCGACGTGGCCGCCCTCGACGCCTACGCCGCTCGCGATGTCCTGAACCATCGCTTGGTGCGTTCACGTCTGACCGGTGGGCAACGACAGAGTCTCGACGAGCTTCTACTCGCGTCAGGGCTCGGTGCCGGGAGACTCTCATCTGTCCACATGCAGGCTCTCACCGCGGCCGTGGACAAGGGCGAAGTGGCACTCCGCGAGCTTCTATGAGCCGGTCGCCAAATTTTTCGCGGCTCACTACGAATCCCACCACCGATGTCCTCCTAACGAGGGGCATCGAGACGTTCCCCGCCAGCCAGACCCCGGACTGGCCCTCACTCCGGCGTTCGCAGTCGGCAAGAAGTCTGGCGAGGCTGGCAGGTCAGGTCGGCAAACCCGGATGGCGTAGTCACGGGTCCGACCTGATCACGTCGAAGTGAGGAGTTCCCGAACGCGCTCTGTCGCAGCATGATCAGCGCCATAGATGCGCTCAAGATCGGATAGCAGCGCCGCGAGGGTGCGTCGTGCCCGATCCAAGAAGCGCGCGCTTAGCTCCAGCTCGCCGATCTGGCGTCGGAGTTCTAGCGCTTGCGGGTCATCCTCCGCTGGGACGTCGGCCACCAGCGCCGTCATGAGATGCAGTGCCAGATCAGTGTCCCCGAGGTGAGCGTGGCAGGTGGCCTCCTGGAGCCGGTAGTGGAAGGCCTGGCCTGGCTCGCTGGATGCCGCCAGCTCGCGATATCCCTGGGCAGCTCGATAGTAATCACCTGCCGCCATATATGCCTCGGCCAACTGTTCCCGCAGTCCAGGCGCGTCGGGCGTACGGGCGAGGGCATCCTCCAGCATCGACGTCGCTTCGCTGTACCGGGACTCCCGAATCAGCGTCTGCGCTTCGCGGCGAGCACGCCGTGCACCTCCCTGACTGAAATCATCCCGGACTTCCCCCGATTTCGTCGCTGACATCGACGGGCCTGTGATGGTGGTTCGGCTCAGCGCACGGGCGTACAGGAGCAAGGGACTCGCGAGGTGATCCGTCATGTCACCCAGCGGTTCGGTTCCGGAAAGGTACGGCGTGAGCCGCTCGTACACCTCGCGAACGCTGGCTGGCCTGTCGGCCGGGTCCTTCTCCACCATCGCCATGAGCAGCTCATCCAGCCCACGTGGGATGTCTGGCCGGTGCCGTCCGGCCGGCATCGGGGACGTGGTGATGTGCTGCGTCTTCACGCTGTGATCATTGGGACCGGTGAACAGCGGATGGCCGGTGGCCGCTTCGTAGAGTACGCACCCCAAGGCATAGATGTCGGCATGCACGGTGCCCCGCTTGCCTTCGACCTGCTCGGGAGACATGTATGCGGCAGTACCGAGCTGCTGCCCGGTCTGGGTGAGCGTGGTCATGTCCGCGTCATGCATGAACGCCAAGCCGAAGTCCAGAACCCGGATCGAGCCGTCTCGGCAGAGCATGAGATTGGACGGTTTCAGATCCCGGTGCAGGATGTCTTGCTCATGAGCGGCCTCGAGGACGGTCGCGATCTGGGCGCCGATGGACGCCACCCAGCCGATGGAGAGCGGCGCATGTTCGGCAATGACGTCGTGCAGGCCGTTACCTTCGATGAATTGCATGATCATGTAGTGGCTGCCGTTATCCGTCCCGAAGTCGTACAGCGCGGGAACGCCCGGGTGAGCCAAGCTGGAAAGCGCCTTGGCTTCCCGGGCGAACCTCTGATGCAGCTCCGCGTCCGGCAGAAGGACGAACTTGATCGCCACTCGCCGGGCGAGCACGATGTCGTCGGCTCCCCACACCTCGCCCATCCCGCCACGACCGAGTCGATACTGGTCAAGCCGATAACGACCGAGAAAGTGGGACACCATGCCTCCCGGGGGTCACTCCGGGATCAGACTCCCGTCGAGAAGCCCGTCAATCCCGGCAAGGACAAGATTATCGCTGATCTCCCGCAACGCTCTGGCCGTGTCCTCAAGCGCGAGAAGCTGAGCGAACGACTTTCCGTACCGGCGTTGTTCCTCGATCGACAGCCTGAGAAGTGACGCCCGCCGTGGGTCTCTCCTGACAGCCGAGCCATGACGGCTCCCCGTGGCGCCCTCGGCACGTAGACAACCAGCCAGAAAATAGGGGTCGAGACGCTCCGGATCCATTCGGAAAAGTAGCAGCTGCGATCCGAGTACGGCGCCTGCTTCGGTCATCACCCGGGGCAATGCGCCGCTGGAAAGGAGCAGGGAGGCGATCACATCGCCCTCCTCAATACGGACAAGTCCTGGAGCATCGTGGGTGCGGCCAGTGGGTTCTCGGTTGAGCAGGAGGTCCTTCGCCGTGAGTACGGGAAGGTCACCGTCTTTCGGGAGTCTGAGCGGACCTTGCATGATGGTGACGACTCCAGCCCGGGCCAGCTCGCCGAGGTTGGTCATGGCAAGATCTCGGCGAGGTTCTGCCGCGATCCGAGGAAGCCTGAGTTGCTTCACCACTGCTGACAAACGATCACTCATCGCGAGGTACCCGGAGGTGGGTTCCTGCGTCACTACTCGATGGCTCGTCGTCAGATCGACCTCTTCGTCGAGAAGGTCGATGATCCGCACCACCCGGCTGTTCTCCGGCAGCTCTCCGTTCTCGTAGTAGGCCCGCCATGCCGCCTCGGCCAGGGTTAGGTCCTCGCCCGCGTCGACCATCAACACGTCCGACGGCGGTTCCTCTCCCTCGGCAGGTTTGCGGAACACCCACAGGTCGGGCGGCCCGCTGGAGGCGGGAGCAGCGCCGGGAAAGAGGCTGATGATGGCTCGCAATGTTCCGGCCCTCAGCAGATTTCCTCGGATTCGCCGGCCGGGACGGCGATTGGCAGCCACACTCGGCATCATGATCACAACGAGCCCGCCCGGCCTCACATGCGCCAGGCAGTGTTGCACCCAGGCGAGTTCGGACTCACCGCGCGGCGGCAGGCCGAATTCCCAACGTGGATCGCTGGTCAGCTCATCGTAGCCCCAGCCGCGCTCGTTGAACGGCGGGTTGCAGACCACAGCGTCGAACTGAGTGCCTGCGAAGGCGTCGCCACGCAGCGAGTCACCGGCTTCGATCTGCGCCTCATAACCATGAAGGCGTAGCCGGACGCTGGTCAAACGTGCGGCGTTCTCGCTCAGTTCCTGGCCCGATACCCGGCTGCCATGGCTTTCCAGCAATAGGGTGCCAATTCCGCAGGCCGGATCGAGTACCGTGCCCCCCTCCGTGCCACCGATGGTGGTCATCAGCCTTGCCACCGCTGGTGGAGTGGCCAGCAGGCGCCGGGAATGGAGATCGACATAGCGCTCGCAGATCCCGTCGAACGCGGCGATCGTGCCCTCCGCTCGCCCGATCTCCTGAACCTCTCTGATCAGGGCGTCGTCAAGGTTGGCACTCTCCCCCAGCAATGCCGCGCCGACCTCGGCCACTACCTCACCTAGCCGTAGATCGTCAGTGCTGCTGCGCAGCCGCTGCCAGAGCCGCTCCAGGGGTGACACCTCGACATATCGGCCGTGGTCGCGGAGCCACTGTTCCACTTCGCTCAGCGAGAAGGCAGGACTTGAGGCGGTGCCACCCACAGGCTGGGGAAAGTCATCGAACCGCTTGCGCCAATTACTCACCGCGGCCCGGCCGACATCGGCCATCCGCGCGATGTCAACGGCGTTGACCAGGACGTCGTCTTGCATCAGAGCCCCTCCTCCGGCAACCAAAGCTCATGCCCGGCATGGCGGAGACGCTCGCGATAATCTTCATGTCCTGGCAGCGCCCGCTCTACGGCGCTCCAGAACTCGGCCCCGTGATCGGCCCTTCGAATATGCGCTAGCTCGTGGACGAGCACGTAGTCGATCAGGCTGGGCGGTAGTTGCATGGTGGCCCAGTGGATGTTGACCTGCCCGTCCCGCGAACACGATCCCCATCGGTAACCGAGCGGCCGGACGCGCAATCCGTTCACCTCAACACCGAGCCGGGTTGCCCAAGGACGTATTCGCTTGGACAACCAGGGGTGGCCGACCCGGCGATACCAGCCGACAAGTTCCTTGGCACTGCCTCCTCTGGGCAGTTCCAGACGACCTCGAACGAGCCGCACCTCACCCACGTCCACCAGTCGCAGGCGGTAGGAACGGCCCAGATAACGAAATCCCTCGCCTATGACGAACTCTTTCGCAGGTGGGGCGTCACCCAGATCTCGCTTCTGTGCAAGCTTGCCGTACAGCCAGGGTCTCTTGGCCTCCACCACCTTGGTCAGTTCGGACTTCGACAGCTGGCGTGGGACGACCGCGGTAATCGAGGCGTCCCGCTCGACGGTCAGGCGCACGCTCTTGCGCCGATCGCTCACCGAGACGGCGACCTCCAGGTCGCCGACTCGCAGGACTCCCGGTATTTCACTCACGGTCACCAGCATGCCAGGGTCAGGCTTTGGGGATCGTCGCGTGGTTGTTCTTGACGGCATCTCGGGCCTTGTCCGCCACCTTCTCCAACTGATGGACATCGCCGAGGTCAGCGGTCACAAGGATCTCGAAGATCTCGTCGCGAAAGTCGGCGACGTCGGGACGCTTGTCCCAGAAGCCGTGCCGGTGGATGGTCCGGCCAGCCAACCGGATGATGTCGCGGGTGGCCTTGACGAACCGTTGGTCTTCCAGGTCCGCGTCGGAGGTGGCCAGCTCCTGAAGCAGGACGCCGTAGAGAGCGAATTCGGCGGGGCTGAACTCGTGGGGGTTGTCCCGCCGGTCCTCCACCACGTCGGCCATCAGGTCCTTGAACGCCAGCAGCTGGGCGTCCCAGTCGTCCTTGAGCTCGGTCAGGATCTGTTCCAGTCGCTCGCTCAGCAGTTGGTAGCGGGCCGGGTCCTGGCCGGCGTTGACGGTGATGTGATGCCGGATAGCGTTCTCCATCTCCGACGCCTTGGCCCGTGAGCCGCCGGTCATCGCCTCTACCTTTTCGGCGAAGTTCGTCGCGGTCAGTGCGATGGGCGGCAGCTGCTGCTCGATGCCGAGCGAGGTGATGTGCTCGTCGATGAGCAGCTTGATCTTCTGTCCGTACGCGCCGGGGTCGAACTCGCCGCCGTCGACCCGGTATCGCCGGTTCGCGGTGAGCCTGATGACCGCGAAGTGCTTGGCGTCGGCCAGGTACGGGGTAGCCGCCGGGTCGGGCAGGACGGTGTTCACTGTCCGGGAGAAGCGGGCCAGCTCGACGCCGAACCGGTCGCGCAATTGTGGATCCGCTAGCTCCTGCACACAGCCTTCGAGGTCGGTGTAGTCGCGGAACATCATCCGGAGCCGCTGCCGGCGCGGCTCCAGCTTCCCGATCTCCGTCTTCAGGTCGCGCAGTGCGCCCGAGACGTCGTGGCTCTCGTCCGTCTCGAATTCCTCGTCGGCGTAGATACGCAGCGCCTCTACCAGGTTCTGGGCCACGCCGCGGTAGTCCACGACGTACCCAAAGGGCTTGTTCCCGGCCGTACGGTTCACCCGCGCCACGGCCTGGAGCAGGTCGTGCATCTCCAGCCTCCGGTCGAGGTACATCACCTGCTCGATCGGCGCGTCGAACCCCGTGAGCAGCATCGACTTCACGATGACGAAGGCGATGTCGTTCTCCCCGAAGGGCCGGGTGAAGCCCTCGATGCGGGTCTTCTGCTTGGCCTCGTCGGTCCACTCGGCGTAGCGGTCCTCGTGTTCGGTGTCTCCCTTGGAAATCACCGGCACGAAGTCCATCCGCTTCAACAGGTCGAGCTGCTTGTGGGCCTTCACGAGCTGTGCCTGGCGTGGCTTCAGCTCCTCGATGGTCCGGGTGAGCAGGTGCGGCGGGAGCTTCTCGATGTCGCGGACCAGCTCATCGCGGGCCTCCATGAGCGCTTCCCGATACCGTACGGTCGTCTCCCGGTCGTAGGCGACCACCTGCGCCTTGAAGCCCTCGGGCAGCACCTTGTCCACGTAGTGCCGGAGCATGTGCTTGGCCTTGACGTCGACCAGCTTCCGCGCCGCCGACACGTTGCCCTTGGTGGCCCAGCGGGCCTGCAGCTGCAGGCGTTCCTCGTCGGTCAGCTCCTCGAACTCCTCCTCGAAGAGCTCGTCCATGTCCTGGCCGTTCTGGAGCGCGCCCTTGACCTTGATGCCCTCGTAGAGGATCGGCACGATCACGCCGTCCTCCTCGGCTTCGCGGAGGCGGTAGGTGTCGATGAACGGCCCGAACAGCTCCACGCTGGTCTTCCGCTGTCCCCGCTTCTTCATGATCGGAGTGCCGGTGAAGCCGATCCGGGCGGCGTTCGCCATGGCCTGGCGGAGGTTGGCGCCAAGTGCGGCGGTGTGCGAGCGGTGCACCTCGTCGATCAGTACGACGATCGACTCGTCGGTGTTGATCTCACCCAGTTCCATGCGGTCCTTGAGCTGACCGCCCTGGTTCTTCTGGATCATCACGAAGACCAGCCCGGGGCCCTTGCGTCCGAGCAAGGTCTTAGCCCGTGCTGTGCTCTTGGCGACGTCCACCTTCTCGTTGCTCAGCGCCATCGTCTCGGTGAGCTGGTCCTGCAACTGAGTGCGGTCGGTGACCACCACGACCTTGTAGTGCGCCAGCCCGTCCAGCGACCTCAGCCGGCGTACCAGGAAGGTCATGGTCAGGCTCTTGCCCGACCCCTGGGTGTGCCAGATGATGCCACCACGCTGCCCCGGCTTGCCGGTCACCAGCCGCTCGACCGCGCGCTCGACCGCCCGGAACTGCTGGTACCGGGGGGCGACCTTGATGGTGACGCCCTCGTCGGTGGTCATGAACGTGACGAAGTTGTGGACGATGTTCAGCAGGTTGTCCGGCTTCAGCACGCCGGCGACCAGGATCTCCTGCTTGCTCAGCTGCTCTTCCGCCTTGCCCAGCCCGTCGGCGAGCTGCTTGTTCGTCATCGGGTACGGGTCACGCCACGGTACGTAGTGTTCGAGCTTGGCGGTCAACGTGCCGAGCCTAGCGTCCTCGCCGCTCGTCGCGACCGTCAGCTGCACCGGCCGGAACAGTCCGGTACGGCTGTCGCGATAGCGGCGAAGCTGAGTGACGGCCTTGTCCAGATTGCTCTCGGTGGTCTTCTTGCACTCGACGACGACCAGGGGGATGCCGTTCACGAAGAGCACGATGTCGGGGACGATCTGCTTGTGGCCGCCGGTGCCCGGGATGTCCACCCGGAACTGGTTGATCGCGATAAACTCGTTGTTGCGCGGATGGTTCTTCCAGTCGATGTAATGCACGGTCCGGGATTTGCCGGTCGCCGGATCTTCGATCGGAATTCCGTTGATCAACAGGTCGGTGACCTGCTTGTTGGCTTCCAGCAGGTTCGTCGTGGGGACCCGGGTGATGGCGTTGACCGCCTGGCTCACCTTGCGCTCGTCCAGCCAGGTGCCGTTGATGCGCTCGATAGCGTCACGCAACCTGTCTTCGAGAATCGTCTCGTCGAAGCTGGCCCGGTCCGACATCCTCGGGTTGAGCGGAATCACCGCCCCGTGCTCGGCTCCCGCCCGATGTTCCCAGCCCATGTCCTTGAGCTGTTCTATAAGCGGCTTCTCGACGAGCAGGTATTCGTAGTCGGTCACCGTCCGACTCCTCTCGCTAACTCCGCTAACAATGTCATCACCGGCAATCACCCAAACACCAGGACGGCTCGCTGCCGCCCCCTTGAGTTACAGACCTTCCAGTACGGCTTCCGCCGTCTCGACCCGCATCCGACCGGTCAGCAGGTCTTCCGCGAGCCCTTGTTTGAGAAGTGCGAGCTTGTCGCGCTCCCGTTTACGAAGCTCAATGCCCTCCTGGCTCGTATTTACGACTTTCAGGATCCGGTCCTGTTCGGCGAGCGATGGAATCGCTACAAGCAGGCGCTGAACTTCCGATCCGCTGATCTTTCCCATGCTCTCAGAGGTTCCCTGAGCAATCGCTTGAATTCGTCGGCGGATGTCGTCGCTACGGAGGTGCAGCTCCAGATATTCCGTGCGGCACGTCGGAAGTGGAATGAGCTTCATCATGAGGTCTGGATAAATGCACGGCATGCCAACATCTCGGTACACGCCGGCGAGTCCGACAAGCTCCCTGGTGTTCGCCCTGCTCATCAACAGGTCGCCGTCGTTGACCATCGCCGAGGCGTTGCGCCCATCTAGCACCGGCACGTTTTTAAGCTGCCGGGGTTGGAACCCTTGGGTTGTGAGGCAACCTAGACCCAATGCCACAAGGCCGGTCCACTCGTCTACTTCCTTCGGAGAGTAGCCATTCTTCGGCGGACGAGCCAGATGTGCACTCAATGGCATCATCTTGGCTTCCGCTGATTTCATTTGGGCCTCACTCAACCCATGATGACGAAAACCGAGCTTATCGAGCACCAGATCAATGGTCGAGATCTGCATGTCTAGAGCATCTAGGACCTCTACGATTCGCCGCTGTTCATGCTCAGGAGGTATATGAATCGGGATTTTTCCGAAATCTCGATAACGAACTGCGCCACGGCGGTCAACCGAAGCCTGCTCATGTACACGGTAGGCGGCCAGAAGGTCCGGAGACTTCAGAACCCGAAACAAATAAGGCGGATATACTCCTTCCACGCATGAAAACACTGTATAAATAGGGCTAATACAAGCGATATCGAAAGCTTCTTGAAGCCCGATCGAACCCTCCGCGAGGTGGTTGGTTGCATAAGCAAACCAGCCACGTCTGACAGCTTTGTAGCCCGCGAGATCGCTACTGTAGATGGTGCGACCTTTAAAATATTCGTCAGATGGGACAAGCCCACGATGCTTGGTTGATGACAGCACCGTGACGCTCTTACGCCCGCCGACCTTCTCCGTCTGCTCCTTGGTGATCTCGGCAAGACCAACGCGCCGCCAGCCATCGGGCAGATTACGCATAGCCCAACTCCTTCAGGTATATGTCGAGATGAGCAACAGTTGCCTCGCGTTGGGCCTCCAGGTCACGGAGAGTCAAGCCATACTTGGCCGCCCACATACGGAATGCATCCTCAAACAGCCGCCGGGTAGCTGCCGTTCGAGAATTCAAGCGGGACGAGAGCTGTAGTCGGAGCACGTCGAGAACGAGGTCACGGCGGTCGGCGTCGTCCAGGGCGCCCGCGGCCATGCGGAGGCGGGGGAGGAAGTGGTCCTCCAGCGCGCCAACCTTCTTCCTGGCGGCGGCCGTACGGGACTTGAGTGCTTTGAGCTCGGCCTCGGAGAGCTGGTCCTCGGCGGGCTCGTCGGCTTCCTCGTCGTCCTCCGAGGGCTTGGCGGTGGCGGCCTTGAGCTGGGCGTTCAGCTCGGCGTAGGCGGTCTCGGCCTCTTCGAGTTCGGCCAGGTAGTCGGGGATCAGCGCGGGGACGACTCGGTGGTCGCGGGCCTTGCGTTTCTCGGCGGTGACCTTCTGCTTGTCCCAGTACTCGACGTCCTCCTCGTCCAGGGCGAAGGCCGATTCGATGGTGGTGAGCCAGCCTTCCACCACGCCCTCGAAGCCGTTGAGGCCGAGGGTCTTGATGTCGTACTGGGCCTCGCCCCACCAGGCCGCCACGACGCCGGCCAGCTCGAACCGGTCGAGCTTGTTCAGGGGCAGCAGCTCGGTCACGAAGGAGTCGAGCAGGTCTGCGCGTACCTCCATCACCTTGCGCGTGCTGGGCAGCTCGACGAGGCGCTTGCTGTGGCGGCTCCACCACTCGTCGAAAGCTTCACGCAGCCGAGCCACGGCAGGCTCGGCGAGGGCGGGGAGGCGGGCGGCGGTGACCTGCCAGCCTTCGGGCAGGAAGTCGAAGTAGTCAGAGTCGCGCTCGGCGAACAGCGTCGCCGGGTCGATGCCGAACGCCCGGAAAAGCCCCGCCTTGGCCTCGACCTCGGGCTTGGGTACGCCGCCGTGCAGGTGGGCACGGACGTCCTGCGGCTCGGGCGGCGGGGTGTTGTCGACGTACCGGCGGATATTAAGGTTGAAGTCGTTCCCGCGAAGCTCTTCGACGTCGACGACCCGCGCGAACCCCGGGATGTCCTCATATGCCTCGTACGCCGCGACGATCTTCTCGGCGTGCTGCGGGTCGAGGTAGTTCTGGGCGCGGCCGGCGGTGAACTCGCGGTCGGCGTTGATGAAGAGCACCTTGCCGCGCCGCTCGGCTGGGCGCGGGTCAGTGCCGCGCAGGACGAGGACGCAGGCGGGGATGCCGGTGCCGTAGAAGAGGTTGGGGGCCAGGCCGATGACCGCCTCCAGGCGGTCGTCCTTGATGATGCCCTCGCGGATGTCCTTCTCCTTGCCGCCGCGGAACAGCACGCCGTGGGGCATGACGGTGGCCCCGATGCCGTCGGGGGTCAGCACCGCCAAGACGTGCTGGGCGAACATGAGGTCCGCCTTCTTCCCGGTCTCGGGCGCGTAGCCGTACTGGAAACGTTCTTTGTGCTTCATGTCGGCCGAGGAGTAGTTGAGGGAGAAGGGCGGATTGGTGAGCACCCGGTCGAAGCGCATCAGCTCGCCGCCCTTGAGGTGCCGGGGCTCGGCGAGGGTGTCGTCATTCTCCAGCTGGGCGTTGAGCACGCCGTGGAGGATCATGTTCATCTTCGACACCGCCCAGGTGCCGCCGTTGTACTCCTGCCCGGCCAGGGTCAGGTCACGCGAGTCGAGGCCGTGCTCGTCGATGTACTCCTTGGCGTGGATGAGCATGCCGCCCGAGCCAGCGCACGGGTCGTAAACGGCCATGCCCGGCCTGGGCTTGACCAGGCGCACCATCATGCGGACGACACCACGCGGCGTGTAGAACTCGCCGCCCTTCTTACCGGCGGAGTCGGCGAACTGGGCGATCAAGTATTCGTAGGCCGCGCCGAGCAGGTCGGGGAACTCGAAGTCCTCGTTGCGGAGCCGTACGCGGGAGAAGTGGTCGACGAGCTTCTGCAGCCGCTTGTCGGGGATCGTGGACTGGCCGACCTTGCGGGTGAAGTCGATGTGCTCTAGAACGCCTTCGAGGGCAGCGACGTTCTCTTCCTCCAGGGCACCGAGCGCCTTGTTGAGCATGTCGCCGACATTCTTCTTGCGCGAGTCGTTTCTGATGTGGCTCCAGCGGGCTACCGGGGGCACGTAGAACTTGTCACCGCGGTAGAAGCCGCGCACCTCAGCCAGTTGCTCGGCTTCCTCGCGGCTCTTGCCCTCGGCCATCCGCTTCTCGACGACCTCGCTGCGGACCACATCGAACTGGTCGGAGGCCCGCTTCAGGAAGAGCATCCCGAAGATGTACTCCTTGAACTCCGAGGCATCCATCTTGCCGCGGAGGATGTCGGCCGCGCCGAACAGGTGCCGCTCAAGCTGCGGCAACGTCAACTTCGCCACGTGGTGGCCTCTCTGGGTCGGTCGGTTCGCGTGAGGGGTGCCAGGGCCAGTCTCCCAGTGACCGGGAGTCCGCGCAGTTCGTCCGGCCTGCAGGTGCGGACGGTGTTTGTGGACCAGACGATAGAAGCCGTTCGACGTTTGCGTCAACACCTCAAAATTAGCCTGTGTACTGGCATCACGCTCAGCTATGCTCCTCGAAAGACGTCCAGACTGCTGCCAGTGCCACACCTAGTGACGCAGGCCACAAAACCTGATAGATCGATTCGATATGCCGTCGTTGGACCGCTCCCAACGCCCGGCATCGACCGCTTCCCCCGGAGGTCACATGAGCACGGTCGATCGGAATGCGGTGATCGCTGAGGAACAGCAAGCCGTGGATCACATCTACGACTGCATCGTCCAGGACCGAAAGGACATCGAAAGCTTCCGTTCGAGCAGCCTCGGGGATTGTCCGGACGCAGGATTGTCCTCTCATCCGGATCTTCCGAAGGAGTATGGACGACGTGAGGATCTCGGCCGCCATCCCCTCGTGATCGCCCGGATCGACCTCCTCGACGACCCCGATGACAGGCTCACCTGGTACATCGGTCGCGCCACCGTACGAGACCGCCAGGGCGAGCTGGCGTTGGTGAAGTGGACGTCCAAGGCGGCGACCGCCTGGCGCCTGGCCACTCCTGAAGATCCTGCGGATGTACAACGACAGCGTCAGCTCCGCTGCGACGGCCCTAAGGTTCTCGACTACAGCGACACCGAGATCCAGGTGATCAACGCCAAAGGGGAAACTGTTCCGGCTCCGGTCATCGACGACGAGCCCGACCTGTTCCTTCTCGCCGAGCTCGATCTTGCTCGCGACGGCGTCATGCGTGACATCGTCGAAACGATCCAGCGCCACCAGCTCCAGTTGGTCGCCGACGAACGAAAAGGTGTGCTCGTCATCCAGGGTGGTCCGGGCACCGGCAAGACCGCGGTCGGGCTGCACCGCGTCACCTGGTTGCTGGACAATGAGCACTTCACCCCCGACCAGGTGCTCGTCGTCGGCCCTCACAAGGCGTTTCTGCAGTACGTTCGGGACGTCCTGCCCCGGATGGGCAGCCGCGGTGTGGCGACCGTGGACATCACCGAGCTCTGGCCAGGTGACGTCCGGGGAACCGATCCGGTCGCCACCCGCCTGGTCAAGTCGGACGACCGGATGGCCAGGGTGCTGCACAACGCGGTCGAGAACCTTATTCGAGAAGACCTCGCCGCCGAAGAGGGCTTCAACTTCCGTGGTGCGCGGCTGGACATCGACAAAGTCGAGCTCGTCCGGCTGGCCTCGGCGGCTCGTGCGGCTAGGGGTTCTTACCAGGTGCGCCGCCGCCGCTTCATCGACACTGTCATCGACTGGCTGCTGACCCAGTACACCGAGGCGACTCGGGTCAAGCAGACCGACGCCCGGCTCCGTACCCAACTGGAGAAGGTCGCGGCCGTTTCCACGCTCATCAACCGCGTCTGGCCGTCGTCCAGCGCCGAGCAGATCTATCGGCAACTGCTCGCCGACAAGGACGGCCTCGCGGCCGCTGCCTTCGGCGTGCTCACCCTCGACGAGCAGGCCGCGCTTGTCCGTCCCCAGGCGAAACGAGTCGCGGACGAACCGTGGTCGGCCGAGGACCTCGTCTGCCTGGGAGAGCTCCGATGGCTCCTGACCGGGGATGACGAACGGCGCTATCACCACCTGGTCATCGACGAAGCCCAGGACCTGACCCCCATGCAGGCCAAGTCGCTGGCCCGCTGGTGCCCTTCCGGCTCGATGACGGTACTCGGCGACCTGGCGCAGAGCACGGGGATCCGCCAGTACGACGTCTGGGAGCGCCTGGCCGACATCTTGGCCGGCACCGAAGGCTGGCACATCGCCGAACTCGGCATCGGCTACCGAGTGCCGACCGACGTCATGAACTTCGCCGCGATGCTGGGAACAAAGATTTCGCCCTCCACGGCGATCCCGACCTCGGTGCGACCATCATCACCGGGCACTTTGGAGATGGTCCCGGTCTCCCGGCAGCGCATACTCACCGAGACTGCCACCAGGGCCCAGCGGCTGGCCATCAAGGACGGCGACCAGGCACGTTCCGTCGCGGTCCTGACTCCGGCACAGGACGAGTTCCATGACGAACTCGCCCAGCGGATCGCCGCTTCCCAGGAGTCGGCGTTGCCGGGAATGGGACAGAGAATCGCCGTCATGCCCGCGCACATGGCGAAGGGTCTGGAGTTCGACCACGTCGTGGTGGTAGAACCACATCTGTTCGCCGAACAGGGTTCGACGGGGCTTCGGCAGCTTTACGTCGCTCTGACCCGGTGCACGCAGTCCCTGACGGTGCTCCATTCGTCCTCTCTGCCTGCCGAACTAGGCGGGCCTGTCAAGGTGCCTGTGACCGAGATCAAGAAGACTGACGCCGTCCCTTCGTCGCGGGATGAGCGGTTCGCCGACGGGGATGAGTTTCGAGCCTTCCTCAAGGAGCAGGCGGCTGCCAGCCGGAAGCAACCAGCACACGCCCGTCTCAAGCACATGCTCGCAGCCGAGTTGTACGGCAACGAACGCGAGCCCCTGCTGGATACCGAATACGCCGACATCATCTGTGAGGACGAGCGCGGGCTCGGGTTCTACGTGATCTCAGCGCAGAACGTCGACACCTATGCCGAGCTCCGTGCCGTGGCGCCCAAGCTCCTGGAGGCCGAATGGGCTAGCGGCAAATACAAGGAGATCGACCGCCTCTTCCTCGTCCTGCCGAAGGAGCCGCAGGACCTGTGGGCGGTCGACATCATCAAGACGCTCTTCGAAGTCTCGGTCATCTGGAAGACCGAAACGGGCTGGGCCGGCCCGTCTGTGGAGGCTGCTCTGGGGCAGTGACGGGGAAACCGCCCGGCCATGATGACGGCTCCCCGCGAATGCGAATGCTGGCGCGGAATGCCTACACTCATGCGGTTCATGACTGTCGGGCCCGATGGGGCCGCCCTCCAGACGAGCTTGCGTCAGAGCCTGGCCTGGGCGCTGATACCGGTCTGCTGCTGCGGCGGGTTACCGATCCCGTCCATGATCGGATATGCCGCCTACCGGCTCCGCAACACAACACTGTGGATCTTCGCGGGCGGCGTATCTCGCGGTCGAGGGAGCGGTGTTCGCGGCCTCGTGGGCCCTTGAGAACATACCGAAGGAGGATGCTCGCTGGACCCTCACGTCGATGATTTGGATGGGCACCTATCTCGGCGGTACGGTGCACCTCTTCGTCCTGGCCAAGCGGGTCCTGCCGCAGAAGATCCCGCCTGCGGCGGCCGTTCCGAGAACCCGATCCGGACCGGTGCCGCCGAGACGGTCATCCGGGCCGGCACAGGCGTGGGTGGGGTCGTACGCACTCCTTTCCAAGATCGGCCAAGGAGGCCAAGGCGAGGTCTACCTGGCTCGCTCTCCAGACGGCGGGCAGGTCGCCGTCAAGCTGTTGCATGCACGAGTGTCCTTCACTGAGCGGGACGACTTCCTCGCCGAGGCTAGCGCGGCCCGCCGGGTGCCGGGGTTCGCAACCGCGCGGTGATCGACGTGGGCGTCCACGAGGCCGTACATCGTCAGCGAGTGCGTTCAGGGGCCCTCACTCGACCAGCTCATTCGTCGCGAGGGCCCGCGTTCTCCTGACAGCCTGGTTCGGCTCGCCATCGCCACGGCCGCTGCCCTCAACGGGATCCACCAGGCGGGCATCGTCCATCGGGACTTCAAGCCGGCCAACGTCCTGCTCGCTCCCGACGGCCCGCGTGTGATCGACTTCGGGATAGCGTGCGCCGTCGGACGACTCACCACGTCGGGCGGCGCCAAGGGCACACGGCCTTCATGTCGCCCGAACAGGTCGAAGGCCGTCAGACAAGTCCGGCCTCGGACATCTTCAGCTGGGGCTCGACGATGTACTTCGCGGCGACCGGTCGCCCAGCCTTCGACGGTCCGTCCGTCTGGGCCGTCGAGAACCAGATCATCAACTCCCACCCAGACCTTCGCATGGTTCCACCGCCTCTTCGCGAGCTCGTCCAGCAGGCCATGCTCAAGCCCTCGCATGAACGCCCGACGGCATCACAATTATTCCTACTGCTGTCACGATAGAAATGCTTGCATACGCAGTTCACAGCCTCTACTCTTCTTGTACGTGAGGTGCAAGGGAGCTGTGATGCGTACTCTGCGAGCAGGACGAGCCATCCACTTACTGGACATCGAGAACCTGACTGCATCGCCGTCGCCCACCGCGACGGAGATCGCCGACACCATGTCGGATTACCTGTGCCGGGTGCGGTTGGCGCCCTGGACCAGTTCGTCGTCGGGGTCAACCCCCGATCACTGGCCGAGGTGGGCCGCGTGATCCACGGCGCTCAGATCCTCACCCGCTCCGGCCCGGACGGCGCCGATAGCGTGCTCGCCGAGATGGCCGTCGACGATCGGATCGACCTCCGGTTCGAGCGGGTGATCATCGGTTCCGGCGACGGCTACTTCGCCGACCTGGCCGCCTGGCTGACCGCGCACGACGTGCGGGTAACGGTGGTGTCCCGCACCGGCCTGCTCAGCTGGCGCCTCTACGTCGCGGTCCGCGACATCACTTACCTTGACGCGGCGCTTGCCGCCTGATTCCAGGGAATCCCCATGACCTACCAGCCCTCCCTGGCCACCTCCTGCACATCGTGGGTTCTCCGGCCCGGCGGTCGCGCTGATCGCCCTTCTCGCGTTGGGCGCGGGTTGTGTCGGTGGCGTGGCCGTAGGAAGTGTCGGCAACACGCCAACCACGACCGCGTCCCCCCACCGAGACCGCCCCCGCGGAGGCGTTGCAGGACACTTCTCTTCCTCCCGCCAAGGAAGAGACGAGCCGTCTGGTGAAGCTGCCCGAGTTCAGCGACATCAAGCTCGGCTCGCAAGACCGCTACGAGACGATGGTTCTCCTGCCGGAGAACTGGACAGTGACCAAGCAGTCCCATAAGGCCGACAGCAAGGTCAAGGTCGGCACCACCATCGTGCTCACCTGCACGAAGGCGTCCTGACAACCTCGCTCACCCTGCGCAGGTCTAGCACGGGCACGGCGCGATCAGCCCGCCCCGCGCGTCGTCGGGTGGCGGACATCAAGGCAGCCAGCATGCCCTGTCTGAAGCGGCTACCGGAATAGTACATATACCTCCAAAACTGCAATCAACTAACTTACGATCACATAAGTCGCAGATCGGCGCCAGTGATGCGCTTGGGGCACGCTAATTACAGGAACATAGTTCCACCGTCTCAAGAGATTTCTTCCATCCTTCAGGATAAGCCGGACAAGAAGTCACATATAGTCACAGCGCCGACCAATTCCACGTGGCATCCACATATTTCAGGGTGTAGCTTCTAACAGCTTCATATCGATGACTCAAGGCGTTAATCCGTGACAAATGATCAAATCCACGATAGGTGGCCCACCGGTACCCTCATGGACAGACTCAGCCCGGAGGAGCGGAACGAACTTCTGGCTCTCGCTCCGTCGTCCCCGCGGCAGGCCGGCGAACCTCTCATCTACCAAGGAGACCGAGAGAGGTCCGAGGTCTATCTCCTGAGGTCCATCCCAGGGCAGCGACTCACAGCGTGCGTGAAGGTGACGGCCTACCTGGAAACAGGCGGGGCCGCCATGCTGGGAGTCCGCGTCAGCGGCGATGTGGTCGGTGAACTGGCAGCTCTACGAAGAGAGCCACGATCAGCCATGGTGACCACATGCAGTCCGATGTTGGTGCACGTCATCCGCGCACAGGCGTTCACTGACTTCCTCGATCGCCACCCGGCGGCATGGAATGCACTGGCCAGGATGATCGCCGACCGGCTCGACTGGGCCAATCGCAGAAGAACGGACTTCGCTCAGTTCAGTGTGCCGGTACGGGTCGCGAACGTGCTCCTGGAACTTTCCAACCGACATGGAGTCGACAGGCTCGACGGAAAACGGGACCTGGGAGTCGAGCTCACACATGAGGAGATCGCCAATCTCATCGGGGCGAGAAAAGACGCCGTCTTCAAGGCCATCCGACGTTTCAAGGACCTTGAACTGATCGACTCCGGTCATCGCCGGAAGATCGCCATCGACCCGATCGGTCTTGCCGATTTCCGGTAAAGCGTACTGGTACGTCCTGAGGCGATGTGATCTTCGCCAGACTCGATCCCCGTCGATCTCCCCGACCACTTCAGTCGATCTTTCCCGCAACTACAAGGTGACGTGATGCTTGATTCTGATTTCAACCGCCGCTTGATCGTGGCGGTCGATGCGGAGGGTTACGGCCGCGGCGACGACCTACGGCACGACTCGATCCAGTCGGGTCTGGCCCAGGTCATGAACCGTGCCGCACGAGAGGCCGGACTGCGCCGCGACACCTGGACCCGCCAAGAGGCCGGCGACGGTGAGGTCATCGTCCTCCCTGAAGGAGAGTCCGAGCTCCGTGTCATCGACGACCTGGTTCACCGCATGCGGAAGGCGCTGCACGACCACAACCGCGACCGCCGAGACGACGCCCGCCTGCGGATACGCATCTCCATCGGTCACGGCCCCGTGAAACGCGGCGCGATGGGCTTCGTCGGTCAGGTCGTGGTGACCACCTGCCGGCTGCTCAACGCGGACGCCGCTCGTATCGCCCTGAAGGCGAACCCGCGCGCCGACCTGGTGCTGATCCTCACCGACCGGCTCTACGAGGACGTCGTCCGGCAGCTCCACACCTCTTACCGACCGGAGTCCTTCACCCGGCTGGAGGTGCCGACCAAGGAACGCACCGAGATCGCCTGGATGTGGATCCCCTCCGAAGACCTGGACCAGAAGGGAACTCTCAACATGGACAACCTGCCCGAGGTCGCTGACACTCTGTGGGCGCTGATCGCCGGTGGTGCTCTTGAACGTCTGGGTGCCTACGGCACCGAGACAGGCCTCAGCGGCGCCAGGAAGCTGCTCGCGAAGACCAAGGAGTTCCGGTCCGAGCAGGGCCGACCGGCCGACCCGGAGTCACGCGACGACCTGCTGGATTCCCTGGAGCAGCTGGTTCGTGTCGACGCCGCGGCGAAGCAGTTCGCGCAGCAGTTCAACGCCGAGCAGATGACGGTCAATCTGATCACCGCCCCCATTTCCGGTGAGGAGATCAACTTTGGCATCCGAAACTGACTCGCCGCCCGAGGGAGTGGGGATCGGCGAAGAAGCCACGCCGGTCGATCTGACTGAGCAGGGCGAGGCGACGAACGAAATCTTCGCGCAGGTCTCCCAGGTCCAGACCGTCATCAATCACATCCACGGCAACATCGGAGGAGCCTCTTTCGGCATCTCGGGTTCCCGCCCCAAGTCCCGGCGCACGTCCGGTCCCGTATCCCAGCACGAGTTGACGGAGGCTCGTACCTGCTACGTGCGCCACGCCAGCTACCAGGCCGCAGCCGAACGGCTGCAGAGCAGCAACATGGTGGCCCTGATCGGCAACGCCGGCACAGGCCGCCGGACGGCAGCGCTCAATCTGTTGCACGATGTCGTCGGCGCGCGTCGCGACATGGTGGTGGAACTCAGCCCGGCCTACACGCTGGAGAAACTGGCCGCCCGCGAAATTCGGCCGGCTCACGGCTATCTGCTGTGCGACTGGCCAAGAGACGACCTCGACGGGAGCATCGCCGACTTTCACGTCCGCGAGATCAGGCGCCGCATTCGTGATGCCGGAGCGTATCTGGTGATCACAGGGACGACTACGTCGCTACCCGAAGCAGACCAAGTCCCCTGGCTACCGCCACCGGCATGCGACGTCTTGAGAGCTCACCAGGTGGCTCCGGAGGTCGCCGACGAGGCGGCCGCCCAGATCACCACCGACCATGCCATGAGCGACGTGGTGGCACTGGCGCGCCAACTGGCCTCAGGGGTTCCGTTGGACAAAGCGCTCAGCAGGCTGGAGTCCGCCGGGCGCCGCGACGTGGTCACCTGGTTCGATGGCCCGCGTACCCGAGGCGAGCTCTTCGAGATGGCCGCCATGGCATTCATCGCCGGTCTGCCGGAAAGCGGCTTCGAAGTGCTGCTTGCCCGGTTGGAGTCCATCGCCGGTATCGGCCTGGAGAAAACGGACGCCATCTCGGCGGACGATCCAATGCCGAGCCGCCGCTTGATTCGAGTGGCGGAGGGCTCGCTGCTCACGCTGTCACCGGAACGCAGGCTCGTGTTCAAGGTCGAAGGGCATCGCACCCACGTGATGCGGGAGCTGCACCAACGGCATGGCATGCGGTTGTGGGATCCGGTCACCGAATGGCTACATGAGTGCGCCAATCTACGTGACCCGAGTGTCCAGGCGGAGATCGCCAGAGGCGTGGCGGTCCTGGCCTCCGTCGCCGGCTACTCATACGTCGAAAGCATCTTCCTCACCCCATGGGCCCGAGGAGGGGGTGTCATGCGCAGGCAGGCCACCGCCGCGATGGCCATCTCCTGGTTGTGCCTGGATGAGACGACCCGTCCGGAGGTTCTGCGTACGGTCACTTCCTGGACGAGGGCATCCGCCGCCAGACCCAAATTCACCGCCACCCTTGCCTGGTCAGGTGAGCTGGGCATCCGGTTCCCGCTGGAGGCGGCCCGGATGCTGTGGCTACAGATAAAAGACAGTAAGAAGCCTGTCAGACATGCTGAGATCGCCCTGGCCCATCTGTTCACAGCACTGACGGAAGCCACCGGCAACGCCCTCCCCATGCTCGACTGGTTCGCGCGCCAGATCAGCAATGACAAGCGGATTGGCCGTGCGATCGACCCCTCGATTCGGGCGATCCTCAGTGTCCTGTCGGCTCGCCCAGACGGAGCTGGGGTCCCTACAGTCACCGCTCACCTGCGCAGTCGCTCTGAATCAGCTGCCCCCCTCGCCAAATTGTGGGCGGCAGTCTTGGTCAAGCGCCCTCACCGCAGGGATGCACTGGCTGCCCTGTACGACGCCGTCTGCGCTTTCGACGAGCGCGACGACGATGACCGCAACCGTGTCCGTATCCTCTTCGCCGCACTCGTCGAGGCACTCCCAGCGAAGGAACGCCCACTGCTTGCACATGACCTGCGGCGTTACGCCATCTCCCGCAACACCGACGAAAACCGGATGAAGCTACTTCTGTCGCTACTCCGGATCTTCCTGAGTCCGGCTGTACTTTCCCTCGACACCATTGGAAACCGTCCATGAGCTACCCAGTGATCAGCCAAGTCCCCCTTGATCCTGTCGCCAAGCAAGGGTTCCTGAGCAAACCCCGCCGCTCGATCTCCAGCCTCCCCCGTCAGCTTCCGCACCAGCGACTCGTCTTCGAGTACGATGGCACGTTCGTGCTGGGCGACCGGCGGCTGCGTGGTGACGAACCGCACGTGCTGCACGGCGACAGTGTCAGCGTCGTGGATGTGTCCACAGACCACCCGGCCACGATCCACGTACCGATCAACTCTTCGGGCGCCCACGACTTCATGGTCGTCGTGCGGTTCCGCTGCACGGTCGACGAGCCGATCGAGGTGGTGCGTGCCGGCCTCACCGATGTCGGCGAGCACCTGGTCACCTATATCCGCGCCTACCACAAGCTCTTCGAACTCGGCCGTGGCTACGGGTTGCACCAGGTCCCCGAGTTGTGGACTCTCGTGCATGCCCAGGTGAAGGCTTACACGACCCTTGTACCGTGTGTGCTGTCCGGTATGACGGCCGAGTTCTCTGGCCTCGACGTTTACGCTCCCGACGAGATCGTCCGAGGACGGCGGCATTACGAGACGAACCTGCACAACATCCAGGGCGAACACGGTCTCCGCGACGCCAAACGCAGGCTCGACCGTGACTTCGAATTGAATGAGCAGGATTACCTGCACACCAAGGACCGTAGTGCCAACGACTTCACGCGGCAGGAGGCGGCCCTCGACCGCGATCAACAGATCAGCGAAGCCACAAAGATCAAGGACTTCCTGAACAGCGGTCCCGGTGCCGCCGACGGCCTGTACGCCGCCGTCCGCGGCCTCAGCGACCAGCAGATCGCCGACCGGTACGCCATCCTGGGAGACCGAGAGCACAACGCGATCCAACACAGGATGCAGCGTGAGCACGATTTGCAAGTCGTTCAGGCCCGCGGTCGGGCCGAAGTTGTCCGGGCAGCGGTTGCCCAGGGCCTGTTCAACGAGAACACCGGCAAGGAACTGCTGGCCGCGCTCGACGAGATGGAACCGGATGCGGAGGCCAAGGAGCTCGAAAGTCCCGCATATGAGCCACGTGCCGAGGTGACGGCGGGCGACACCGATGACGACTTCTTCATGGAGGAGGACGTCCGTGGTTGACATCCTCCACGGGCCTAAGTCCGCCGAGCAGCATGGACGGCGCCCGAGGCGTCGGGAACGACTCACGCTCGGGATGATCCTGCGCCGGTTCACCGGAGTCGACGAGAAGATTCTCGCCAGTGTCCCGCAGGAGCGCTCCCGCTACACCAGCCTCGGCGGAGTCGTGGTCAGCACCGCGCTCATCGCCGGGGCCTCCGTACTGGGCGCATTGACACTGCTCTCTCAGGTCTCCCCGCTGTATCTGGTGCCGGTCGCGGTGATGTGGGGCCTGATCATCGCCAACGTCGACCGATTTCTGATCACCAGCCTCCACGGTGACAACGACGGCTGGTCCCGCTGGGGCAACGTGCTGATCCGACTCGCCCTCGCCGTGGCCATCGGGATCTTCATCGCCGAGCCGCTGACCCTGAAGATCTTCCAGGAACGACTCGACCGGGAGATCATGGTAAAGCGCGACCAGGCGATCGGCCAGACGGAGAGCCGCTACAAGCAGTGCAACCCGTTGAACGAGCCGGCGCCTTCAGATGTCGACTGCACCGGCTATCTCCTCGACGGCGGGGACAAGGCGCAGGCCGTCGAAGGCAACAAGACGGAGAAGGACAAACTTCTCAAGGCCGCGGAAGCTCGGCTGGCGGCGGACGTAGCAGAGCATGCGAGGCTGGTAAAACACCTCAACCAGGAATGTTTTGGCGAACCCACGGACCACACCACAGGCGTGCGCGGCGATGGACCCGAGTGCAAGAGACGGAAGGGCGACCTCAAGACGTTCCTCGACAACCATGACATCGCCGAACAGCAGGCGAAGGTTGCTGCAATGAAGGATGAGATCGGCTCTCTAGTGGCTGATCTCGCCAGCGCCGAAAAGGACCGCTCAAGAACTCTCAGCAAGAAGATCGCCGAGCATGTCGAGGACACGAAGCGGGCCTACGCCAACATCGGCCTGCTTGACCGATGGGAGGCCTTGGGAACGGTCGCGAGCCAGAGCGGCATGGTCAACTTCGCCCACTGGTTGTTGCGCATCATCTTCGTCCTGCTCGACTGCATGCCGATCATCTCGAAGCTGCTGAACGGCAAGACCGAGTACGACCGCCTCCTCACCCAGGAGCTCCGCGCGGGCTCAGCCTGTCACGAAGCCAAACTGAACTACACCACCCGGCAGACGACCGGCACATACGAGAACGACCTGCGCGAAGAGGAGCGCCGGCTGAAAGCCGAACGCGGTCGTATCGACCGAGATCAGCGTGTCGATGAGGCCTCCAGAGATGACGAGATCGACCGCCTCGCCCGTACCTTCATGGCCTCGATGCCCGCGCAACGATAAGAACCGGGGCCTCTCTCCTCGCCCGCGAGCTGCGCCAGGAGGCAGCAGCAAACTCGGCGCCGAATTCCGAACGTCACCCAGATCGACGTTTACATCGCTCACCTTGAACACTATGAGCAGGAGGAACCGCCTCCTGAGGAGGAACTGAGACACAGGTGCCGCGCCGGGGATGGACGCACTCCCGTGGCGAAGTGGATCAGCGAGCAGGCGCAGACACCAGCCGACCAGATCTCCGCTGCGGCCGCGCGTTTACGGCGGACAAAGCCGGTCCGCGCGGTGCGGGCTCCTGTGTTGGACCCCTCCCTCAGCCCAAGGCGTCAGGTCGCCTGTGTGATGCGGGGACCCCCTGAGCACGTCGCCGGTCCGCCTCCAGCTCTGCTGTGTGCCAAAAGAGGTCACTGTTCTGTGTCGGAGCTCTGCATTACCGTTGCCCGTGGGTTTCAATGCATCATCGTTGGAGGGTGCACGTGACAGTTTTCAAGACACTTGTGTGTCTGGCGAACTCCCGTAAGCTCACGGGGCGATGTGTCGCGGGGATCGTGGAAGGTGGCGACGAAGGATGGATACGCCCCGTCAGCGCTCGCCCCAATCACGAGGTATCCGAGCACGAGCGGAAATATGAAGATGGGTCAGATCCACGTGTCCTTGATATCGTGTCCGTGCCGCTTCTCCAGCACCAGCCATCTACCTTCCAGAGCGAGAACTGGCTCCTCGATCCCACCTACTACTGGAGGAAGATCGACCGAGCCAGCTGGGACAAACTACTCACGTTGGAGCAGCACCCCGGTAGTTTATGGATCAACGGGGAGCATACCTACCACGGCCTCAATGACCGCGTGCCAACAGAGCAGGCCTTCAACCTAGTGGACTCACTCAAGCTTATCCGAGTCGGCCGCGTGACGTTACAGGTGCACTCCCCTGGTATTGCTTTTGGCGATTCGAAGCGAGTCGTGAGAGCACAGTTCAGACATGCAAATTTCGAATACAAACTACGAGTAACCGATCCGGAATATGAGCTCGCATATCTCGCCAAGCCAGACGCTACCTACACGTTGGGCGAATCCTTCATCACAGTGAGTCTCGGCGAACCGCACTCCGATGGCTATGCCTACAAGCTGATTGCGGCAATTGTCGAGCGAGCGAAGATATAAGCAGATAGCGCAAAAATGACATCCAACATCTTGCTCACAATCGGCCACTCCACACATACCTCCTCGGCCTTCCTGAACATACTTCGACAGCACGAAATAACGGCGGTCGCCGACGTGCGCTCGATACCCGTTAGTCGGTTCACCCCTCAGTTCAACCGAGACAACGTGAAACGCGGCCTGTACGGTGCCGGCATAAAGTATGTTTTCCTCGGCAAGGAGCTCGGAGCACGTACAACCGACGCAACTTGCTACGTCGACGGGCGTGTACAGTACGGGCGCCTCGCCCGGACTCCTGAGTTTGCCAGCGGCATCAAACGTCTACTGCAAGGCGCACGGACTGAGCGCATCGCCATCATGTGTACCGAGCAAGAGCCACTAGAATGCCATCGCACAATCCTCATCGCGCAAGTACTCGCGGAGCACGGCGTCACTATCGACCACATCCATGGAGATGGACGTACCGAGTGCCACGCCTCAGCGATGCAGCGCCTCATGGCCAAGTTCGGCCTAGACCAGGACGACATGCTCTACACGCCAGGTGAACGTCTTGAGCAGGCTGTGAGCCGCCAGGAACGCCAGATCGCGTATTTCAATGAAGACTTCGCAACAACGGGACACTAAGACGATGAAAATATTCACGATCGGTTTCACGAGGAAAACCGCTGAGCGCTTCTTCGGACTGTTGCGCGAGGCTGAAGTAGCAAAACTCATCGATGTACGCCTGAATAACGTTTCCCAACTGGCGGGTTTCGCTAAGCGTGATGACTTGAAATACTTCCTCGGCGAGATTTGCAGCGTTGGTTACACCCACCGGCTTGACCTGGCACCAACACAATCCATGCTCGACGATTACAAGAAGCGCGGTATCAGTTGGACAGTGTACGAAGACCGGTTTTTGGAGCTGATGAAGCATCGCCACATTGAGGAATCCATCCCACGGGAGATGCTCAATGACGCGGTTTTGCTCTGCAGTGAGGACAAGGCGCACCACTGTCACCGCCGGCTAGTCGCGGAGTACCTCGCGCAGTGGTGGGATGATGTCGCCATTGAGCATCTGGGCTGAAATACTCCTGTAGGTTAGCGTCCACGGGAGTGGTGTACGGGTTTGAACCTGTACGTCACCTTGATGCCCGTGAGGGAAGATCGATGTGACATGAGGGCGGCCACTCCGCGCGGAACCAGGGTGCCGGTGCAGCCCGCCTGGCGGGCGGTGCCGATGGACTCGCGCACCGCCGAAGCGGCACCGCGGGCCGAGGCGGCCGTGCCGCCACGCAACCGGCTGGCGGCCACCACCGGTGCCGA
>NZ_SMJZ01000117.1 GCF_004348345.1 Nonomuraea longispora
CGGCGAAGGCGGGCGAGGAGGGGCGGCTCGTACGCTCGTGGCTCGGGCGCACCTGCCCGCCTCCGTCGGCGCGCTGGAAGGAGCTGGTGTCCGGACCCGAGGGCGGGTGGGCGGCCAGGGACCGTGGGCGGTTCACCCGCAACTTCGTCGTCCAGGGCACGGCGGCCGAGTGGGCGCTCGCGCTGATGGCGGTCCTGCGCGGGCTGCTGCCCGAGCCGGCCCGGCTGGTCTTCTTCCAGCACGACGAGGTGATGGTGCACTGCCCGCTGGAGCAGGCCGAGGAGGTGATGGCGGCGGTGTCGTCCGCGGCGGCCGAGGCGAGCAGGCTGCTGTTCGGGCGGACGCCGGTGCGCTTCCCCATGGAGACCGTGGCGGTCACCTCCTACGCCGACGCCAAGTAGACGAGCCGCACCCCGGTCCTCCGCACGGCTCGCCCGGGATGCCGTCCGTGCTCCGTGGCGCCCTGGCTCGAACGCGCGCCTGCTCCGCGGGCTCGTCACGGCGCGCCGCCTCGCACGGATACGGGCGCGGCCCTCCGGACGGAGCGCCGGTGTGGTGGGTCGCCCGCCTGCGCGGGCCGGGTCGACGGCGTAGGTCCTTGGCTGCCGCGGAGGGCGGCCACAGGTCGGGCTCGTTACCCGGCGGAAGGGGCGGCGGGGGTGCGGCGCCGGATCGAGGCGAGCCAGAGGCCGGCGAGGGTGACCATGACGCCGACGACCAGGCCGAGCATGCCGTAGCCGAGCAGTCCGACGATCGCCCCGGCGACGATCGTGCCCGTGGCGCCGCAGACGTTCATCAGCAGGTCCGACAGCCCCTGTACGGCCGGGCGGCGCGACAGCGGGACGGACTCCGTGACGAGGGCGGAGCCGGACACCAGGCCGCACGACCAGCCCAGCCCGAGCAGCACCAGCGCCGCCGTCACCTGCCACACCCGGTGGCCCGCCGTGCCCGCCAGCGTGGCCGCGCAGAGCAGCAGGGCCATGCCGAGCGCCAGCACCGGCACCTTGCCCGCCTTGTCGGCCAGCCAGCCGACGACCGGCGACAGCACGTACATGCCGGCGATGTGCAGGCTGATCACGATGCCGATGACGTCGAGGTTGGCGCCGTCGTGGTGAAGTTTGACGGGGGTCATCGACATGACCGACACCATCGCCGTGTGGCTGACCGCGATCATGATCAGCGCCGTGCGGGCCATCGGGGTCGTCCGCAGCGTCTCCCAGGCCGTCCTGATGGTCCGGTTGCGGCCGGGGCCGGGCGTCTCCTGTGTGTCCTGCAGCCCGCGTGCCAGCTTGAGCGGGTCAGGCCTGAGCAGTACGAGGATGATGAGCAGCGCCAGGGCGAACGCCAGCGCGGAGAACGCGAACGGCCCGGCCTTCTCCGCCATCCCCAGCCTCATGCCGACCTGGTCGGCGGGTCTGGCCAGGTTGGGGCCGGCGACGGAGCCGATGGTGGAGGCCCAGACGACCAGGGAGAGGTGCCTGGCCGAGCGGCCCTTCGGCGACAGGTCCGTGGCGGAGTAGCGCGCCGCCAGGCTGCCCGCGCTGCCGCCGCCGACCAGCACCAGCCCGGCCAGCAGGAGCGGCCACGAGCCCAGGCTGATGGCGGCCACGGAGATCGCGCAGCCGGCCAGCGCCGCGAGGTAGGCGAGCGACAGGCCCGCGCGCCGCCCGCCGCTGCCCGAGGCCCTGGCCGTCGGCAGGGCCAGCAGCGCCGCGCCGAGCACGGTGGCCGTGCCGGCGAAGCCGCTGATCACGGTGGATCCCGACAGCTCGTCCACGACCACCGAGCTGAGCGCCAGCCCGACCGCCACGCCCACGCCGCCCACGATCTGCGTCGCGGACAGGACCGCGAGGGTACGACGCTGAACGCTCGGGATCCGGTCAGAGGGCAGCATCGTGGGCTGGATGGGGGCGCTGGTCACCAGTGAAGTCTGACATAACCCCCAACATCACCCTAAAGACGACAGCGTCCTGTTCTCATAGGGTGACGGACGGCGAAACTCTCACAGGATCGCGACCGCGTCGCCCACGGCGATGTGCCCGGGGCCGTCGGGGATCAGGTTGATCCCGAACCAGACCTTGCCGTCCCGATTGCGGTGCCTGGACAGCGTCCTGATGGGCTCCTTGCCCTTGGTGTACGTGGTGGTGTCGATCGTCGTCAGCACGCAGCGGTCGCAGCGCTTGGTGACCCGGAAGTCCACGTCGCCGATGCGCAGCCGCTTCCACTCGTCCTCGGCGAAGGGCTCGTCCACCCCGTCGATCACCACGTTCGGCCGGAAGCGGTGCATGGGCAGCGGGCCGGGCGGCTCCTCGCCGCGTTCGAGCGCCGTCTCCACGATCCAGTCGTTCAGTCGGCCGAGCGACGCGCCGGTCGTGAGGAGAAGGGGATAGGCGTCCGCCAGGCTCACCCGGTCGTCCGGCCGTCCGTACGCCGGATCGACCGGGCGGCGGGCCGGGTCGTCCAGCCACTTGAGCCGGACCGGCTGTCCGGCGAGCTCCGACAACCACCGGGCCGCGTCGTCACCGCAGTCGGTGAGCTCCACCGGGGTGCCCCACACGTCCACCGTGGACGTCACGGCGGCCGGTGTGACCCGCAGCGGGGCGGCGTGCGGGCCGGTCAGCGTGAGCGTGTCACCGTCGAGCCGGCCCACACAGGCCAGCAGGGCCGGTTCCTCGCGCGCTGTCAGGATGATCCCGTCCCTGTCGGTGATGAGGTAACGCCGGTCCCCCGCCAGGCCCCACGGGTGTACCTCGGCCTCATCGACCTCATGGCCCGCAGTGGACTTGATGGGATAAAAGCGAACGCTCCCCAGCTTCATGCGGCCGACCGTATCTCACTGATCGGCGCGCTCTGAAGAGGCGCCGTCCTGCGGTGCGGGGCCGCGAATATCGACAGGCCCAATATGTAGACGGCCAGTGGCATGGCCTTCCTCCACGTATTTTGAATCGATCAGTGCAAAATCAGGGAACAGAAAACTCAGAACGCGTCCAGCGCGGTCCGCGCGATGGAGGCGAGGGTTTCCCGGCCGGCCCCGCCGCGGGCGGCCACGCGCATGCCGCTGACGGTGGCCACGACGAAGTGCGCCAGGGCGAGCGCGTCCTTCTCCGCGTCGATCTCGCCCCGTGCCATGCCCTCCTCGATCGCCGAGCGCATCATCCGCACCCGCTTGTCGTTGTCGAGCCGCAGCAGCTCGGCGACCTCCGGATCGTGCGGGCCCAGCTCGACCAACGAGTTGACCACCAGGCAGCCGGCCGGCTCCTCGGGGTCGGGCTCGACCGCCCACCCCAGCACGGCGCCGACCTTGTCCTTGGCGGGCAGGCCGGAGCCCATCAGTCCGGCGAGCCTGGCGTTGCGCCCGTCCATGTAGTGGCGCAGCGCCTTCTTGAACAGGTCGTGCTTGCTCGCGAAGGTGTTGTAGATGCTGCTGCGCCCGAGGCCGGTGGCCGCGCACAGGGCCTGCGTCGAGGTGTTCTCGTAGCCCGCGTCCCAGAACGCGAGCATGGCGGCCTCGACCGCACGGTCCTCCTCGAACGTCCTCGGTCGCGCCATGTCCGGTACGCTACCAGTTTTGGAACGATCAGTGCAATATGGTGGGATGCGGTCCGCGAGACGGGGAACTCGCCGGCGTCAGGCGCTTGTGCGGAACGTGTCGAGGAACACCTTGCGCGTGCCGGCCTGGTCGTCCCACTTCAGCTCGGGCATGTCGAACGTGATCGTGAACGCGGTCCTGCCGTCGATAGTGACGTACCGGGTGAGCGCGTGCATGGGGACGCCACTGGCGGTGGTGTAGGTGTACTCCCAGTCCGCGGCCTTCCACCCTCTGTAGGACAGATCCCGCAACTGCACCTGGATGTAGCTCTCCCTGCCGCCCTCGGCCTCCTCCTTGCTCAGCCGGGACAACCCGCCGTCGGCCTGCGGCGTCGCCCGCTCCACCACGATCCGCATGCCGGAGTCCTTCGGCCCGTCGAACGTGGCCCCGCCGTCCGTCTCGACCGGCCTCCAGTCCACCGGCACGCCGGCCGCGAACCCGGAGAGGGCGTGCTCCTCGTGGCCCTCCGGCACGGGGGAGGGCTCGCCGCCCCCGGTCGTGGGGCTCGGCGCAGCGGCCGCGGATGCCGCCGCGGCCGTGACCGCGGCCTGCTCCCGCGCCGGCCCGCCGGACAGGATGATCATCACGGCGCCCGCCACGACGGCCACCGCCACGATCGCGCTGACGAACGTGAGCGGCGTCGGCCGGCCGTCACGGATCCACGTGCCGCCGCCGTCGTCCTCGTTCCTGCGCCGGCTCGTGCCGCTGCGCGGCGACGCGCCGGGCAGCGTGGTGAGGCGGTTGCGGCTGATGTCGTGCGCCAGGTTGCGTGACTGCTCGTGCAGGACCGCGGGAGAGGCCAGCGGCCACGGGGTCGCGCCGGACGTGCGGCTGTCGGAGGTCAGCGGCAGGATCGGCCGGGGTTGCGGCCCTGAGTGCGCGTTCGGTCCGTCGGCGGAGTCGTCCATGGGCCGGTACGGCTTGAACGGGGCCTGACCGCCCGCCGAGGACGGGCCGCCGGGAGCGAACGGGTCGTGGAACACGGACGGGCCGCCCGGCACAGGCGCGCCGTCGAGCGAGGACGGGCCGCCGCCCGCAGGGGAGCCGCCCAGGGAAGAGGGACCGGCGAACGAGGAGGGGCCGTCCACGGACGGGGGCCCGCCCAGCTGCGAAGCACCGTCCAGGGACGAGGGGCCGCTGGGGAACGAGGGGTCGCCCGGGTGTGCGGGGTCGTCCAGCGAGGAGTGGCCGCCTGGGGAAGGCGCGCCGTCGAAAGAGGGCGGGCCGCCGAGTGGGTGCGGGCCGCTGTCCGGCCGGTGCGGACCCGAAGGGGCGGTGAACGCGTCGAACCCCTGCGCCGGAGGTAACTGGTCGGTCCTGTGGCTGCCCGACGGGCTCGTCATCCCGTCATAGGGCATCGAGTAGCCCCCCGACGGGCTGCTCGCCGGGTCGTACGGCACCCGCACCGGCCCTGAGGGCGTCTCCACGATCCGCGACGGCATCGGCCCCGAAGGGTGTTCGAGCGGTGGCAGCAGCACCGCGGGCGTCGGGTCGGCCTGGCTGGGCAGCGTCTCCGGCGGGCGCGGCCGGGGAGAGCCGTGCGCGCGCAGCACCGCCTCCAGCATCTCGATGACCTGGGCCGAGGTCAGCCGCTCAGCCGGGTTCTTGCGCAGCAGGCCCTCGATGACGGGCATCAGCGCCCCGGCCCGCTGCGGCCTGATCGGGTCCTGCGTGAGCACCGCGCCGAGCACCGCGATCGCGTCGGGCCCTTCGTACGGCGGCCGCCCCTCGACCGCGGCGTACAGCGTGGCGCCGAACGACCACAGGTCGGCCGCCTGCGTGATCGGCTGCCCGGACAGGCGCTCGGGCGGGATGTACGCGGGCGACCCCATGAGGAGCCCGGTCTGCGTGATCGTCACATCGCCCTCGATGGCGGCGATGCCGAAGTCGGTCAGCACCACCCGGTCGGAGGTCAGCAGCACGTTGCCGGGCTTGATGTCGCGGTGCATGATGCCGGCGGCGTGGGCGTGCCTGACCGCGTCGAGCACCCGGATGCCGATCTCGGCCGCCTGGATCACCGGCAGCGGCCCGCTCTGGCGTACGGCCTGTTCGAGGGACCACGCGCGGACCAACTCCATCACGATCCACGGGCGGCCGTCCTCCTCGACGACGTCGTGCACGGTCACGATGCCGGGATGGGTCAGCCGGGCGGCGGACCTGGCCTCGCGCAGCATGCGCCGGTGGGCCACCTGCTTGCCCGCGTGGTCGAGCCCGTACGGCAGGATCAGCTCCTTGACCGCGACGTCGCGGTCGAGGAGGACGTCGTGGGCCTGCCAGACCATCCCCATGCCGCCTCTGCCGACCGGCGACATCAACCGGTAGCGCCGGCCGATCAGGCGGCCCTGGCTCTGCGGGGTGCCGCTCGGGGGGCCTCCCTCCGCGCCGGGGCCGCTGAGCAAGCGGTCGGCTGCCATGTCTCCGCCCCCATCTCGCCTCATCCGTCACGTGCGTTCTCACGCTACTTGCAGATTGGCACTGAGAAACCCGCCGGACGCTGCCGCATGGGGCTTTTGACCAGGCCCGGAGGAGGGCCGCGGCGGATTTCTTGCTGGCCTGAGGTTCGTTACGATATCGGCGCTATAACCGCAAGGGAAGCTGACATTGCTTGACAATAGTGCTGACGTACGGATATTTCGCTATTCGAATGACTCGCTTACTGAGCGTGCCAATGCCAGCAACGCGTGGGTGAACGCCTCCGCGGGCGGCTCGACCAGACCCGCGCCGACCTGACCCGTGCCGGCCACGCGGCCCGCGATGCCGGTGTTGACCACGGGCAGCAGGCCGGTCCTCGCCACCAGCGTGAGGTCGATGCCGACAGGAGTGCCGCGGAAGCCGAGGCCCGGGATCTGATAGGCGGGATGCTCGGCCAGCGTGATCTCGTACATCGAACGGGTGGCTCTGACGGCGTCGGCGACCTCGCCGCCGACGAAGCGCACGATGGCGGGGGAGGCCGCCATCGCGAAGCCGCCCAGGCCCGAGGTCTCGGTGATGGTGGAGTCGCCGATGTCCGGGTTGGCGTCCTCCGGGCCGTACGCGCCCAGATAGAGCCCGTCGGGCACCCCGGCCGGACCGGTGAACCAGCGTCCGCCGAGGCCCGAGACCTGCACGCCGAAGTCGGTGCCGTTCCTCGCCATCGCGACCACGAGGGAGGAGCCGGGCACGTCCCGGGCGGCGTCGGTGCTGACCTTGGCCGCGGCCATGCCGGCGTTGAGGAAGAAGTGGTCGTTGCCGTTGATGAAGCGCAACACCTGCGCGGCGACGCCGGGCGCGGCCTCGACCACGGCGGGCGCCAGCTCGCGCAGCAGCAGCGAGGTGGCGGCGCGGTTGCGGTTGTGCAGCTCGTCGCCCATCTGCAGCGCCTGCGCGATCAGCGTACGCAGGTCGATCGGCCCCGTACGCTCCAGCGCCGCGGCCAGGGCGGGGCCGAGCACCTCGTCCATCCAGCGCAGCCGCTCCAGCACCTCGGGCCCGTACGCGCCGTAGCGCAGCACTTTGCCCAGGCCCTCGTTGAGCGAGCAGTAGGCGGTTCCGCCGTGTTCCGCGTCGCGCACCTCGAACACCCACATGGACGGGCTCACCACGCCCGCCATCGGGCCCACGGCGGCGTGCTCGTGGCACGGGCGCAGCGTGACGCCGCCCGCGGCGAGCGTACGGGCTGCCTCGTGCTCGTCGCCCGCCAGACCCTCCAGCAACATCGCGCCGATGAGGGCGCCGCGCATCGGGCCGGACGCGCGCTCCCACGTGATGGGCGGGCCCGCGTGCAGGAATGTCCCCTCCGCCAGCACCTCGGAGGCCCGCCGCACGCCCACCAGCTGCGGGCGGGCGGAGGTCAGCCGGCCGGCCGCCAGCTCGTTGGCGGCCGGCCTGCGCGGGTCGGCGAGGACCTTGGCCAGCGCCTCGGCGGTGCCGGGCAGCGGCGGCCGCCACGCCACGGGAACCGTGGGCACGGCCTGGGCCGTGAGCGCGTCGTCGAGCAGGCCGGCGCCGACGGTGACGACGCGGGCCGGTGCGGAGAGCAGGGTCACAGCAGGCTCCTGGCGTGCCGGGCGGCCTCGGCGTTGGAGGTGAACACGGCCGCGCCCGCCTCGCGGAAGGCGGCGGCCTGACGGTGCAGGTCCTGCGGGTCGCCCTCCGTGCCGATCAGGGCGACGACGACGGTGGCAGGAGCGCGGGCCACGGCGTGCGCGAGCGAGGCGGCCGGGTCGGGGTCGGCACCGTGGCCCAGCACCACGTCCATGAGCACCACGTCGGTGTCCTGGGTGTGGGAGAGCGCCTCGACGCGGAGCGACGGGTCGATCATGGGATGGGCGCGTCCCCTGGTGTAGGCGTCGTCGCCGTAGTCGACGACGTCGCCGGTGCCGGTGATCATCGCGGCCTCCGCGCCGAGCGTGCCGCCGGCGTAGACGCCCTTGATCGTCTTGGCGGGCGGGCGGCCGCCCGGCCACGACGGCCACGACGGCCACTCGGGCACGGGCCTGCCCAGGGCGCGCAGCGCCTGCTCGGTCGCCTCCGTCAGATCGGGTGCGCCTTCCTGGAGCAGCGCGCGTACGACGGGCGTGCGCAGCCGGCCGAGCGACTCCTCCACGGCCCGCGCCACCTCGGGCGCGGGCGGCTTGGAGACGAGCACGATCAGCTCGGTGGCCGGGTCTTCGTCGAGCATGCGCAGCGCCCGTAGCGCCGACAGCCCGCCCACCTCGACCGACAGGTCCCTGCCGCCCACACCGAGCACGTGGCTGACGCCGGTGCCCGCCCGATCGAGCAGGGACGTCACCTGCTGCGCGCCGGTGCCGGAGGCAGCCACCACGCCGACGGGGCCGGGGCGGAGCACGTTCGCGAAGCCGAGGCCGACGCCGCCGATCACCGCCGTGCCGCAGTCGGGGCCCATCACGAGGACGTCCCTGGCCTCCGCCCGCTCCTTCAGCAGGCGTTCCTGCCACACAGGGACGCCGTCACTGAAGATCATGACGGGCAGGCCCGCTTCGACGGCGTCCAGAGCCTCGGCGAAGGCGTGCTCCCCTGGAGTGGAGACGAGCACGAGACCGGCCGGTTCTCTCGCGGCCGAGCGGGTGGTCAGCGGCGGCTGGTGCTCCGGCGCGGGGTCCGACCGCCGGGAGGCGGTGAGCTGCCGGTCGGCCTCCTCGACGGCGGTTTCGGTGTCGCTCGCCCGTACGGCGATCAGCAGATCCCCAGGGTCGCTCTCCGGGATCGAGAACCCCAGCTCGCGCAGGATGGAGACGTTGAGCTCGGTGGCCATGGCGACCATGGCCGAGGTCACGCCCGGCAGGCCGGACAACGCCTGGCTGACCCGCATGAGGGTGACGGAGTCGTGATAGGTCCCCCGCCGGACCAGCACCACCTCGCGCGGAACGTCACTCATGGGGCCGCCCCCGGGACTCTCCCAGGGAGAGGATCGCGTGCACCCCGATGGCGACGCCCTGCGCCAGGTCGGATCCCGACGTGTGGCCGAGCCGGTGCAGCCGGCGCAGCGCCGGTTCGAGCGGCTGCGTGCCGGCCAGGCCGCGCAGCACCCCGGTCACCTCGGGGCTGGCCGCGCCCGCGGCCGCGCAGTGCAGCAGCGTGGCCGACAGGGGCGTCGTCCGTGAGCGGGCGTCGAACGTGACCGTCGCGCCGAGCCAGCCCGCCAGCCAGACCGCCCGCTCCACCCCGGCCGCCGCGCCCAGGCGCCGCAGCGTCACCAGCAGCCCGGCCAGCACGTCGTCGCCGCTCGGCGTGAGCCCGGGCCCCAGGCCCATCAGCTGTTCGGCCGCCGTCACCGTCCGGAGCAGCCGGCCCTCGGCGCACCCGCCCGCGAGCATCCCGACCGCGGCGTTGCCGGTCAGACCGGGCTCGGGCGGGTCGATCAGGCGGGCGGCGGCGTACGCGAGGCTCGTGAGGTCCACAGGGCCGAGCGGCGGCGCGGGATCCCACCAGCGCCGTACGGTCAGGCTCAGCGGGCCCAGCTCGATCGACCGGTCGCCCACCGAGGCGTCGTCACCCACCGTGACCCTCGGGAGCGGCCCGGCCAGCAGCACGGAGTTGGGCAGCCGGATCGCCTCGCCGGTGATGAGCGCGATCACCGAAGGTTCGAGCTCGGTCCTGACCTCCAGGTAGATCCCGCCGGGGAACGCGGCGAGCACACGCGCCGGGCGGCGGGACGACTCCAGGACGGGACGCACGGCCGCGCTGGCCGCTCCCGTGACGTGGACGCGGGTACGTCGCGCGTGAGTACCGACCGTCACCAGACCTCCCAACCGACCCTGGTCCTGACCGTAGAACGGGCCCGGAACCCTCCGTACGGGTAAATTTGCCAACAGTGAGCGGGAAGGTTGGCTCTTCCTGACAGACGACTCCCGGGGTCACAATCTTGTCCATGGAGCCCCCCGTCCGTCTGGCCAGCACCGGAACGATCACCCATGGCGTGTCCGTCGGCGAGGTGCTCGGCGTGTCCACCCTCGCCGAGGCCAGGCTGATCGCGGGGGAGCAAGGGCTGGGCCGCATCGTGCAGCGGCTCAACGTCATGGAGGTGCCCGACATCCTGGCCTGGGTCAAGCCGCACGAACTGCTGCTCACCACCGGCTACCCGCTGCGCAACACGCCCCAGTCGCTCGGCCGGCTGGTGGCCGACCTGGACGAGCGGGGGCTCTCCGCCCTGGCGATCAAGCTGGGCCGCTACGTCGACGAGCTGCCCGCCGAGATGGCCGAGCAGGCCGACCGGCTCGGCTTCCCGCTCATCCTGCTGCCGAACGACGTCGGCTTCGACGACATCCTCAACCAGGTGCTCACCGACATCCTCAACCGCCAGGCGGCCGTGCTCGCCCGCGCCGAGGAGGCGCACCGGGCGCTGGTGCAGGTGGTGCTGGCCGGTGGCGGGCTCAACGAGGTCACCGCCGAGGTCGCGCACCTGCTGGACGTGTCGGTGGCCGCGGTCGACGGCTCCGGCCGCGTGCTGGCCGCCGCCGGTCCCGCCGCCCACATGAGCGACCTGTGCGAGTCGATCACCCACGAGGGTCCCCCGACGGCCGAGGCCGATGGGGCACGCAAGCGCTCGTTCGCCTCGGTGCCGGTGCTGGCCGGAGGCCACCACCACGGCAGGATCGTCGCCTACAGCCCGTCCGCGGCGATCCGGGACAGCGACGTCGGCATCCTCGAACGCGCCGCCACCGTCGCCGCCCTGGTCGTCACCCGCCAGGAGGCGGTCAACGCCGTCGAGAGCAAATACCGGGCCGACTTCCTGCGCGACGTGCTCACCGGGCGGGCCGGCACGGTCGAGCGGGTCACGGCCAGGGCCAGGGCGTTCGGGTGGGACCTGTCGCGCCCCGTGACGGTGCTGGTGGCCGAGCTCGACCCCGACGGCGACGAGCGCAGCGCCCAGGACCGGCTGGTGGCCTGCTGGACGGCCGCGATCAGGCGGCACGACCCCCTGGGGGCGGTGGCGGGGTTCTCGCACGAGGTGGTGGCCGTGGTCGACGCCTCCGCCGACGTCTCCAAGGTGGCCAGGGACGCCGCCTGCGCGTTCGCCGACTCGCCGCCCGCGACGTTCTCGACCGGCACGTCCAGGCCGAGCCCGGGGGCGGAGACGCTGCCCGACGCCTACGCGCAGGCGCTGAAGGCCGCCAGGGTCGGTCGGCAGCTGCACGGGCCCGGCGCGGTCGCCCACTTCGACCAGCTCGGCGTCTACCGGCTGCTGTCGCTGGTGAACGACACCGACGAGCTGCACGCGTTCGTACGCGAGACGCTCGGCCCGCTGGCCACCGACGACGACGCGGAGAACGCCGACCTGCGGCGCACCCTCCAGGCCCTGCTGGAGACCAACCTGAACGTGGCCGAGACGGCCAGGCGGCTGCACTTCCACTACAACACGCTGCGCTACCGGATCGGGAAGCTGGAGCGGCTGCTCGGCGGCTTCACCGACGACCCGCACCTGCGGCTCAACCTCACTCTCGCGCTCCACGTGCTGCGCATGCGCGGCATCTAGGTGCGGGAGGGACGTCCAGGCGGCGTCTAGGCTTGGGGCCCGTGGACTTCGAACTGCGCTCCGACTTCATCCCGCTGTGCGACCTGCTGAAATACTGCGGCATCACGGAGACGGGCGGCATGGCCAAGCAGCTGATCGCCGAGGGCATGGTGCTCGTGGACGGCGAGGTCGAGCTGCGCAAGCGGGCCAAGATCCGGGCGGGCCAGGTGGTCAGCGGCGAAGGGTTCTCGATCCGGGTGGGATAGCGCGGGCCGCGGGCGCGAGTTTCTCCCTGGTTCCCGGCGTAGATTTGGCAGATCATGCCCGTGTAGGAGTGATCTCGCGGGCCTAATGTGCCCGCAACGGAAAGCGTGTCGCCGGCCCAGCGCAACGCCCGGTACAGAGGGGCTCTCGATGGTTTTGGGATGGACCAAGCACGGTGACGGCAAGCACCTGGCCCCAGGCGAGGTGGTCAGGCCCGACGAACGGCTGAGCTGGCCCCGCATGATGGGCTTCGGCGCGCAGCACGTGATCGCGATGTTCGGCGCGACGTTCGTCTTCCCCCTGGTGATGGGGCTCGACCCCAACATCGCCGTGATGATGTCAGGCGTCTCGACGATCCTGTTCCTGCTGATCGTGAAGGGCAAGGTGCCGAGCTACCTCGGCACCAGCGCGTCCTTCGTCGGCGGCGTGTTCGCCATCAGGGCCGCGGCGGGCGGCGACACCGCGGGAGCGGACGCCATCGTGACCGGCGCCATCCTGGTCGCCGGGCTCGTGCTGGCGCTGGCCGGGCTGGCCATCCACGTCCTCGGCGTGCGGATCATCCACCGCGTCTTCCCGCCCGTGGTCACGGGCGCGGTGGTCATGCTGATCGGGTTCGGGCTGGCGTTCGTGGTGGCGGACACGTACTGGCCGCAGGACCACTGGGTCGCCCTCGTCACGATGCTGATCACGTTCGTGGTGATCGTGTTGTTCAAGGGGTTCATCGGGCGGATCGGCGTGCTGGTGGGGCTCGTCGCCGGGTTCGTGCTGTCGTGGGTGCTGGACAGGGTGGCCGGGCCGATCACGTCGGTGCTGCCTGGAGCCAACCTGCGCGACGCCTCCGGGGCCGCCTGCCAGGCCGAGGGCACGTACTGCGTGGCGACGGCGTTCCCGCACGACCGGGTCGACTTCGAGCCGGTGGCGCAGGCCGCCTGGATCGGGCTGCCCGAGTTCCACGGGCCCGACTTCAAGACCTCCGCCGTGCTGCTGGTGCTGCCCGCGGTCATCGCGCTCATCGCCGAGAACATCGGCCACGTCAAGGCGGTCGGCGAGATGACGGGCACCGACGTCGACCCGTACGTCGGCCGCGCCGTCGCCGCCGACGGCGTCACCACCGCGCTCGCCAGCTCGGTCGGCGGCTCGCCCACCACGACGTACGCCGAGAACATCGGCGTCATGGCGGCCACCAAGGTCTACTCCACGGCCGCCTACTACATCGCGGGGGTCATCGCGATCCTGTTCGGCCTGTGCCCCAAGTTCGGCGCGCTGATCGCGGCCACCCCCGGAGGGGTGCTCGGCGGCGTCACCGTGATCCTCTACGGCATGATCGGGTTGCTCGGCGCAAAGATCTGGATCGAGAACCGGGTGGATCTCGGCGACCCCGTGAACATGGTTCCGACCGGGGCGGGCATCATCCTGGCCATCGGACCTGTGCAGCACTTCATCGGGGGCGACTTCACCTTGGAGGGCATCGCGCTCGGCACCATCGTGGTGCTGGGCGGCTACCACCTGCTGAGGGCCATCGCCGGGCCCGCCCCCGGACGGGCCCCCGAGCAGGCCGGGAGCGGGCCCGCGTGAAGCCGCCGCCGTTCACCTACCACGCGCCCCGCGACGTCGGCGCGGCGCTGCGCACGCTCGCGCAGGTGCGCGGCAAGGTCCTGGCCGGCGGGCAGAGCCTGATCCCCCTGATGAACATGCGGCTGGCAGCTCCCGAGCATCTCGTCGACATCAACCGGATCGGCTCCCTGTCCGCGGTCGACGCGAGCCCGGCGGGCGTCAGGGTGGGCGCGCTGGTCAGGCACTCCGATGCCGAGCACGCGGGCGCGCATCCGCTGCTCACCCGGGCCCTGAGGCTGGTCGCCCACCCGGTGATCCGCAACCGGGGCACGGTGGTGGGCAGCCTCGTGCACGCCGACCCGGCCGCCGAGCTGCCCGCCGTGCTGGCGGTGCTGGACGGCACGGTCAGGGTGGCCCGGTGGGACGGGCGGGCCGTCGAGCGGGACGTGCCGGCGCGGGAGTTCTTCACCGGGCCCCTGGAGTCGGCGGTCCAGCCGGGCGAGCTGGCCGTGTCGGCGTACTTCCCCGCGCTCGGGCCGCGCACCGGCACCGCCTTCGAGGAGGTGGCCCGCAGGCACGGCGACTACGCGCTGGCCGGGGTCTGCGCCGTGGTCACGCTGGACGACGACGCGCGCGTCACCGCCGCCAGGGTCGCCTGCGTCGGCGTCGGCCCCGTGCCCGTCGTCGTGGACGTGACCGCCGCGTGCGAGGGCGCGGACGGCGCCGATACGGACAGCGCGGGAACGGGCGGCGAGAGAGCGGACCGGGGCTGGGCGGACGCGGCACGGGCCGTACAGGAGGAGACCGAGCCCGAGAGCGACGTGCACGCCTCGGCCGCCTACCGGCGGCACCTGGTGGGCGTGCTCGCCGAGCGGGCGCTGCGCAACGCGGCGAGGGAAGGGACGGCCGCCCGTGGAGCATGAGATCACGCTCGTCGTGAACGGCGCCACCAGACGGGTGGAGGTGCCCGCCCGCCGGCTGCTGTCCGACTGCCTGCGCCACGACCTGGGCCTGACCGGCACCCACGTGGGCTGCGAGCACGGCGTCTGCGGCTGCTGCACGGTGCTGCTCGACGGCCGGCCCGTACGGTCGTGCCTGACGTTCGCGGTCACCGTGGACGGACAGGAGATCACCACCGTCGAAGGGTTGGCCCGCGAGGGAGCGACGAGGGAAGGCGGCGGATCCGAGCGACCGAGCCGCATCCACGAGGCGGAGGCCATGGACACAGCGCTGTCGCCGGTGCAGCGGGCGTTCGCGGAGTGTCACGGGCTGCAGTGCGGGTTCTGCACGCCCGGGTTCCTGTGCACGGTCACCGCGTTCCTCAGGGAGAACCCGGCGCCGTCGGACGACGAGATCGTCGAGGGCATCGCGGGCAACCTGTGCCGCTGCACCGGCTACCAGAACATCGTCAAGGCCGTCCACCGGGCCGCCGAGCTGCTGGCGGAGGAGAGATGACGACGAGGTTGTTCGGCGAGCCCGTGCAGCGGCGCGAGGACCCCCGGCTGCTCACCGGGCAGGGACGCTACCTCGACGATCTCGGCCGTGACGCGCTCGCCGCCGCCTTCGTCCGCTCGCCGCACGCCCACGCCCGCATCCGCGACATCGACGTGACGCCCGCCCTCGACGTGCCGGGGCTCATGGCGATCTACACCTGGGAGGACCTGCCCGAGCGGGTGGGCAGGGCGCTCCCGCTGCTGATCCCGCACCCGGCGCTCACCCACGGCCGCACCGCCTACCCGCTGGCCCGCGACGTCGTCAGGCACGTCGGCGAGCCGGTCGTCATGGTCGTGGCGAGCGACCGGTACGCCGCCGAGGACGCCTGCGCGCTCATCGAGGTCGGCTACGAGCAGCTCAAGCCGGTCGTCGGCCTGGAGGAGGCCGTGCAGGGGGCCGCGCTCGTGCACGAGGACGTGCCGGGCAATGTCGGAGCCCACCTCGTCCAGGAGGTCGCGGCGGCCGACGGGCGCGGCGCCGGCGAGGCGATCGAGACCGCGCCGCACACCCTCGCCTTCCGCCTCGACATCGAACGCAGCGCCAGCACGCCCCTGGAAGGCCGCGGCGTGTACGCCCGCTGGGACGGCAGGGACCTGCGCGTCTACTCCAGCACCCAGACCTCCACCAGCGTCCGCATGGCCGTCGCCGCCACGCTCGGCCTGCCGCTGCCGCAGGTCGAGGTGATCGCGCCAGACGTGGGCGGCGGTTTCGGCGTCAAGATCGTGCACCCGTGGCCCGAGGAGATCCTCGTGCCGTGGGCCGCCATGACGCTGGGGCGCGAGGTCAAGTGGACGGAGGACCGCAGGGAGCACTTCATCTCCTCCGCCCACGAGCGCGCCCAGATCCAGCACGTACGTGTCGGCTTCGACGACGACGGCCGCGTCCTCGGGCTGGACGTGACGATCCGGCATGACCACGGCGCCTACACGCCCTACGGCATCATCGTGCCGATCGTGACCTCCACCCAGCTGCTGGGGCCGTACAAGATCGGCGCCTACCGCGTCGAGTTCACCTCCCTCTACACCAACACCGTGCAGGTCACCCCCTACAGAGGGGCGGGCAGGCCGCAGGCCGTGTTCTGCATGGAGCGGACCATGGACAAGATCGCCCGGCACCTGGGCAAGGACCGCACGGAGGTGCGGGCGGTCAACTTCATCGGGCCGGACGAGTTCCCGTACGACCAGCGCATGACCTTCCAGGACGGACGCCCGCTCATCTACGACAGCGGGAACTACCCCGAGATGCTCCGCATGGTCAAGGAGCTGATCGGCTGGGACGAGCACGAGAGGCGTCCCGGCCGCGGCATCGGCCTCGGCTGCTACGTCGAGGGCACCGGCGTGGGCCCCTACGAGGGCGGGCACGTGCAGATCACCTCCGACGGCCGGGTGCACGTCTCCACCGGGCTCACCTCGCAGGGGCAGGGGCACGAGACGGTGTTCGCCCAGATCGCCGCCACCGAGCTGGGCGTGCCCATCGAGCGGGTGAGCGTGGTCACCGGCGACACGCGCAGGTTCGGTTACGCGGTCGGCACGTTCGCCTCCCGGGCGGCCGTCATGAGCGGCAACGCGATCGCGCTGGCGTGCAGGAAAGTCCGCGAGAAGGCGCTGCGCATCGCCGCCGACGCGCTGGAGGCCGACCCGGCGGACCTGGCGATCGACGACGGGATGGTGCACGTGGCGGGGGCGCCGTCGGCGTCGATCCCGCTGTCCACGGTGGCCGTGCTGGCCAACCCGCTGCGCTACGCCTTCGACGACGAGGCGGCCAAGGCGACCCAGTTCTCCGGCACGGCATCCCCCGACCGGCCGCCGGTCGCCGAAGGGGAGGAACCGGGCCTGGAGGGGCGCGACTACTACTCGCCGATCAGGTCCACGTTCGCGTCGGGCATGCACGCCGCCGTCGTGGAGACCGACCCCGACACCGCCGAGATCACGGTGGTGCGCTACGTCGTCGTGCACGACTGCGGGCGGCTGGTCAACCCCATGATCGTCGAGGGGCAGATCCACGGGGGAGTGGCGCAGGGCATCGGCGGGGCGCTCTACGAGCGCATGGTGTACGACTCGCACGGCCAGCTGGCGAACGCCTCCTTCATGGACTTCCTGATGCCGTACGCCACCGAGATCCCGCACGTCGAGACCGCCCACCTGGAGACGCCCTCGCCGCTGAACCCCCTCGGCATCAAGGGCGCGGGCGAGGCCGGCGTGATCCCCGTCTCCGCGGTCGTCGCCTCGGCCCTGGAGGACGCCGAGGGCTTCGAGATCGACCGCATGCCCATCTCCCCGTCGGAGCTCTTCGAGCTGCGCGAACGTCACGCCTCCCTGGAATGAGGCCGGAGCTGCGCGCCCCCGGAGCGGGGCTGACCTCCTTCCCCGACGTCCCTGACGGCGTCCGCCTGATCGACCTGGCCTGGAACGCGATCACCGAGGTGCCCGGCCGGGTGGCCGGGCTCGCCTCGCTGGAGGAGCTCAGGCTCGACGGCAACCGCCTGCGCGCCCTGCCCGACCTGTCGGGGCTGACCGCCCTGCGTGCGCTGCACGTGGACGGCAACGCGCTGACGGCGGTCCCCGCCTGCCCGCCGGCCCTGGAGTCGCTCTTCCTGTACGGCAACCGCGTCCGCACGCTGCCCGGCCGCCTCGGCGGGCGGCTGCGGCACCTGTCGGCGGGCGCGAACGGGCTGACCGAAGTGCCCGGCTCGTTGTGGAGGCTGACCCGGCTGGAGTCGCTCAACCTGGCCGGGAACGCGCTGACCGAGGTGCCGGCGGCCGTGGGCGGGCTGACCGGGCTGCGCATGCTCGATCTCGGGCACAACCGGCTCACGTCCATCCCGCCCGAGCTCGGCGACCTCGCGCTCACCGACTACCTCTACCTGAGCGACAACCTGTTCACCGAGGTGCCCGCGGCGATCGGCCGGCTCGACCGGCTCGCCTACCTCAACCTGACCGACAACCGGCTCACCCGCCTGCCGGACGCGCTGGGACGGATGGCCGCGCTGGTGGAGCTGCGGCTCTACGGCAACCGCCTGGAGTCGCTGCCCGAGACGATCGGCGGGCTGACCCGGCTGCGTGAGCTGCACCTTCAGGGCAACCGGCTGACCCGGCTGCCCGCGGCCGTCGCCGAGCTGGAGGAGCTGCGGGTGCTCGACCTGCGTGACAACCTGCTCGGCAAGCTGCCGGACACGTTGCCGTCCGGACTCAGGCAGCTCGACCTGCGCAACAACCGGCTCCGGGAGCTGCCCGACCGGCTGCCTGCGCTGGACAAGCTCGATCTGCGGTGGAACAAGCTCGACGGCGAGCCCGAGGTGCTGCGCCGGCTCGCCGCGCGTGGGTGCGTGGTTCTGCGCTGAACCGGAGCGCCGGGTGGTGCGTACCTCCGCACATGACGACTTTTCCACGCTTGGCCGCTCTCGCGCTGTTGGCCGGGCTGGTCGCCGGATGCTCCTCAGAGGGCTGGAGCGACTACGTCGCAGCAGGCGCGAAGCCGCAGCCCGCGGCCCCGCTGACCGTCGAGCAGCTGTCCGCCAAGGTCGGCTGCAAGCCGAAGATGCAGGTCGAAGGAGACGATCTGCGCACCGGGTTCTGCAAGACCTCCGACGGGAGGTTCTTCGTCAACACGTTCAAGACCGAAGCGCTCAAGGACGCGTGGATGGACCAGGCGCCCGAGTACAACCCCCACCTCGTCGGACCCCGCTGGACCGTCCTCGGCCCGCTCGAGGTGCTGGAGGCCATCCAGGAGCGGCTCGACGGCGACCTGCACCTGACCGACCACCGCGTCTCGCAGACGCCCACACCTGCCTCCTGACCGTGCTGAACCCCGGAGACGCGGACCGCGTACCTCAGGGCATGACGACCCCTCCGCGCGTGGCCGCTCTCGCGCTGCTGGCCGGGCTGGTCACCGCCTGCTCCGCGGGCGACGGGAGCGGCGGCTACCTCGCCGTGGGCGCGCGGGCCGGAGCCGCGCCTCCCACCGTCGAGCAACTGTCCGCCAGGGTCGGGTGTGAGCCGCGCCTGCGGACCGGCGGCGCCGGCGTCCGCTCGGGACACTGCGCGACCCCGGACGGCGAGTTCGTCGTGACGACGTTCGCCACGCGCGCGGGCAGGGACGCCTGGATGAGCGCCGCCCCCGCGGGCACCCCGCACCTCACGGGCGACCTGTGGACCGTCCTGTCCAGCCGCAAGGTGCTCGACCTGCTCAGCGAGCGGCTCGGCGGCGAGGTCCACATGACGGATCCGGCGACCCGGAAGATGAGGGTCGTCGGCTAGTTCCGCTCACGCGCGCGGCGCGGCCGTGGAGGCCCGTACCACCAGTTCGTGCGAGGTGCGGCGGCGGCGCGGCCGACCGGCCGGCGGGCGCAGGACGAGGTCGAGCGCCTGCTTGCCCATGCCCGCCATGGGCAGCCTGATCGTGGTGAGCGCCGGATAGACGTCGCGCGCCACCGGCGCGTCGTCGAACCCGGTCACCGAGATCTCACCGGGCACCCGCCGCCCGCCGTTGAGCAACCAGGACAGCGCGCCCACCGCCATCGGATCGTTGAGCGCGACCACCGCCGTCAGGTCGGGGTGCGCCCGCATCAGCCTGGCCGTGGCCGCCGCGCCGCCCTCCCGGGTGAAGTCGCCGTGCACGACGGGGACGGAACGCCAGTCGAGCCCGGCCGCGCCGAACGCCGTGCGCAGCCCGGCCAGGCGGTCCTCGACCGTGGTGAGGTTCGGCGGGCCGCCCAGCACGCCCAGACGGCGGTGGCCCAGGCCGATCAGGTGCCGCATGAGCGTCGCGCCGCCGGCGGCGTTGTCGGGCAGCACCGCGTCCACGGGCAGGTGGTGGCGGCCGATCACGGCGAGCCGGCCGCCCGCGGCGGTGAACGAGCGCACCTCGGCCGCCATGTCGGCGTCGGCCCCTGTGCTCCCCTGGGACGCCGCCCGGACGTAACCGGAGCCCGCCATCACGAGCAGCCTCACCCGGTGGGCCCGCAACGCGCGGATCCTGGCCAGCTCGGCCCGCGGGTCGCGCTGGGTCTGGCTGATCAGCGCCAGGTAGCCGCGGAGCTCCGTCTCGTGCAGCACGCCCCTGGCGATCTCCCCGAAATAGGGGTCGCCGACGTCGTGCACGATCAGCCCCACCATGGACACCTGACCGCCGGCGAGCGCCCGCGCGTGGCTGTTGGGCACGTAGCCGATGCGCGAGGCGACCGCCTGGACGTGGGCCGCGACCTCGGCGCTCACCCCTGTGCTGCCCGTCATGGCGCGGGAGGCCGTCGCCAGCGACACCCCCGCGGCCCTGGCCACGTCGACCAGGCGGGGCGGGGACGGAACGGAAGGTCGCTCTGCCATGCGGACGAACCCCCTTGTCTGGGGCTGAATCCCGTGTAATCGTAACCGAAAGCGCTTACGAAAGCGCTTTCGCGGCGCCTCTCCTGACGGGAGCCTCCTCGATGCCACGACTTTTCAGCCGCCTAGTGATCACCTCGATGTGCGGTCTGGCGCTGACCGCCTGTGCGAAGACCGACGGACCCGGCGCCGCCCCGTCGCCCGGGCAGCAGCAGGGCCCGGTCAAGATCGGCATTTCGCTCCCGCTCACCGGCGACTTCTCCGAGCCGGGCAAGGGCATCCAGGAGGGCTACCAGGTCTGGGCGGACCGGGTGAACGCCAAGGGCGGCCTGCTGGGCAGGAAGGTCGAGCTGATCTTCCGCGACGACGCCTCCGACCCCAACCGGGTCAGCTCCGACTACGAGTCGCTCATCACGCAGGACAAGGTCGACCTGGTGTTCGGGCCGTTCTCGTCGCGGCTGGTGATCCCCGCGGCGAAGGTCGCCGAGTCGTACGGCATGGTGTTCGTGGAGCCGGCCGGGGCCGCCAAGGAGGTCTTCGAGCAGGGGTTCGAGCGGCTCTTCTACGCGGCCCCCGCGATCGCCGACGACCACTACGACTACCTGGCCGACCACCTCATCAAGCTGCCGGAGGACCAGCGGCCCAAGACGGCGGCGTACGCGAGCCTGGACGACCCGTTCGCCCAGGGCACCGCGTACGGGCTGCGCGACAGGCTGGCCGAGGCCGGGATCAAGACGGTCGTGGACGAGGTCTACCCGCCGGAGACCACGGACTTCTCGCCCATCGCCGCCAAGATCGCCGCGGCGAAGCCGGACCTCGTCGTCGGCGGCACTCAGTTCGAGGACTCCGTGGGCCTCGTGCGCGCGCTGCAGGAGCTGAAGGTGCAGCCCAAGCTGGCGGCGTTCTCGACCGGGCCGACGCTGGCGGAGTTCCCCGACGCGGTGAAGGGCGCGGCAGAGCACATCGTCTCACCCGTCGGGTGGTCGGCCGCCTCCACGTTCACCGGCAACGAGGAGATGGTCGGGCGCTACAAGGAGATGTTCGGCGGGCCGGCCAACGAGGACGCGGCCAACGGCTACACGGTCGGCCAGATCATCGAGGCCGCCGTGACCGCGGCCGGGTGCGCCGACCCGAGCAAGGAGTGCCAGGACAAGCTGACCGAGCACATCAGGCAGGGCACGTTCGACACCGTCGTGGGCCCGCTGTCCTTCGACGACAAGGGCCGGCCCGAGCAGGCGCACATGATCCAGCAGTACGTGGACGGCAGGATCGAGATCGTGCTGCCCGAGCAGGCGAAGACCGCCGACTTCGTCTACCCGAAGCAGGCATGGTGAGCCTGCTCCTGCAGGGGCTGGCCCTGGGCGTGCTGACGGGCGGGCTGTACGCGCTGCTCTCCTCGGGCCTGTCGCTGTACTTCGGCGTGATGCGGGTCGTCATGGTGGCCCATCCGGCGTTCCTGTTCCTGGCCGCCTACCTGACGTACACGGTGCACACGGTGTTCGGGGCGGACCCGTTCCTGGCCCTGCCGGTGACCGTGCCGCTCTTCTTCCTGCTGGGCGTGGCGGTGCAGCGGCTGCTCGTCGCCCGGCTGGCGCCGGAGAACGTGCCGATGATGTCGGTGCTGCTGACGTTCGGGCTCGCGTTGACGATCGAGGGGCTGCTCGGCACGTTCTACACGGGCTCCTACAAGTCGGTCAGCATGGAGTACGCGACCCGGTCGCTGACCGTCGCCGGCGTGCACCTTCCCTACGACAAGATCATCGCTTTCGCGGTCGCCGCGCTCACCCTCGGCGTGCTCTTCGCCGTGCTGGTCAAGAGCAGGTTCGGGCAGGCGCTGCGGGCCACCATCCAGCACCGTGAGGCGGCCAGGCTGGTCGGCGTCCCGACCGAGCGGGTCGCCGGCTACGGCTTCGGCGTCGGCCTGGCCACGGCCGCCGTCGGCGGGACCGTGCTGGCTCTGATCACGCCGTTCTTCCCCGCCTCCCACTGGGTGTGGATCGGCAAGCTGATGGCGATCATCGTGGTCGGCGGGCTCGGCAGCGTGGCCGGCGCGGCGCTGGCCGCCGTCCTGCTCGGCGTCGTCGAGGGAGTCGTGCTCGTCACCGTGGACGCCACCTGGGCGACGATGATGTTCTACGTCTTCCTCTTCCTGACCCTGCTCGCCCGCCCGCAGGGGTTCTTCGGAGGCCGTCTTGCGCACCGCTTCTAGAGGGCTTCCGCTGCTGGCCGCCGCCCTGGCGATCGCCTACCCGTGGCTGGTGCCCAACTACTACCTGGTGTACGCGGGCGCGCTGACCGTCATGTACGCCGCCATGGCCACCTCCTGGAACCTCCTGGGCGGTTTCACCGGCTACGTCTCGCTCGGCCACTCGGCCTTCTTCGGGCTCGGCGCGTACGGCACCGGGCTGCTCGTGACCCGGCTCGACGTGCCGTGGGCGCTGGCCCTGCCGGTCTCGGCGCTGCTGGTCACCGTGTTCGCGGTGGGCGTCGGCGTGGCGGCCGTACGGGTGCGGGGCGCGTCGTTCGTGATCGTGTCGATCGCGCTCGTGTCGATGATGAACCTCGTCGTGCAGGGCTGGCGCTCTCTCACCGGCGGCTCCACCGGCCTGCAGGTGCCCTCGCCGTTCCCCGACCTGCACCGGGGCCAGACGCACATGGTCTTCTTCCACCTGTTCCTCGTGCTGCTCGGGCTCGCGCTGCTGTCCTGGTGGTACGTCTCCCGCTCCCGCTTCGGCGCCGGCCTGCGGGCCATCAGGGAGGACGAGGACAAGGCCGAGTCGCTCGGCGTGCCGACCGCGGCGTACAAGGTGGCGGCCTTCGCCTTGTCGGCCCTGTTCGTGGCGCTGGCGGGCGGGCTCTACGCGCTCTGGTTCGGCAGCCTCGACCCGATCTTCATGTTCTCCATCCTCATCGGCTCGTACATGGTGCTCATGAGCCTGCTCGGCGGTGTCCGGCATCTGTACGGCCCGCTGCTGGGCGCGCTCATCGTGGCCCCCGCCGGCGAGTATTTCCTGATCGCGCTCGGCGAGACGCAGGTGCACCTGGCCGCGACGGGCGTGCTGCTCATCCTCGTCGTGCTGTTCATGCCGGAGGGCATCCTGTCCAGGCTCACCCGGAGACGCCCAGGGCCGTCCATCCCGGAGGAGAGCGCCGGGCAGCGCCTGGAAGGAGCGGCCCGATGACCTCGCTGCGCACGGAAGGACTCACGAAGTCGTTCGGCGGCGTGCCCGCGGTGCACGACGCGACCGTCGAGCTGCGCGAAGGGCGGATCAACGGCCTCATCGGGCCCAACGGCTCGGGCAAGACCACGTTCTTCAACCTGGTCACCGGCATGATCAGGCCCGACTCCGGGTTGGTGCTCTACCGCGGGCGCGACCTCACCCGCCACGCGCCGCACCGGATCGCGCACGCGGGCATCGGCCGCACCTTCCAGCTCTGCCGGGTCTTTCCGCGCCTGACCGTGCTGGAGAACATGCTGGTCGCCGTCCGCCGTACCCGCCTGCGCGAGCTGCTGGCCGGGCTGCACGACAGGGGCGAGGCCGAGCGGGCCCGCCACTGGCTGCGCCGCATGGGCATCGAGCACCTGGAGCACGCCGAGGCCCGTGACCTGTCGTACGGACAGCAGAAGCTGCTCGAACTGGCCGCCGTGCTCATGGCCGAGCCGGACCTGGTGCTGCTCGACGAGCCCGCGGGCGGCGTCAACCCGGCGCTGATCGACCGCATCGTCACTCTCGTACGCGAGCTGAACGCCGAGGGCCGTACCTTCCTCGTCGTCGAGCACAACATGGACATGGTGATGGGCATGTGCGACCACGTGATCGTCTTCGACCGCGGCGCCCCGATCGCGGCGGGCCCGCCCTCGGCGATCAAAGAGGACCCCCGGGTGCTGGAGGCGTATCTCGGTGTCTGAGGTCCTGCTCGCCCTGGAGAACGTCGTGGCCGGATACGGCAGGGCGGCGCCGGTCCTGCGCGGCCTGACCGTCACCGTGCGCGCCGGCGAGGTCGTCTGCCTCGTCGGGCCCAACGGCGCGGGCAAGTCCACCGCGCTCAAGGTCGCGAGCGGCCTGCTCACGGCCAGGTCGGGCCGGGTGCTGCTTTCGGGGAAGGACGTGGCGGGCCTGTCGCCGCAGCGGCTGCTCGGCCGCGGGCTGGCCCACGTGCTGCAGGGGCACAGCGTCTTCCGCGAGATGACGGTGGCGGAGAACGTGCGGCTCGGCGGCTACACCGTCCGCGACCAGGCCGTGCTGAACGCCAGGATCGAGGCCGTGAAGGAGTTGTTCCCCGTCGTGGCCGAACGGTGGGGGAGCGTGGCCGGGCTGCTGTCGGGCGGTCAGCAGAAGCAGGTCGAGTTCGCCCGCGCTCTCATGCTGGAGCCGGCCGTGGTGCTGCTCGACGAGCCGTCGATGGGGCTCGACCCGCGCAACACGCAGATCGTGTTCGACCAGATCGACCTCATGCGCGGGGCCGGCGTGGCGGTGCTGCTGGTGGAGCAGAACGCGCGCAGGGCGCTGGAGATGGCCGACGTCGGGTGCGTGCTCGACCTCGGCCGGGTGCACATCTCCGGTCCCGCGCGGGAGCTGGCGGCCGACCCGCGGCTCGGCCGCCTCTACCTCGGCGGAGTGCCCTCTGACCGCACGGCCGGTGATGCGGCTAGGCCGCGCCCACCCGGACCCGCTTTCTGAAGACCCAGTACGTCCACCCCTGGTAGACCAGGATGAACGGCAGCGTGATCAGCCCGATCCAGCTCAGCATCGTCAGCGTGTAGGCGCCGGAGGCCGCCTCTGCCAGCGTCAGCCCCGGCAGGGGCCGCGCGTGCAACCGCACGAAGACGGCCAGCGCGGTCAGCACGATGGCGCCCGCCGTGGCCGCGAACGCCCAGCCCTCCCTGCGGCGCCAGATGAGCGCCGTGGCCGCCGCCAGCGTCCCCATGGCGGCCAGCGCGGGCGGCGTGCCGAGGCCCGACAGGGCGAACACGGCCACGGGGACGGCCACGGCGCTCGCGGCCATGGCGGCGGAGCGGGCGCGGCGGCGTACCGGGCCGGTGGTCTTCAGCGCCAGGAACACGGCGCCGTGCAGGACGCACACCGTCAGCGTGAACGCGCCTCCGAGCAGGGCGGCGAGCGGGCGGCCGAACAGCAGTCCGGCGAAGATCGCGCCCCACAGGAACGCCGGGAGCGCGCTGCCCGCCACGATGCCCGCGTCGCACCAGCGCGGGGAGGTGACCTTGCCGCGCCACTCCAGGCCGACGCCGCGCACGATCAGCCCGGCCAGGACGAGCGTGACCGGCAGGTAGAAGGAGCTGAACACACCCGCGTACCAGGCGGGGAACGCGGCGAACATGGCGCCGACGGCGGTGATCAGCCACACCTCGTTGCCGTCCCACACCGGGCCGATGGTCTGCAGGCTCTGGCGCCGCTCCGCGGCGTTCCTCCCGACGAACGGGGCCAGCATCCCGACGCCGAAGTCGAAGCCCTCCAGCACGAAGTAGCCGGTCCACAGGAAGGCGATGATGACGAACCACAGATCGATCACTGTCCGCTCCTCAGTACATCAGCGACGGTTCGGGCTGCTCGGCCGGGGCGGCGGGCCGCCGCTCCTCCTCGGCGCCCCCGCGGACGTGCCGGGTGAGGAGCACGACCTCGGCGACGGCGAGCGCGCCGTACAGCAGCGTGAAGACGGTCAGCGAGATGGCCACCTCGGTCAGGCTCACGCCGGGGGACACGCCGGCGGCGGTCAGCAGCTCGCCCGCGACCGTCCACGGCTGGCGGCCGATCTCGCTGAGCAGCCAGCCGGCGGTCACCGCGGTCAGCGGCAGGGGCAGGGCCCACAGGAACGCCCGCGCCAGCCACCTCGGCATGTCGCGCCTCCCGCGGGTCAGCCAGAGACCGAGCACCGACAGCCCCACCGTGGCCATCCCGAACCCGATCATCACCCGGAACGACCAGAACACGACCGGCTGGTTCGGCCGGTAGTCGCCCGGTCCGAACTCCTGCTCGAAGCGCCGCTGCAGGTCCTCGGTGCCCTGGACGGTGGCGCCCGGGTCGTTGGTGGACAGGAAGCTCAGCAGGGCGGGGATCTCGACGCCGGGGGCGACGCTGAAGGCCGCGCCCGCGGTGTCGCGCTCCAGCCCTTCGGCGGAGGCCAGCTTCATGGGCTGCTGCTCGTACATCAGCTTGGCGGACATGTCGCCCGTGCCCGCGACGACGGCCCCCGCGATCGCGGTCATGACGAGCGCGCCCCGTGCGGCACCGCGCCACATGCCCGCGCGCGTGCGCAGCAGCCAGTATCCGCTCACGGCCAGCACGAAGCCGCCCGCCACGACGAACGCCGCCCCTACCACGTGGGGGACCTGGGCCAGCGCCGTCGAGTTGGTCAGCACCGCCCACAGGTCGGTCATCCTGGCCTTGCCGTCGACGACCTCGTAGCCGACGGGGTGCTTCATCCAGGCGTTGGCGGCGAGGATGAAGTAGGCCGACACGTTGGACCCGATGGCGGCCGCCCAGATGCACGCCAGGTGCGCCTTCTTCGGCAGCCGGTCCCAGCCGAAGATCCACAGTCCCAGGAATGTGGACTCCATGAAGAAGGCCAGCAACGCCTCCATCGCCAGGGGTGCTCCGAAGACGTCCCCGACGAAAGTGGAGTATTCACTCCAGTTCATCCCGAACTGGAACTCCTGCACGATGCCGGTCACCACGCCCATGGCGAAGTTGATGAGGAACAGCTTGCCGAAGAACTTCGTGAGCCGCAGGTAGTGCTCCTTGCCCGTGCGGTGCCAGGCCGTCTGCAGGGCCGCCACGAAGACGCCCAGGCCGATGGTCAGCGGCACGAACAGGAAGTGGTACACGGTGGTCACCCCGAACTGCCACCGTGCGAGGTCAAGTGCGTCCATTGTCTGCGTCGACTCCCTGAGCTCTACAAGCTGTAGTACATCTACTTGCAGTAGTACTACAAGCTGTAGAGCAATGGGGTGCGACCTTGGTCACAGTCCTTCTCCCGTCTGGCAGGTGTTGCCCTTATCCGGCCTGGTCGCCGCCGCCTAAAGTTGCTCCATGAAAGTGGGTGGCAGCGCCGTGATCGGCGTTCAGAGGGACCAGGTGTGGACGGCGCTCCAGGATCCGGCGGTGCTGGTGCGGACCATTCCGGGGTGCGAGCGCCTGGAGGAGTCGGGACACGACACGTACCGGATGACGGTCAACGCGGGCGTCGCGTCCATCAAAGGGGTCTACCAGGGCGAGGTGGCGCTGACGGACCCGCTCGCGCCCGAGAGCTTCACGCTCAGGGCCCGCGGGCAGGGCGCGCCGGGCACGGTCGACGCGACCGTCACGGTACGCCTGACCGAGATCGACGGCGGGACCCGCGTGGACTACGACGCCGACGCCGTGATCGGCGGGATGATCGGCGGGGTCGGGCAGCGCATGCTCGGATCGGTGGCCAGGCGGACGGCGGGCGAGTTCTTCTCGGCCGTCGAGGAACACCTCCTCGCGCCGGCCCCCACGGCCGACACCGCCACAGATGATTCAGGTGGGCCGGGCGTCCCCGAGCCGGAGGCCGCGACGGTGGGCGCCGTCCGGCCGGCGGGGGCCGTCCACGAGCGTCCCGCCAAGGCGCGCACGGAGACACGGCCGTGGGTGATGCTGGCGTCGTTCGGCATGGGCGCGGGGGTGGCGGTCGGCGGTGTCGTGCTGGGCTGGCTGCTCGGCCGCGGCTCCCGCCGCCGCACTCCCTGACCCCGGCCCGAACCGCCACCTCCCACGGCCGCCCACCCCGCCCCAGGCGGTCATGGGCGGGCTGGTCGGAGG